>NZ_RBKT01000001.1:6921466-7224533 GCF_003633685.1 Micromonospora pisi | reverse complement strand
TGCTGCAGCCTAACTCGTGGGTGACGGTGGATCATCTGGTCGAAACCACCTGGCAGGAACAGGCCGTGCCGGCGTCGGCCGAGGCCAACCTGAAGACCTACGTCTGGCAGTTGCGCCGTCTGCTGCCGGAGCACGACGGGCGTACCCGGATCGAGAGCAGGTCCGGCGCGTACCGGCTCCGGGTCGGGCCGGGCGACCTGGACGCCGACCGGGCGGGGGAACTCGCCAGCGAGGCCAGGCGGACGGCTACCGACGACACGGCCGCCGCGCTCACCCTGGTGCAGGAGGCGTTGCGGTTGTGGCGGGGACGTCCCTTCGAGGGTGTCGAGGCGGCTGTCTGCGCCGCTGTGGTGACCCGGTTCGAGGAACTGCACCTGCGACTGCGGGAACATCTCGCGGAGTTGCAGTTGGTCCTGGGCCACGGTCAGGACGCGGTGGCCACGCTGCGGACCGTCACCGCAGACGCCCCGTTGCGCGAGGGAGCGTGGGCGCAACTCGTCCGCACCCTGCACGCGGCCGACATGCGCGCCGAGGCGCTTGCCGCCTGCCGGCGGGCCGGGGAACTGCTCTCCACCGAACTCGGGGTGGAGCCGGGGCCCGTACTCGCCGAGGCGCAGCGGTTGGTGCTGGGCGTCGCGCGGCCGGCCCGGACCCGCAGGGAGCTTCCCCGGGACATTGCGCTCGTCGGGCGTACGGCCGAGGTGGCGGCCGTACGGCGTGCCGCGACCGAGCTGGCTCCAGTGGTGCTGGTGGACGGCATGGCCGGCGTCGGCAAGACCGCCCTGGCCGTACACGCGGCGCACCGCTTGGCACCGGGCTACCCGGACGGCCACTTCTTCGTCAACCTGCGGGGTGCGGACCCGCGTTCGGCGCCGGCCGCGCCGGCTGTGCTGGGCCGGCTGCTGCGCGGCATCGGCACACCCGCGGCGGAGATGCCGTCCGACCTCGACGAACGGTCCGCGCTGTGGCGCTCGGAACTGGCCCGGCGACGTGTACTGCTGGTGCTGGACGATGTGCCGGACGGCGACCAGTTGGCGCCGCTGCTGCCAGCGGCACCCGGATGCCTGACCCTGGTCACGACGAGCAACCGGGGTTGGCATCCGGACGGCGCGGTACGGGTCGGGCTGGAGCCGCTCGGCGACAGGGCCGCCGCCGCACTCCTCGTGGCGGCGGTCGGCGGCCCACTGGCCGTTGTGGACCACGCGGCCGTCGCTGCCGTCGTACGCCACTGCGGCGGGTTGCCAGCCGCGCTGCGCGACGCCGCCGCCCGGCTGCGGACCCGGCCGCACTGGACCGTACGACGGCTGGCCGAGGAACTCGACGACGATCCGTGCCGGGTGCTCTCCGACGCCCTCCGACGTTCGATCTCCGACGCCAGCTCGCAGCTGGACAGCCCGGAGGTGGCCGCCTGGCACGCCCTCGGTGACCTGCCCAGCGAGTTCGAGGCCACCGTCGCGGCCCGAGCGCTGGGCATGACCACGACGGCGGCCCGGCCGGTGCTGGAGAAGCTGGTCGACCGGGGGCTGTTGGCGGTCAGTTCGCCGGAGCGCTACCGAAGCCACGTGCTGCTGCGGCATCTGGCCGGTTGCGCGACGTCAGCGGGACGGCCGTCCCGGGACGACCACCGTGAGCACCGCAGGGTCGCATGAGGGGGACGAGCATGGCCACGACCGCCCAGCCGGAGAGCGTCCGGCAGGCCACCACGACACCGGTGCCGGCACCGACCACGCCCGGTACCGCCGCGCGCCGCAACCGCACCGTGGTCGCCGCCGCCCGTCTCGGTGGCCAACCGCCCCTGTTCCCAGGCGTCCGACCGGCTCCCGGCGCACCGCCGACGGTCGCGGTTCCTGCCACCGACGCGGGTGCCTCCACCGCCACGGACCATCCCGGCGCCGATCCGGCCGGCGCCGTGCGCCCGGCCCCCCGCGCCCAGCGCCTCCCCCTGCCCTTGCCCCTGGCACGGATCGTGTGCTGGCAGCTGGCTCTGGTACTGGGTGCCGGCGCCGTCGGACGTGACTGGCCGGCCGCTGTCGCGCTCGGCGGATCCGCCGGCGTACTGCTCGCGGTGACCGCGATCCGGGTCCGGGGGACGTGGCTGTCCACCTTGCTCGGCCGGCGGTCACGCCTGCTGCTGCGCCGTCGGGCATTCGACCTGCCGGCCGCCGAGGGTTCCGCCGCTCTGCTGGCGCTGCTGCTGCCCGGTGCCCGGATCGACACGGCGGAGATCGGTGGCGACCAGGCCGGGATCGTCAGCCGGGCTGACGAACTGGTGGCGGTCCTGCGACCGGCACGACCCGGTTCGGAGGCATTCGTTCGGGCCGTACTCGCCGGTGCCGTGTCGGGCGACGGGGATCCCGATGCCCCTCGGCTCGGGCTGCACCTGGTGCTGCACCGCGGCCCACAGCAGGTCGCCCCGCGCGCGTGGCTCGCCGTACGGGTGTTGCGCGACGTGGACGCCGCGGAGGACTCGGTGCTGCGGGTCACGCTCGGCAACGCCGTACGCCGGCTGCGGCGTCGGCTGCGCCATACCGGCCTCGACCTCACAGTGGTGCCGGAGCGGGAACTGCTCGCCACGTTGACCTCGTTGACCCACACCGGTCCGGGGCGGGAGGCGATTCGCGAGCACTGGCACTACTGGCGGGCCGGCCCGGTCACCCAGATCGGGCTACGGATGGCCACCGTCGGGTCACCGTCACCGTCACCGTCACCGGGGCCGGCCGAGGTGCTGGAGCAGCTGCTTGACGGCGTACGGGATGTGGCGGTCACCGTCGCGGTGGTCGCCGGGGGCACGGAACTCTCCGGCGTACTGCGGATCGCCGCCGCGACACCGGAGGCGGCGCAGGCGGCGGTCGAGTCGCTCACGTCGCTCGGCCCGGACCTCGGTGTCCATCTGGAACGGCTGGACGGTCTGCACGGACCGGCCGTCACGGCCTCGCTGCCGATCGGAGGAGCGCTCTGATGACCGTCCAATCCCTGCCCACCACCGTGCGGGACCGACAGGCCCCCGTACGTCCCGCGTGGCAGCCGGTGCCGAGCCCGCGGATCGTGCAGCCGACGGTGCTGTCCACCCACGCCAGCATCGACGCCGCCGTGGCCGCCGCGACTCGCGAGGTGCTCGTCATCCGTACGCTCCGCGCGCGCCCGGGTGAACCGGTCGACCCGCTGCGCCGTGCCGACCATGAGAACCTGCGGCGCGGGCTGCGTTACCGGGTGATCCTGCCGGACCACATCCGGGACACTCCAGTGCTGGCCATGCGGCTGCGCCGGCTCGGCCTGACCGGGGCCGAGATCCGCACGCTCCCCAATGTGCCGGCTGACGCGACGGTGGTCGACGAGGCCCTGGCGATGCTTCCCAGCGACCGGCGGGACGGCCGACCGGGTGATGTCGCGATGTTCCAGCTGCCGAGCGTGGTGAACGCGGTCACCGAACTGTTCGAACGACTCTGGCTGTCCGCGATGCCGCTCACCGCCGCTGAGGTGACGGAGGGCACCGGGCTGAGTGAGCGCGAGAGAGAACTGCTCGCGCTGCTCTCGGCGGGCTGCACCGACGAGTCCGCGGCGGCCCGCCTCGGCATCTCCGTACGCACCGTACGCCGCATGATGTCCGCCATCATGAACCGGCTCGGCGCGCGCAGCCGGTTCCAGGCCGGGTTGAAGGCCGCCGACCGCGGCTGGCTGGCGTAGCGGCCGGCACCCGCCCTGATCGCACAACGCCCGTCTGCCGGCTACGGTATGCGTCGTGCGGGTACTGGTCACCGAGGACGACGAGGATCTCCGGGTGGCCGTCGACGCGTCCCTGCGGGGCGCGGGGTTCGCGGTGGACACCGCGATCGATCTGCCGCAGGCGGACGAGGCACTGAGCGTCAACGTCTACGACTGCGCCGTGTTCGACCGGATCCTGCCGGCCGGTGACTCGCTGCAGTACGTGGCGGACCGGCGCCGTGCCGGCTGGCCGGTACCGGTGCTCTTCCTGACCGGACGAAACACGCCGGACGACCGGGTCAAGGGACTGGCCTGGGGCGACGACTACCTGGGCAAACCGTTCGCGGTGCCCGAGCTGGTCGTCCGGGTTCGCAGCCTCTGCCGGCGTGGTGACACCGGATCGCCCCCGGTGCTGCGGCATGGTGACCTGGAGTTGGACACCGGTAGGTACACGGCCCGTCGCGCCGGGCGGCCGCTTCCGTTGACCGCCAAGGAGTTCGTGGTACTGGAACGGCTGGTGACCGCCCAGGGTGATCCGGTCCGCCGCGACGAGCTGATCGCGGTTGCCTGGGACGAGTTGGTCGCACCGAACTCGAACGTGCTGGACGTGCTGATCGCCGGACTGCGGCGCAAGCTCGGCACCCCGCCGGTCCTGCACACCCTGCGCGGCGTCGGCTACCTGCTCCGCTGAGGCGGTCCGGCGGTTCTTGCCCCGCTGCCAAGGTGGCCGGAAGCGGTCAGCGGGATCGGCAACCCGGCCGCGTCTGTCGACACTGGGGACATGGACGCAGCAGCGTACGGACGCTTCGCCGAGGACCTCCGCGCCGTACAGCGGGGAATGGCCGAGGTACGGGCGAGCGCCGAATCATCGGACGGCCTGATCACCGTCACCGTCGGCGGCCGTGGTGAACTTCTGGAGTTGGCGCTCGACCCGCGCATCTACCGGGAGCACGACGCGCGGGCGCTCAGCCGACGCATCCTCGACACCGTCAGGGAAGCCTCCGGCCTCGCGCACGCCGAGGTGGTCGCCCTGACCCGGCACCTGATGCCACCGGAGGCGACCGACCCGAACTTCGACCCGCTGCTGGCCGACCTCGACCGGATGGCGAGGGGCAGGCGGTGAACTTCGTCCACATGGAGACCACGGCCACCGCCGGCGCGATGGACGGGATCGAAACCGCCGGGCGGGAGTTCGGCAACGCGTGGAGCACCCTCAAGGGCCGGATCGCCGCCGACGAGGCCGGCATCGGCTCCGGGCAGCTCGCCCAGGCTTTCCTGCCCAGGTACCAGCCGGACCCGGTCAACAGCACCGCCGACGAGTTGTCCGACGCCTTCCTGGGCCGGGCCTCCGTCGGGCGGCAATGCGTCGAGGACTACCTTGCCGCAGACCGGTTCGGGGCCAGCGGGTTCGGTACGGCCACGGACCTCGCCACCCGTGGCCCCGGCGGCTGAGCGGACGGGACGACACCATGCCGATCGCACCGCCACCAACCGACCTGGGACTGTGGCCACGGGTGAACGCCCTGGTGGAGTGGCCCGACACCGACGAGGACAGGGTACGGGCACTCGCCGCCTCGTGGGGCGAGGCCGCCGGACACGTGGACACCTTGCGCCAGTTCGACATGGGCGACCTCGTGGGCTGGACCGACCAGGCCGGTGACGCCTTCCGCCGCAGCATGTTCGACCTCTTCGTCGCGACTCACGGCGTCGGTACGGGGATGCGGGACCTGCAGACGTTGGTCACCTCGTTCGCCGACACCGTCGCGGCCGCCAAGCAGGGGATCGTCAACACCATCGTGCGCAACCTGCCGGCGTACGCCCTGACCCTGCAGCTCGACCCGGCGATCTCGCCCGCGGCGCAGCAACGGTTCGTCACCGACACCGCCGCCTGGATTCAGGAGATGCTCGACTCACTGGCCGGGCAGGGGCCGACGCCGGCGCCGTTCGAGCCGCCGCCGCTGCCGAAGGAACCCACGGTGTTGGGCACGATCGGGGACGCCGCCTCGGTGTTCTCCTCCGTCGCGAGCCTGGCCGCGTTCATTCCCGGGGCCACCGCGGTGGCCGTGCCGCTGGCGTTGCTCGGCAACGCCGTGGCGCTCGGCGCCCACGGCCTGGACATGGCGGTCAACGGCGACCAGGCCCCCACCACCAGCGTCACCCTCGCCAGCGACCTGCTCGGCTTCGGCGGGAACCTGGTGAAGGCGGCGCAGAACGCGGACAACCTCGCCGGGCTGCTGAAGGGCAGCAGCACCCCGTCCAGCCCCGCGCGGACCTTCGAGGACCTCGCCGGTCTCGTGACGACCAACCCGGTGAAGCAGTTCGAGGGTGCGGTGGCGCTGCAGGCCGGCGCCACCGCCGCCTCGCAGGTGCCGACCGTGCTGACCTGGACGCATCCGGGCGACATCGACGCGCAGGATGCCAAGAGCGAGGCGACCTGGGCCAAGGTCGCCATCAACGGTGCGAAGCTCGTACCGCAGCCCGCCCTGGAAACGCTGCGGATACTGCGGTGACGCTACCGTTCCGGTTCGACGTGCCGACGCAGTTCACCCCACTGGATCTGGCCTCGAGCCCGGAGGACCGGATCGAACGGACCACCCGGCGGATGGCCGAGGTGTGGCCGGACAGTACCGAGGGTCAGCGGGATGCGATCACCTCAACGCAGGAACTGCTGATCGAGAGATTACGGTCCAACGGCGTGCGGTACGCCGCGACGGTCCTGGAGCCGGCCGTGCCCACGACCGGTCTGTTCACCGTCAGCCTGCACCGCGTCGACATCGCCGACCCGTTGACCCCGCTCGCGGACGCGTTGCGCCCGCACGCCGAGGTACATGACCTGGACACCCGTCTCGGGCGGATGCTGGCCATCGGCCACCACCGGGACGGTGTCCGGCAGATGCAGGTGGCCCTGCCGCTGCCGCACCGCAAGACGATGGCGCTGTTCGGCATCTCGACCGAGCACCTGTCGGAGTGGGAGACCTACACCCTGCACCTGGTGAACGTGGTCGGCACCGTACGACCCGGCTGAGCCCGGCCGCACGCGCCGAATCACGATCGTCTCCCGACAGGTCCGCGCGTCACCGTCCGGTCAGTACCCGGTCCATCACCGCGACAAAGCGGTCCGGCTGTTCGAACATGGCCCGGTGCCCGGCTGTCTCGAAGACGTCCAGGTGTTTTCGCGGCGCCCGCAGCCGCTCGTACCACTGGTCGAAGACCGTCGCCAGACCACGCATTTCGTGCCCGCCCTGCACGAAGTACACCGGTACCTCCAGAAGCGGTGCGTCGCGGCGCAGGTCGACGTGCTGCAGGTCGGGGTACAGGGCGCTCCAGGTGTCGAGGACCCCGTTCATCATGTGGATCTTTTGAAGCAGCGTGTACTCGGGGACGTCGAGACCGAACCCGGTGGCGCCCTTCGCGTTCGGGCCGTGGTCGTAGTCGTACACGCGGGGTGCGTACGTCATGATCGGCTCGTAGAGGTAAACGTCCGCGTACGGCGGGGCGCCCTGGTCGGTGAGCCGCCGGGCGAGGCTGTCGTGGCCCGTCGCACCCGCCCAGGCAAGGATGTCCTGGTAGAACAACCGGTCGCTGGCCGCGAGGTCGACCGCCTGACCGGTGCCGATATAGGCGTGGTACTTCCCCGGATGGCGTTGTACCGCGAGCACGCTGATGATCGATCCGCCCGAGTGTCCCAGCAGGTAGATCTTGTCCTGGTGGAACCGGTCCCGTAGGTAGTCGGTGACGGCCACGGTGTCGGCGACCGCCCCGCCCAGGGTGACCGTGTCCGTGGGTTCCAGCGCCGGATAGGACGAGCCACCGCCGCGCCGGTCCAGGGTGACCACCACAAAGCGCTGTTCCAGCGCGGCGAGCTGCTGACGCGTCGAACCGATCTCGGTGCCGCCCGGTGCGCCGGGGATGAACAGCAACACCGGCGCCCCGACGTCGGCACCGCGGATCATCATGCCGAGCCGGTACGGGCCGACGTCGACGAGGGCCAGCTCGGCGACGCCGCCCGGACCCGGGAACGGCGCCGTCCGGGCCGGAACGGAGACGGCCACCGTGACCGCGACCAGGACGGTGGTCAGCACGGCCGTACCGGCCCGCCGGATCCTGCTGCCCCGGTGGCCCCGGCGGGTGAGACCCGCACCGTAGGCGGCGCCGAGTCCGAGCGGCAGGACCGACAGCACACCGTGCACACCCCGACCGGCGAGCAGGGCGACCATCCCGAACGGGCTCAGGTGCGGTGCGTCCACGGACGGTCCGCGTACCCCGATCCGGGTCAGTTCCAGTGCCACCACGAAGGCCGCCGGGGCCGCGAGCATCGCCCACCGCGAACGGCTCCACCAGCCGGCGCCCAGACCCACGGCGACGCTGATCCCGATCGACCACAGCGCCTGCGCGTTGGTGAGCGGCCCGCGCGGTGTCCACCGGGCCGCCACGACTCCCCAGGCTGTCGCGGCGGCCACCACCGCGGCCATCCGCCACATTTCTCTGCTTGTCATGGGGCCGAGAATGGCCCGTCGGCTTCCGCCGCACATCGGCTGACGGTCGGGTCCGGCACCCTTCACCCGATCCGTTCGCGACCACGACTTTGGTAGGTCCCGCCCGGCACCCGGACCTCGTAGGCTGCGCACATGTCGGCCCTGCTCTTCGCCCTGCTCGTGCCCGAGCCCACGGGCAGCAGCCGGTCGGCGCGGCGCAACCGGCTCGCCGACGGCATCGCCATCGGGCTGGCCTGCGGCTACGGCGCGCTGATGGTGCCGCTGGGAGACGCGACCGCGCCCGGGGCGGCGCTGCCCTGGCCGGTTGACGTCGGAATCGGCACGCTGTGCGCGTTCGCCCTGGCGGTACGCCGACGCTGGCCGCTCCGGCTCGCTCTGGTGCTCCTGCCGTTCGGCGCGGTGTCCGTCATGGCGACCGGCGCGATCACCGTCGCGCTGTTCACCGTCGCGATCCGCTGCCGGGCGCCGGTGGTGCTCCTGCTCGGCGCCGTGAACGTCCTCACCGGTGTCGTCTACTTCCTGTTGCAGGACCATCCGCCGTACCCGCTCTGGCTCGACGTCGTCATGCGTCTGGTGATCAGCGCCGCCGCCGCAGGGTGGGGGCTGTTCGTGCAGGCGTACCGGAGGCTGGCCCGGTCACTGCGCGACCACGCGACCCGGGTCGAGGCCGAACAGCACCTGCGCGTCGAACAGGCGCGGCTGACCGAGCGCGCGCGGATCGCCCGTGAGATGCACGACGTGCTCGCCCACCGTATGTCGCTGGTCAGCCTGCATGCCGGCGCCCTGGAGGTCCGGATTGACGCGAGGCCGGAGGAGGTGGCCCTCGCCGCCGGGGCGATCCGGGCCAGCGCGCACGAGGCGCTGCAGGAGCTGCGAACCGTCGTCGGTGTGCTCCGGGAGGGCGCGGCCGGACGGCCGGAGCCGCCGCAGCCGGGCCTCACCGACCTACCCGACCTGGTCGAGAGCGCCCGCACGACGGGGATGACTGTCGACTACACCTGCCGGGTGCCGCCAACCGCCCCGTCCGTGGTCCTCGGCCGGACGGCGTACCGGTTCGTGCAGGAGGGCCTCACCAATGCCCGGAAGCACGCGCCGGGCGCGGCGGTGGAGGTGCTGCTCGCCGGCACCCCCGGCGAGGAGTTCCGGATCACGATCACCAACCCGTGCACCGGCACGTCCGGGGCGCCGGTGATACCGGGTGCGGGGATGGGACTCGTCGGCCTCGGTGAACGGGTCGCGCTGGCGGGCGGCCGGGTCGAGTACGGCGTCGACCGCGACACGTTCCGGCTCCGGGCATGGCTACCGTGGCCGAGCTGAGGCGGGACCGGCCGATCCGGCTGGCGATCGTCGATGACGACCCACTGGTACGGGCCGGGCTGCGGATCCTGCTGGGCGGCTCCCCGGACATCGAGGTGGTCGCGGAGGGCGGGGACGGCGCCCAGGCGGTGTTGCTCGTGGACGCCCACTGGCCGGACGTGATCCTCATGGACATCCGGATGCCCCGGGTCGACGGTCTGATTGCCACGCAACGCATCCGGTGCCGGCCATCGCCGCCGCAGGTGATCGTGCTGACCACCTTCAACGCCGACGAGTACGTCCTCGAGGCGCTGCGCGGTGGGGCCAGCGGCTTCCTGCTCAAGGACACCCCGCCGCAGGACATCATCGAGGCCGTCCGCACCGTCGCGGCAGGTGCGGCCAGCCTGTCTCCGACGGTGATCCGTCAGCTCATCGACCACATCGCCGACCCGGCGGCGGGCCCACGGCGGGCCCAGGCCCGCAGGCGCCTGGCCACGCTCACCGACCGCGAGCACGAGGTGGCCGTCGCGCTCGGGCACGGGGCGTCGAACGCGGAGATCGGCACCGCGCTGGGCGTGAGCGTGCCCACGGTCAAGGGCCACGTCTCTCGGCTGCTGGCCAAGTTGGAACTCAACAACCGCGTCCAGGTCGCGCTGCTCATCCACGACGCCGAACTGCTCCCGTGAGAGCACCGCCGGCAAGGGCGACGAGCGCGCACTCGCGGTAGTGCGTTAGCAGAAGACAATCCGGCCCAGGACGTCAATGCCCTGGGCCGGAGTATTGCCGCGCTGTCGGTCCTGGATCAGGCGATGTTGATGTCGCTGCACCACATGTAGGCCTGGTCCATGTGCGACGCCTTCCAGATCACGAAGAGGACGTGGTTTCCGCTGCGCCCAGACACCGAGACGTTGAACGAGATGTTCTGCGCTGGCGCGTAGCGCCCGGTCGTCGTGATCAAGTCGAGGTTGCCCCACCCGACACGCTGGGTGGTCGGATTGAACCCCTGCTTGGTGACGTAGACCCGGAAGTAGTCAGCACCGTGGCTGGCCTGGTCGTACATCTGAACCGTGAAGCTGCTGCCGACGGTGGTCGTCTTCCAGGCTCCGGGCTGGTTCAGGGTGTCGTTCCTGGAGAGGGCGTTGCTGCACAGCTGTCCGTCCGGGGTACGGGCCTGGTACTGGCCGCCAAGGCCGTCCCGCAGCGCGCTCATCCAGTTCCACATGGTGTCGGGGTTGGCCTGGAACGCCCGCCAGCACATGGGGTCTTGTTGCTGCATGGCCGGGTTCGTGTGTTGGTTGCCCCAGGTCTTCCAGCATTGGTAGGCGCGACTTGCCGGGTTGATGATGGTGCCGTGGGCCTGGGCTGCGCCGGTCCAGGGCACCATACCGACCACCATGGCGAACAGCAGGACGAGCCCTCGGAGGGACTGACGGACGGCTGACCGGGATCGTCCGCCGGATTGATCGGACTTGTTTGAACGCACTGTTCATCCTCCGTTCTTCGGTACCAGAGATCACAATGGGAACGCTCCCAAACAACTATTACATTCATGAACTCAAATATCAACGTTGATCTATTTATGACCGGATCTGGATCGAGCCGACCTGACTCGTCGTCGAGCCCAGCTCCCAAAGCTGTCCACGCCGGACAACCGGGACTGCCGACAGCTTCACGGCGAGCTGGTCTTCTAGCTGTCCAGCCTCTGGTTCGCAGGCTCGGTCCGAGCAACCGGGCGGGTACGGGTACCACCGCTCCGCCCGGCCGCCCAGCACGGTCAAAGCCCGGCTGCGGCGTCGTACCGGCGGCGCAGGTCGGCCACCTCCGAGTCGGCCAGCGCCTCCTTGAGTGCCAGCTCTGCGTACTTGTCCGGGAACATCTCCCGCAGCCGGTCGACGAACATCACGTCGGCGGTCGACTCGACCACCTGGATACCCGGAGGCCTGGTGGACATATCCATGATCACCGGGCCGGCCAGCTTGACCGCCACGTCCCAGGGGCGCTTCTGCTCGGCGACCCCGCAGAGGTGGAAGCCGTAGACCTTCTGCACGTCGGCGAGCACGGTCACCTCGGCCGGCTCGTGGCCGTAAACCCGGACCCCGCAGATCACCGCCGGCTTCTCCTCGGTGGTCGCCTGCTGGACACCGTGTCCGGCGTGGTTGTGCTGCCCCGGGTCCGCCTGTTCGAGCGTCGTACGCATCCGCGCCACAATCTGCCCTTGCAGATCCGCCGGCTCCGCCTCCGGGCCGGCCCGGTTGACCAGTACGACCACACCGACCGACACCACCAGCAGGATCACCGCCACCCACACCAGGCGGTTTCGGTACCACCCCGCGAAACTCTCCCAGGAAATCATGATTGCTTCTCACCTCGTCGCCGGTTCTGGTGCACTGGCAGACCGCATCGGACGCCCCGGCGTGTCAGACGTCGAGCGCGTCGGCCGTCGCGGAGACACGTGCCAGGGATACGTACGTCGGGCGGGGATGCCTGCCCGGCAAGACGCCCGTCGTCGTAGAGATGGCCCGGCGATGCGGCACGCGAGCGCCTGCCGAAGCGGCGCGCTGCCGGCACTGCGATGCTCCCGCGCTGGCCGTTCCCAGCACGGTTGCCCCCGCGCTGCGGCGATGTGAGTCATTCCAACACACCTGGATCCGCCCCGGCAACATCGACGATCCTCAGCGCGGATTCGGCCCGGCCCACCTGTCGGCATCGATGGGGCTGCGCCGCCGAGACCCGCGTTGAACCCGGATCAGTTCGGCGTGACGAACTTGGCCGGCATCACGCTCACAGCAACCGCCGCATCGCCAATGAGCTCCACACTTCGCAGAAGACGACCAGCAACCACGTCTCCAACATCCCGGCCAAACTGCACGCGTCCAGCCGGACCGAGGCTGCGGCCATGGCGCACCGGCACGGCCTTCCGGTGCCGGACTGACGATCCACGGACGGAACTGCCTCGTGTTGGGCGTCCTCCGTACCCATGATGTAGTCGACGGGCTCCGCCTCTTGGCTTGGTGGGCCCGTTTCCAACGGATCGGCCGACGGCCCTCATGTCGGCCGGATCGGAACAGGAAAGGAAAGTCGACGATGCTGGTCCGCTCTCTGCTCCCCTCGCCCCGTGGGGCCGCGATCGTACTCTCGGCCACGCTTGCGCTCGTCCCGCTGGCCGGCTGCTCGACCACCGGGGCGCCTACCCCGGCTCCGTCGGCACCGACCACGGCCCCGAGCCCGACGTCCGCGTCCGGACCGACGACCGGTCCCGAGTTCGGACACCTGGAGGCGAAATTCGGTGCCCGGCTCGGCGTCTACGCCCTCGACACCGGCTCCGGCCGTACGGTCGAGCACCGCGCCAACGAGCGGTTCGCCTACGCCTCGACCTTCAAGGCGCTGGCGGCCGGGGCGGTGCTGGCCGAGACGTCAACGGCAGAACTCGACCAGGTCGTCCGCTTCACCGCCGCCGACCTGGTGACCTACTCACCGGTGACCGAGAAGCGGGTGGAGACCGGTATGAGCCTGCGCGAACTGGCCGACGCCGCAGTCCGGTACAGCGACAACACGGCCGGGAACATGCTGTTGAAGCGACTCGGCGGACCGGACGGCCTCGAGCGGGCACTGCGCGGTCTCGGCGACCGGACCACCGACCCCGAGCGGACCGAGACCAGTCTCAACGAGGCAACGCCGGGCGATACGCGTGACACGAGCACGCCACGGGCCCTCGTCGGGGACCTCAGGGCGTACGTCCTCGGGGAGGCGCTCGATGCCGAGGACCGCGCCGTGTTGACCGGATGGCTGCGGAGCAACACGACCGGCGACAAACTGATCCGGGCCGGCGTCCCGGCCGGCTGGGTGGTGGGCGACAAGACCGGCTCCGGCGGGTACGGCACCCGCAACGACATCGCGGTGGTGTGGCCACCCGATCGGGAACCGATCGTGCTCGCGATCCTGTCCACCCGCGACAAGCAGGACGCCACGTACGACGACGCGTTGATCGCGGAGGCGGCAAGGGTGGTGACCTCGGCCTTGCGGCCGTAGCCCTCGACCGAGACACCCGAGGAGGTGCGGCAGTTTCGATGACGCGGTAGCGGCCGGCGGTGCGGACGAGCCGTCTGATCGACCAGTCACTGCGGCCTTCGATCCAGCGGCGGGATACCCTACCTGCGGTGTCCCGAACCGCCTGACCGGAGGAGTCGATGCTGGGATGACGGCAGGGCGACCGATGCCGACACAGGACGACGTGCTCGGATACTTCAACATGCTGTCGAACTGGGGACGGTGGGGCGAGGAAGACGAGCTCGGCACTCTGAACCACATCACCGACGACGTCCGACTGGCGGCGGCGCGGGCCGTGCGCCACGGCAGGAGCGTGTCCTGCGCATGGGAGGTCGCCGTACCGGAGGACATGGAGCGGTCGACGACGACGTGCCCGTGCGCCGCCGACATGCCGGGTGCCGAGAACATACCGGTGCCCGCATTCCGCAACGACCGGCGCTGGGGCTTTTCGTCCGAGCGGCTCGGCATCACGTTCCACGGCAACACCCTCACCCACGTCGACTCGCCGTGCCACATCTTCTGGGACGGCACGATGTACAACGGGCGGCCGCACTCGTTGGTCGACGCCGCAACGGGATCGGCGTGGGCGGCCGTCACAGCGGCGGCGAACGGCATCGTCACGCGTGGCGTCCTGCTGGACATCGCGAGGGTCCGCGATGTGCCGTGGTTGGAACCGGGACAGGGTGTGTTCCCCGACGATCTCGAAGAGGCCGAGCGTCGCCAGGGTGTACGGGTGCGACCCGGCGATGCGGTACTCCTGCGGACCGGCTATGGCCGCGTCCGGCACGAGGCCGGTGAGGCCAGCGGTTTCACGCAGGCCGGCTGGCACGCGTCCTGCCTGCCATGGCTACATGAACGCGACGTCGCGCTGATCGGCGCTGACACTCCCCAGGACGTTCAGCCCTCGGGGTACGAAGACGTGTTGATGCCGGTTCACGCCGTGAGTCTCGTCGCGATGGGTCTGTGGCTGCTCGACAACTGCGACCTGGAGATGTGCGCGACAACCGCTGCCGAGCTCGGCCAGTGGGACTTCCAGCTCGCAGTCGCGCCGATCCGCTTCGCCGGTACGTCCGGCAGCCTGGTCAACCCGATCGCCACGTTCTGACCTCGGTTCATGAGGGGGCGCGATGCCCTGAACGGCCCGACCCGCATCTGGAACGCGGTCGTGGTCGGTGAGGACACGCCGTACTGGTCGGGAACCAGGCGGCACGAGCCTCTCAAGGCGTGCTCGCAGGCCACGGCGAGGTGCTGCCCGAGCCGACGACAGCCCGTTCGTGTCAGTGGGAGCCGTCAGTGAGCCGTCGGTAGAGCTCCCAGGAACTCCGCTCCACCCAGTTGTGCAGAAGCATCCCGTCTGCCCGGACCGCCCACACCGCAATGCCGGTCAAACGGATAGGTTCCTGGTTGGGAGCAGTACCCATGATGCCCGCATTTTTTCCAACAGCAACCCATCGTGACACCACGCGGCTACCATCCGCGTTCTGGAAACTCTCCACCGGGTTGAGGTGTAGATCCGTGACCTGCGACAGAAAACCAGCGACCCAACGCTTGAACGCCGCACGGGAGACAATCTCTTCGCCGCCTGACGTAAGGACGAAATCCTCCACGACAAGCCGGTCGATGGCATCCAAGTTGTGCGGCGGCTGCCAAACTTCAGACCAGAAATTATGCACGAGTTCCACTGAATCATTGCGAACCATGGCGGTACCAGCTTCCTATCTACCTCTGATGTCGGGCGCGCGTGGGCTGCCAGTGCCGCTGGCGGCTTGCGGTGTCGGCTCTGATTGGAGGCCGCTGGGAGATGATTCCTTCGCCGCCTGTCCCGAGAACTAGATCCGCCACGACGAGCGCCAACCTGATGTTCATACAGGACGGCAGCCCACCCGTTGTTGATGTTCGAGAAGGTTCCTTCAACTGCTATCCGAAGTGCGCCAAGATGGTTCAGGCAACCAGTGGGCGCCGGTCGGTGTAGCCGATGATGAGCAGCCGTTCGGCGAACAGCCACCTTCCGTCGACACGTGCGAACGTGTCACGGTAGCGAATGGTCATCGCCGTCAGGGTTCGCTCACCGGCCACGTTGGCCACCATGTGGGCAATGCAGTAGCTTTCGCCCGTCGCCTGGTTACCGCTCAGCGTCAACACCGTGCTCTGACCGTTGAAGTGAAAGGTTTGCTCGAAGTCCTGTAAAGTCGCCGTAATACCGGATTCGATTTCGTCCCGGCCGGTCAGTACCTGGACTGGTTCATTCGTGTCGGGGTCGCCGGTGTAGACGGCGACCCGACCATTCTCGGCGTACAGCGCCGCCTGGCCCCTGAAATCATTCACGTCTGCACAATGGGCATAGGCATCGACCAGATCGCGCAGGGCATAGCGGTCGGCGAACTGCTGAAGAGAGGCTTCCGAAGGCATTATTGTTCCTTTGCGGATATTCAAGAGTTTGTCGGTGGCCGAACTGACTTGACTCGCCACCTCGGCGTTGTTGGCGGCGGGTGAACGCCGGGCCCTGCCCGCACGGTGCGTTTGGGCAATGCTGCCGCCCCGGCGGGGCCACCCGGCCCGGTGTCCGCTACCAATTTGATCAACGGGGCACGAGCCGGAGTTTCGGTCGTCATGCCTCGCTCCTTGGCATCCTGAACCGCCCGTCGGCCGACAAGACAAATGATTCCCGAAGGAGGCTGCCGCGTCCAACACCTTCTTCCTGTGGCAACCACAGTCTAAGCCTGTTCTCGCTGCCCATTGCCCTGAAGTTGAGGGCTCGTACGAGGCGGCGTCGGGGTGACGTGGGCGCCGATCACCATGGGGACGCAGGTTGGCCGGCCTCGCCGTACGGCTTGTCCCATGGTTGCGACGACCTGCTCAGGCCGCCCGACGCGATCATGTGCCAAGCGGGCCTCGGGAACAGGCGGCACCTCGAAGATCGTCAGGGTGGTCGCCAGCGTGAAACCTATTTCGTGCGCCAGGCGAGAAAGCTCAGTTTGCCGCAGCTCAGGGGACGTCACAGGAGCAACCTGTCACTGCTCCAGGAAACGAGTGTTGGACCGCTCCGCGCGCCTGTGGTCAGGATGGTTCTCGTAAGCCGTTACAGAAAACCGTCACCGATCAGGAAGCAAAGACATGACAGACCAAGCCCAGGACCGCGTGTGGCTTATTACCGGATGCTCAAGCGGTTTCGGCCGCGAGATTGTGCGCGCCGCAGTGGCCGCAGGTGACCGAGTGATGGCGACAGCCCGCCGTCCCGAAACTCTTCAAGACCTCGTCGATCTCGGCAACGGGCAGGTGAGCACCCACGCTCTGGACGTCACCGATCCCAGCTCCATTCAGGTCGCGGTGAAGGCGACGCTCGAACTATTCGGCCGGATCGACATCCTGGTCAACAACGCCGGATTCCTCATGATGGGCGCCGTCGAGGAAATCACCATGCAACAGCTGCGCGAGCAGATGGAGGTCCTGTTCTTCGGCGCCGCCGAAACCACCAAGGCTGTACTGCCAAGCATGCGCGAGCGGGGTAGCGGAACGATCGTGCAGATGAGCTCGATGGGTGGGCAGACAAGCTTCCATGCCTTCGGGGCCTACCATGCCGGAAAGTTCGCCCTGGAAGGCCTGTCCCAGACGCTGGCGGGAGAAGTCGCCCCACTTGGGGTGCGAGTCCTGATGGTGGAACCGGGAGCTTTCCGCACCCAGATCAACAGCAACAAGACCGAGTCATCGGTCATCGACGCCTACAGTGGGACCGCCGGGGCTTTCCGCACCTACGTCAACGCGATGCAAGGCTCCGAGGAAGGCGACCCCGCCAAGGCCGCAGCTGCCATTGTCACCGCGGTTGACAGCGACAATCCGCCCCTCCGACTCGCGCTGGGTGGTGACGCGGTCGACGGGCTCCGCGCCGAACTCGAATCGCGCCTGGCCGACCTGACCGCTTGGGAAGAGCTGAGCCGATCGACCGCGGCGTCCTGACCCGCTGTGCGTGTGGCTGAGCCTGGCCGGCTTGATTCTTACTGCCGGGGTCTTGGACTCCGGCTGAGTTCTCGCGCTGCACGGCCGGACGTGCGTGCACGTCCGGCCGTGGGAACGCCGACTGCCTCGCCATGCCCACAACGCGGTCGGCCCCCGGGTTCGGATGACCCGGTGGCGCGATTTCGGCTGCCCACGCTGGTCCACCGATGACCCGCCAGGGCCAGTCGGCCGGGAACGGGGCCAGCGGCGGTGTGGGCCGGCAGGCCGGTTGATGGTCAGCCGGTGGTGGTGAGGTCCGTTGTGCCGGCCAGGTCGGTCACCACGTCCACCATCCGCCGTAGTCCGGGTGAGGTGTTGTCCGGCAGCCAGACCATCTCGGTTGGCATGGTCTCCTTGGCGAGCGGTACGAACACCACGCCGGTACGACGAAGGTTGTGTGCCGACCAGCCCAGTCGGGTGATCCCGACGCCGGCCGCGACGAGGCCGAGCAGTCCTTGCACGCTGGCGTCCCGGGCGACGATGTCGGGGGTGAATCCGGCGGCACGGAAGTTCTCGTCGAACGAATGGTGCCAGGGTTCCCAGGAGCTGCGCGGGGTCATCACCCAACGTTCGCCGGCAAGTTCGGACAGGGTCAGTTCGGTGCGGTTGGCGAGCGGGTGTCCCTCGGGAACGACGACGCACACCTGTTCGGTGGCGATGGTCCGGGCGGCAAGGCCCGGCACCTGCGGCGGGCGGGTGAACGCGAGGTCATACCGGCCGTCGAACAGGCCCTCGACCAGCGGCCCGATGGCGGTCTCCTCGGTGCTGAGCTCCAGACCGGGAAGATTTTCCCGGGCGGCCCGGACCACCGGTGGGAGCAGGTGGTTCGCGGTGGTGGCCAGGAACGCCAGGCGCAGCTGGCCGATCTCGCCGCGCGCGGCCCGCTGAACCACGGCCACGGCCTCGTCGGCCCGGGCCAGCACCGCGCGGGCCTCGGGCAGGAACAACGCCCCGGTCTCGGTCAGTCTGGTACCCCGGCTGTCCCGGGCGAACAGTTTCGTACCGAGGATCCGTTCCAGTGCGTTGATCTGCTGCGACAGCGACTGCTGCGTGATTATCAGTCGCGTGGCGGCACGGGTGAAGCTCAACTCCTCAGCGACGGCGACGAAGTATCTGAGCTGCCGAAGATCAGGGGTCATAGTCCGAGATTACCGCCGCACCAGGTAACCCGGTGTTGGCCGTAACCAACCGTCCGCCGGCAGCATTTTCCCTGTTCACGACGACAGGTAACGGGAGCAAGGCGAGGCAGAACAACATGCAGGGCGGGTCTGGTTCGTCACCGGGTGTTCCTCCGGTTTCGGCCGCAAACTGGCGCTAGCAGCGGTGGATGTAGGCGAAGGGGGACCAGAAGTTCTCCATTAGGGCGTTGTCGTCCCGTTGTCCGCCACGCGTTCCGCAAACCAGAACGACGTACAGCTCCCGTCTTTCCAACCGGGTGTCTCAAGTGGCCAGTCGTCGAGGGCGACGGCGTACGTCTTCGCGTCGATCCCGCACGCGTGGTCTTCCTGATGGCACACGGGCACCGCATGTGACGGTGGAGATCGTTGCGCTCAGCGCACGAATCGAGCCGATGGCCTGTACCTCTGGGGATCGGGCGGGCTATCCGAACCGGTCAGCGAGCTTTGTCAGCTTGGTGACGTACGCCGGCCAGTCGTAGCCGTGGGGGACGTTGGTGTTCTCCCGCCGCAAGCCGATCGTCCCGTCGCGCTGCTCGCGCATGATGTCGGCGTGGCCGGCGTGACGGGCGAGGTCGCAGGTGACGTGGATGATGATCCTTTGCAGCGTCACGACCTGTCTACCTGGCCGCCACCACGACACCTGCCCCGGCGCGTCGAGCGGTAGCTGTTCGATCGTCTGATCCGCGAACACCCCGACACGGCGATACAGATCGATCAGCCCGTCTTTTGTCTCGTCCTCCTGGGCGTACCAGTCTGCCTGCGGGTCCTCCTCGTACGCCTGCATGGGGACCAGCTCCTCAGGTGTCGGGAACTCGCGCCCGAAGGTAGGCCCGAAGTAGCCGGCTTCGACATTGAGGCAGTGCTTGAGGACTCCCAACAGGTTGTTACCGGTTGCGGTGCGGGGCAGCCTGGCCTCGCGTTCACTCAGCCCGTCGAGCTTCCAGATCAGGTCGTCCCGAGTCGCCTGGAGGTAGTGGTGCAGCGCAGCCTTCGGGTCGCCCAGATCAGCCATGCCTGCCAGTCTTCCTTATGCGCCCGAGCCATTCGTTCGAGGTGCCGTCTGCAAGGTCAGCGCGACTGAACGGTTCGGCGTCCCGGCTCTCTCCCCCGGCCAGGAGAGGCGACTCGCTCTCCAGGAACACATCGGCATGGCCTGAGGCTCGGCGCGGGACGGTGAGCAGCGCCCAGAATCCGGCCGCTGTGGCCGCGCCGACCACGGCGCAGACGAACCACGGGGCAGTACGGTACCCCGCCGATCTCGCCTGCAACGTCGACATCACGGTCAAGGCCGGCGAACGCACGGGCCTGCGCGATTGCAGCCTCGACCCCTTCGGACACGAACGTCAACGGCGCGGTCTCCGCGTGCTTCAGTTGGTCGATGGCGAGTGCCGGCGACGAACACGTGGTCACCGGAGCCCGGATACAGCCCCCCGTTAATGATCAAACAGCCGGCGGCGGCCGATCACCAGGCGCACGCGTACGTCGCGCGGCGACGTAGCGGCGGATCTTCTCGGCGGTTCCGCAGTCATCCATGCTGCACCAGCGGCGACTGCGGTTCTTGCTCTCGTCGTTGAAAATGAAACGACAGCCTCCGCACCCCTTGATCCGGTCCAGCGTGCCCGTGGCCAGCAACTGGACCGCTGCGTGCACCACTGGCCGTAGAGGCCGGGCAAGCGTGTGGTCATCCCGCCAGGCCCACACGAACCTGCTCCCACGCTCAAGTTGTGCGTGGCCGAGCGCGTCTGCTTCGTCGTCCCGCAGCCGGGCCAGTACGGACGTGCTTGGATCTCGGCCGGCGGCCAGTGGCCGGAATACCTCGTCGAGGTAGTCGCGGGTGCGCAGCGCTCGCGCGAAGGCAGCGTGAGCGCCGTCAGGATCGTCGCGAGACAGCCGGCGCAACACTGTCGCCTCCGTGTCGGTGAGGGCGCCCGCGTACACGCCCCAGGCGACCAACTCCGGATAGCCCGTAAGCACGTCGTCGTCCGAGGGCCCGACAGGTGGACCCGTACGGGTGTTGATGAAGTCCAGGGCGAGGTTGCCGCCCACCAGGTGCATCCGCGTGACGTCCTCGACTGTTTCCATCAAAACCGACTTTACCAGTTGACCCGTATTGGGGGCACCACTAGCCTGTTGCTGGCATACCTGGTTTAGCTGGTAACGATGGGAGGGTCGGATGGGGCACAGGCGGGCAGTGGGAGCGCTGATCGGCTTGTCCGGCGGGACGTTCCTCTACACCACCGCCGAGGCGCTGCCGATCGGGCTGCTGCTCCCGATGGCCACGGACCTGGCCGTATCGCCGTCGCAAGTGGGCATGCTCGTCACCGCGTACGGCGCGGTGGTCGTCGTCGCCTCGATCCCGCTGACGGCGCTGGCCAGGAGAGTCCCTCGCCGGCTACTACTGTCGGCGCTCCTGGCCGGCTTCGTCGTCAGCACCGCGACCACGGTGTTCGCGAGCACGTTCACGCTGCTGCTGACGGCCAGGATGGCAACCGCGGCGACCCATGCGTTGTTCTGGGCGGTAGTGGTGCCGGCTGCGGCCGAGCTGTTCCGACCCGGGCTACGCGGACGGGTGGTCGCGATCGTGTTCGCCGGCGGCAACGTCGCTCTGGTCCTGGGGGTGCCTGCGGGCACCTGGCTGGGCGAACGCGCCGGCTGGCGGGTGTCGTTCCTGGCGGTCGCCGGGCTCGGCGCGATCACGCTCGTCGCGGTGGCCTCACTGCTGCCCTCGACGCCGCCCAACCAGGGACATGCTGCCCGGGGCGCGGCACCCGACATCTACCGCTTCTGGCTACTGGTCGCGGTGGCCGTCCTGACGACCGCCGGTGCCATCGTCGCCTACACCTATGTTGCCCTCTTCGTCACCGAGGTCAGCGGGTTCTCCGCCTCGTCGGTCGGGGCCATCCTGCTGGCGCGTGGCGTCGCCAGCGTGCTCGGAATCCTCGCCGTCGGAGCGGTGGTGGACCGTAGCCCGTGGCTCGTCCTGATCGCGACCATCGCGCTGCAGTCGGTCGCACTGCTCGGGCTGTACACGCTCGGCCACCGGCCGACGGCGGCCGTCGGCCTGCTCGCCCTGGCCGGACTGGCGTTCGCGGCGTTCACCGCGACCCTCGGTGGCCTCGTGCTGCAGGTGGCGCCCGGACGCTCCGACCTCGCCGCCGCCACCGTCTCCGCCGCTGTCAACGTCGGCATCACCGGCGGGGCCCTGGTCGCGGGCCTCGCACTACCAAGCCACGGCGTGCACAGCACGGTGCTGATCGGCGCCCTGCTCGGCGTTGTCGCGCTGATTATGGTCGCCGGTGGCTTCAGCAGGCGGGTCATCGGCGCATACGCAGTCGAAGGCACGATCGCCCTTGGCCGCTTCGACTACGAGGGCACCACCGAATCCGGATCGACCGACACGCACCATCACCGTGCGGCGGCACACGATCGAGAGGCCAGGTAGTACGTGGACAACATCGCCGGTATCGGCACCGCGCTCGCAGCGATGAGACCTGACGACGGACGGCGATACGAGGGCTGCCTCATGTTAAGCGCGCTTCCACAAGCACCAACCACCAGCCACCGTCCCCCGTTCGCCGAACGTCTCCTCCGCTTGAGGCGGAGACACCGAGACACGCCGTCGGACTAGGTTCCGTCTCGCGTGGTTCAGCCAGGCGAGAAAGTCGGTGGTCCGGCAAGATTCATGTGGAGTAGTTCTCTCATGCCATCCGTGCCGCTCGCATGACCGGAGCTGGGATCGAATCGTCGACACCTTTCGATCGATGCTCTTGATTGCCAGGGCGCCGCGAACAGTGCGTCGAACTGTCCGGGACATCGAGAGGGGGACTGTAGCTCGATGAGCAACCGCGAAATAGATCTACGCCCTACTATCCCGTGTCGCCCCGCGCCCGGACTGTGCCCGGAATGAAGATCAAGAGCCCGCCCCCCTGAAAATCGGGGACGGGCTCTGACCTGCACTTTCATTTGTAGCGGGGACAGGATTTGAACCTGCGACCTCTGGGTTATGAGCCCAACGAGGGAGTCAAAATCTGATTGCTTTATATCGATTTTCGCAGGTCAACCCTACTGTTGGGTGATCCCCCATGATGTCTGGTGCCGCCCGATCGCGGGACGTCTGTCCGGAATTTGCCCGAAGAGATGATCTTGGCTCGCATTCGGGGACATCAAAAATTACCAACATGGAGCGTCGACGACCTGTTCGGTAGGGCGGCGAGCGATCCACCCTCTCGACCAGCATTAGGCCAGAAGTCGCGACAGCCCTCACCGCTCGGCACACCCCTCGATGCCGCGTTACATCCGACGATCTTCTTGTCTGCGTCGATGCCCGCTCCTGAACGGTCAGGCGGCATCCACGGTGAGTGTCTGGTGCAGTGCGGCCAGGCCATCCCTGTAGATGCCGTGGAACAGGGCGATGGCCTCTTCGTCGCTTACGCAATGCGGCGTGAAGGTGCCTGACCACTGCACGCGGGCCGTGTCCTGTCCGGGCATGGTGTGCACGGTAAGGGTGGAGAGGTAGCCGGTGACGGGAAAGGGGGCCCGGAGGATGGAATAGCTGTAGGTGCGTGCCGTGTTGTCGAAGGCTTCGAGACGCTCGACAATGACGCCGCCGTCCTCGTTCTCGAGGGTGCGGACGCGTCCGCCCTCGCTGAGTTCGCTGGTGGGGATGTAGGGCAGCCAGTCGGGAAGCGAGTCGAAGCCGCCGATGAGCTGCCAGGTGCGGTCGGGCGAGACGGGAATGTCAATGGACTCGGTGGTTGTGGCCACGGGATTCTCCTGAAGAACTGAGTTAGGGGATGAAGGGTTAGGCGGCAGGTACGGGCGCGGAGTCGGCGATCAGCTTCTCCTCGCGCAGGGCCGTCCAGAAGGCGGCCGGCACCGTCTCGCCGAGGGCGGCCACGTCTTCCGCGATGCGGCTGGGCCTCGTGGCGCCGGGGATTGCGGCGACCGTGGCCGGGTGGGCGAGGGAGAACTGCAGTGCGGCGGCCTTGACGCCGACCCCGTGTCGCTCGGCAAGTGCCTTGATCCGCTCCACCTTGTCGATGATGGCTGCGGGCGCCTTCTGGTACTCGAAGTGCGTGCCTCCGGCGAGGATTCCCGAGCTGTAAGGGCCACCGACGACGATGTCCACCTCCTGGGCCGAGGCGGCCGGCAGCAGGCGCTGCAGGGCCCGGCCGTGGTCGAGGAGCGTGTAGCGGCCGGCGAGAAGGAAGGCGTCGGGCTTCGGCTCGTTGAGATCGAGGGTGAGTTCCAGGGGCTCTACGCGGTTGACGCCCAGACCCCATGCCTTGATGACGCCCTCGTCGCGCAGCTTCTGCAGGACGCGGAAGGCGCCCGTGCGGGCCGTCTCGTAGGCGGCCAGCCAGTCGTCTCCGTAGAAGTCCTGCGCGACGTCGTGCACCCACACGATGTCGAGGCGGTCGGTCCTGAGGCGCTTGAGGCTGTCCTCGATGGAGCGCAGGGTGGCCTCGGCGGTGTAGTCGTTGACCATCTTGTTCGGACGGCCGTACTCAAAGAGGCCGCCCTTCTCGCCGAGGTCGCGGGTGGCAGTGTCTTCGATTTCGTCGAGGACGACGCGGCCGACCTTGGTGCTGAGGACGAATTCGTCGCGCGGGTGCTGTGACAGTACGTCGCCGAGCCGGATCTCGGAGAGACCCGCGCCGTAGAAGGGTGCGGTGTCGAAGTAGCGAATGCCCTGGTCCCATGCGGCTTCGACGGTGGCCACTGCCTCTTCGTCGGGGATGGCGCGGAACATGTTGCCGAGCGGCGCGGTGCCGAATCCGAGCGCACCAGGAAGGAGAGAGGTGATGGTCATGGAATAGTCCTCTTGATGTCGATTTAGACCGATATAGGAGCTACTGTACGATTGATCGGCCTTGCGGGTTCAAGGCTAGGATCCATGCATGAGACTGTCCAAGACTTACTTGGACTCACTTGAGTCCTTCGGGGTCCCACATGCTTGACCTCCGACAACTCCGGTACTTCGTGGCCGTCGCCGAGGCCGAACACGTCGGGCGCGCCGCTGACCGGCTGCACATCTCCCAGTCGCCGCTCAGCCGGCAGATCGCCCAGCTCGAGAAGAACCTGGGCCTCACCCTCTTCGAGCGCAGCCAGCAGCGCATCCGGCTGACCTCCGACGGCCGCGTCTTCCTGACCGAGGCCCGCGCTCTGCTGCGCCACGCGGACAGATTGGAGAACCTCGGCCGGCGGCTCGGCCGCGGCGAGGAGGGCGGCCTGTGCATCGGCTACGTGGCCAGCGCCATGCACACGGGCGTCCTGCCCACTGCCCTTCGCGCCCTACGTGAGGAACGCCCCGGGATTCATGTTGCGCTGTACGACCAGGAGTCTGCCGAGCAGTTCGAAGGCCTGCGTCAGCGCAGTCTGGACATCGCACTGGTCCGCACACCGCCGCCCGAGGACGACCCGGATCTGAAGGCGTCCCCTTTGCTTCAGGATCCGCTGCTGCTCGCGCTGCCTGCGAGTCATCTCCTTGCAGAGCAGGAGGAGTTGACGCCCAATGACTTGAACGGGCAGCCGTGGATCGCGGTGGGCGACTCACAGGACCCGGCCTGGCGTGACACGTTCGTCGCGTCGTGCGTGGCCTCCGGCTTCACGCCGGACATCCGCCTCAACGCGTCCGATCCGCTCACCGCGCTGGGCCTGGTCGCCTCCGGTCTCGGCCTCGCGCTCATCCAGCGGAGCATGGTACGTGGCACCGCCGAGGGCATCGTCGTGCGTGAACTTCCCTGGCACGGGGGGTCCGTGCATCTGTGGGCGGCCTGGCACCGGGTCGATCTTCGGCCCGTGGTGGCGTCATTCCGCGAAACAGTCCTCGCGGAACAGGGTGCGTTGACCGGCAGCCGAGCCCTCGGCCTGCCCTCCGACATCACCCGGATTCTGGCGACGACGACCAACCCACAACCAGAGATCCCCCACCAGCGAACCGCAGCTACGCCCGGCACTCCCGCCTGCCCGCAGGGAGGCACGGCCGCAGGGCGAAAGGCACAAACTCCCCCGACTTGACCAGCCCCGCTCCCTCGTGGATGACACAGAGGGAGCCTGCCTGTGTTTGTGCTGGCCCCTGTACGGGCGGCGGCGCGCATCTCGTCTGAGAAGCCGAGCGCGGTCATCAGCAGGGCACGCCAGTGGTCATCGAGTTGCTGGTCCGACGGTTCAAGTGCGGATCGGCAGCATGCGCTGTGGTGACGTTCGCCGAACAGGTAGACACCCCCGCCCCGACCGTACGCCCGGCACACCGCCATGCTCCGGGAATCGTTGACGACCATCGCGACGGCGCTCGCGGCTCGGCCGGCGGTCAGACTCGCCAGACGACTCGGCCACCCAGCAGCGAAGGACACCGTGCTGCGCTTGATCCGGTCCCTGCCAGAAAATCCCTCGACCACAGTGCGGGTTCTCGGTGTCGACGACTTCGCGCTGCGCCGCCGACACGTGTACGCGACGATCCTGGCCGACCTGGAGACCCCCCGACCAGTCGACGTGCTGCCGGACGGGACGCGCAGCCGGTGGCCGCCTGGCTCGCCCAGCACCCCGAGGTTGAGATCATCTGCCGCGACCGCGCGAGGGCCTACGCCGAGGCCGCGCGGACAGCCGCTCCGCAGGCCCGGCAGGTGGTCGACCGCTGGCACTTGTGGCACAACGTCGGGGAAGCCGTCGACAAGACGGTCGCCGCTCATCACCGCTGTATCAAACTGGCCTTCACCACCGAAGACGCCTCAGCCGAGACCATCGGTTCGCCGCCGATGCGGGCGCCGCTGCTGGGAGCGCTGGGGAACCCGGATGACAGGGGTTGCCGAATCGTGAATCTTGGTGCGATGGCAACCGCGGACGACATGAACGACGCCGAAAACTGGGCAGGTGGGTTCTACGAACTGATGCTGGTCCTCGGCCCAACCGACGACGCCAGGTTCGACCGAGCCATCCGGTCTCTGTGGCGGGCCGCCGGTGTCCGCGAGTGCCGCATAGGGCCCGGACTGGTCGACGTCGAGCCTGGTGCGGCCGCGTTCGAGGTGGATGGGCATCTGCGCGGGACGTTGGCCCTGCCGTCCGGTAGCCGGGTGGTCTGTGGCGGCTACTCATACCGGTACGAGGGCACCGACAGCATCGAGCTTTACCTACCGCTCGGTGCGCTGGCCCGACTCGACCGCAGGACCGGCGGATATCCCTTCGATCAACGTAGCGGTGTTGAGTCACTGACCTGGCGGGCACCGCTCGACCGATGGCTCGCCGACGTGGCCGTCGCCGTGCACGCCGACGTGCCCTTCCAGCGCGCCCTCATTGGCTTCGAGATCGACGAAGACACCGACATCACCACCGATAAGCAATACGCCGCTACCCTGCTGCCCGGTCCCGAAGGCATGGAATACCGCCCAGCGACTGCATGACCAACCTGACAAGGCCGCAATGTAGGGCGTGGAGGAACCCGTCGCAAGATCAGCGCCAGAGCCCTTCTACCCGTACGCAGCTCTGCACTCCAAGCCGTACCCGGACAGCAGGTCGAGTACGGGCTCACGACGATGGGCCACAGCCTCACACATCTTGTCAAAGCCCTTACGTACTGGTCGGCCGAACACCGCGATGCCATCGCTCAAACACGCCAAGAATGGGATGCCGAACATCCCGACTCCGGAATCCACCGACCGAGTGGGCTCCAGCGCCTCATGAAGGGGAGAACCCCGCCACGAACTTCGGCAGGGCAGCCCTAGGAAACCGTAGCGAGGGCGGCCAGACGAGACGCGGCCGCGCTCGGCTTGCGGCCGCGGTAGGTTGCGACGCTGACGACGGCCTCGAGCGCGGCGTCCTCGATGTCTATCCAGTGCAGGCCGCTGTCACCCTCGACCGAGTATCGGGGCAGGAAACCCACGCCCAGCCCGTTGCGGACCAGAGCCGTGGCATCGTTGACGTCCGAAGTTTCGATCTGGATGTTCCGCCATAGGCCGCGGCGCCGGAACTCGCCGTCGACCAGGGTTCGGGTCCCGAACCCCGTGCGGTAGTCGACGAAGCGTTCCGAGACGGTGTCGGCCAGCCGCATCCGGGTTCGGTCTGCGAGCGGGTGACCTGCCGGAACGACCAGCCCCATGGGCGAGCTGGCCAGCATGGCGACGCTCAGGTCGGGATAGTCCTCCGGTTTGGCGCTGAGGAAGGCCAGGTCGAGGTCGCCGGCGCGAAGGCCCTCGGCCAGCCCTGCGGTGCCGGTCGGGGCCGGCGCCAGGTGCATGGTGACACCGAGGTGGTCGGCGTGGAACCGACCGAGCAGGCGTGGGACGTCGAACAGGGTCACGTTGGTCATGTAACCGATGCGAAGCGTTCCGGAGAGGCCGCCGCCTACCGCGTCCACGGTCTCACGGGCATCTCGGAAGGCGTCCAGGATTGCCATCGCCTTCGGCAGCAGGGCGTGGCCCGCGGCCGTCAGGCGCACTCGCCGGGTCGACCGGTCGAACAACCGCTCGTTCAGGTCGGACTCGAGTGCGGCGACCGTCGCGGAGACTGCGGACTGCACCAGATGCAAGTCGACGGCGGCGCGGGTGAAAGTTCCCGCCAGCGCCACGGCAACGAAAACCTCCAGATGTCGCCTGTCCATCATTTATCTCCATCTCCGATCGAAGCAATCGGATTATATCGTGGCAAGCGATTGCTGTTGGCGGGACGGTTGTGTACGTGGCAACTGCTCAGACAACCCCGAAGGGCCGGAGTGTCACCCACGGTGTCGGGTTCTGGATCGCCGCAGTCATGTTCCTGGTCGTCATGGCATACAGCACCGTGCCGACGCCGCCCTGGTCGCTGTACCAGGAACGCGATGGCTTCTCGACGCTCGCGATCACATTCGCATTCGCGGCGTACGCGGCCGGTGTGGTGATCAGCCTCTTCCTCGCTGGGCATCTCGGCGCCGGTGGCATCCTGACCGGCGCCGGTGGTGGCCCGTTGTTCAAGGCAGCCCTGGCGGTGGCCGCTTCGCTGGCCGACGCCAGTCATCGCGGTGATGTACTCGCCGGCATCTTCCTGATCGGCTACATCGGACTTACCTTGCCGGTGGTCGGCATCAGTGTCGCGACCTTGGCGGTCTCACTCACCACGGCCCTCATCGGCTTCACCGTCGTCACCGTCGCGATCGCCCTGTGCACCGCGATACCGCTGCTGACCCGAATGCCGGGCGGATCGCGGATGGGTACGGCATCCTTGAATTGAGCAGTCCTCCTTGCATTTGAAAATCGTCCTCGACCACATGCGGGCCGAAATAGGCCGACAAAGTGATCGCTTGAGGCACCGAAGTCGCGCTGCCGCGCGATGTCCCTACCCACCATCCCCTTCATCACAGGAGAGTTTCGTGCCTGACACCACTGTCCCGTCAGCACCGCCTCGTGGCCGCCGCTACGTCATCCGCGGCGGCACGGTCTTGTCCATGAACCCCGCCGCGGGCGATTTCGAAACCGCCGATGTTCTTGTCGAGGGCAAAAGCATCGTCGCGATCGGCCCTGAGCTGGACACCGGCGACGCGGAGGTGATCGACGCCCGCGGACGAATCGTTGTGCCCGGGTTCGTCGACACGCACCACCATTTGTTCGAGACCGCGTTGCGCTCCTTCTTGCCCGACGCGCTGCTGTTCAACGACGGATCCGGTACGCCGAGCGCCGATCCCTCGTACTTCGAGTACGTGTTGCAGAAGTTCTCGCCTGTCTACCGCCCGCAGGACGTGTATATTAACTCGTTGTTCGGCGGGCTGTCTCAGCTCGACGCCGGTGTCACGACCGTTCTCGACGTCTCGCAGATCCATCACTCGCCCGAGCACACCGACGCGGCGATTCAGGCTCTTGTCGATACAGGGCGCCGGTCGGCGTTCGGTTACTTCGAGGGCGACGGCCGCGCTGGAGCGGCTTATCCGGACGACGCGTATCGAGTCCGCAACGAGTGGTTCTCCTCGGATGACCAGTTGGTGACGATGGTCATGGGCGGCGAGATGTATCTCGGCGACGACGTGCCCACGCGGTCCTGGACCATCGCCCGCGCCCTGGACCTGCCGATCGCGGCACACGTCATCGGAAGCTCCGGGGGGAGTTCGCTCTTCGACACGCTGGTGCGCGGCGAAGGCGGGGCGAAGAAGGTCAGGCTGGGCCCGGACGTGCTGCTCATTCACATGACCGGGATGAGTGATTTCGCCTGGAAGGCAGTCCGGGACGCCGGCGCGAAGGTCTCCCTGGCCGTGCCCGTCGAGATGGTTATGCGGCACGGCACACCGCCGTTGCTGAAGATGCAGGAACTGGGCATGGAGCCGTCGCTGAGCTCCGACGTCGAAACCACGATGACCGCCGATCCGTTCACGCTCATGCGTAGTGCTATGACCGTGCAGCGCATGCTCGTCAATCAAGCCGTTCTCGACCAGGCTGGCAACCAGCCCGCTACGCCTCCGCTGTTGGGCACCCGCGACGTGCTGCGATTCGCCACTGTCAACGGTGCCGACCACCTGAGCCTCGGCCACCGGACAGGCTCTCTGACGGTTGGCAAGGAAGCCGACATCGTCCTGCTCAACGCCACCGCGCTCAACGTCGTGCCGGTCAACAACGCGCCCGGCGCTGTGGTATCGCTGATGGACCGTACCAACGTGGAAACGGTGATCGTGGCCGGCAAGATCCGTAAGTGGAAGGGACAGTTGCTCGACGCCGACCTGGACCGGCTCGGCCACGAACTCGAGGAGTCACGCGACTATCTCTTCCAGGCCGCGGGCGTACGCCGGAACCTTCTCGGCTGAGACTGGATGGGCGGCGGAGGCAGGCCGCGCTCCGAAATCGTGTGAGCGTTGCCCCGGCGAGGTACGGCCACTCGTCGAAATCATGGAGACTCAGCATGCGGTGATCGACACCGGGCTGCAGAACCTGGTCGCCGCCGCCCGCCGACGGGGCCCTCCGGTACCAAGGCCGACGGAACCCCCTGGCTGCATGTCCAGCTACCCGGGTCGAGTTTGGAACGCGGCACGGCATGCTGCGATCGCCGAGTGCGAGGCCCACGCCAAGCCGGTTTCGCGGTTCACTGACGCCGCAGTGCGGCGATGCCATGACCTTAGGTATCGCCGCACCGCGTATCCATCGATTGTCTGTTGTCGGTGATCAATCTCGACCGCAGGTCAATGAGGTAGTCAGTGGTTGGCCGGGTCGAGTCGGCCTTCGAAGGTGATCTGGAAGGCATTCAGGGGTGCTTTCCAACGCATGGTCCAGCGGCGGCCGGCGCCGGTCGGTCAGCAGCCGCCACACCGTCGTGGCCGCTGGTATCCGGTCGGTGAACCCGAGCCGTCCCCAGGCCGGCCGGTCCAGATCCCGCACCCAGTTACTGACCGCGGCGAACGTGCACGCCCCGGCCAGCACCGCGCACACCGCGACACCGCCGTCCGGTCGAGGCAGGTCCACGGGCGGCGGTACGGCACCCGACCCCCGGTCCGGGTGGCGAGCGTCACCTCTTGTTTCGTGGGCGAGCGTCGTAATGTTGCTGACACATCAGCATATCGAAGAGGTAATCGTGTCATCTGCCAATACCCACCGCCTTGAGTTCGGCACGCTCGTCACACCGGTGAGCACGTCGCCCGAGACGCCGGTGGAACTCGCTCGGCACAGCGAGGCGCTCGGATTCGACCTCGTCACCTTCGCCGGGATCTCGGGCCAGCCGGCACACCTGGACACCTGGACGCTGCTCTCCTGGATCGCCGGCCGGACCGAACGGATCCGCCTTGCCGCGAACCTGATCAGCGGACCGCCGCAGTACCCGACGGTGCTCGCCCAATCCGCAGCCAGCCTGGACCTGCTCTCCGGCGGACGGCTGGCACTCGCTCTCAGCGCCGCCAACCAGGCGGTCGTCGTCGCGCCGGCTGGCCCGCGGCTCAACCCGCTCGGCGCGATCGACGCGCTCGGCGAGTCGGTCGACGTCATCCGCGCCGTGCTCGCCGCCGGCGAGCCAGGACCGGTGCACTACGCCGGCCGGCACCTGCGACTCGACGGGGCACCGCGCGGCCCGCTGCCGGCGCACGAGATCCCGATCTGGCTCGGCGGCACCGCCCCTCGACTCCTGCGGCTGGTCGCCGCAAAGGCCGACGGGTGGCTCACCACGCTCGGCCCAGACGGGCCGGACGACCTCCGGAAGGGCAACCGAATCATCGACGAGGCGGCCAGGAAGGCGGGTCGTGACCCGGCGGGGATCCGGCGGCTGGTGACCATCTCCGGTGAGTTCTCCGGCACCCGCCAAGGCTTCCTGCACGGGCCGGCCGCCGGCTGGGTCGAGGACCTGCTACCACTGGTTGTCGCCGACGGCGTCCGCACCATCGTCCTGGCCAGCGACGACGTGGAGGCAATGGCACGGTTCGCCGGGGAGGTGGCGCCGGCGCTGCGGGCGGCGGCCGAGCAGACGCTCCCGGCCCCATCGCGCGGCCCGCGACGCGGCGCGGCGGTTTGCGCCCAGCGGCGTCCGGGCATCGCCTATGACGAGGTGCCGGATTCGCTCGCCGACACGGCCGTGGAGCCCGGTGACCCGGGGTACGCCGGGGTCAGGTCGAACTTTTTCCGTGGCGGGGCGCCCGGCTTGGTCCTGCGACCGCGTACCCCCGCCGAGGTCGCCGAGGCGCTCGCCTACGCCCGGGCGCATCGGGAGGTGCCGCTCGGTATCCGCAGCGGCGGGCACGGCCTGCGCGGCCGGTCCACCAACGACGGCGGGATCGTGATCGACGTCGGCCTGATGAACGAAATCGAGGTGCTGGACAAGGCGACGCGCCGGGTCCGCCTCGGGCCCGGCGCGCGGTGGATGCACGTCGCCGCCGCGCTCGAACCGTACGGCTGGGCGCTCACCTCCGGTGATCATGGCGGGGTGGCCGTCGGCGGCCTCGCCACCGCCGGCGGCGTCGGCTGGCTGGCGCGCAAACACGGACTGACCATCGACCACCTGCGCGCGGTTGAATTGGTCCTCGCCGACGGCACCCCGGTGCGTGCCAGCGAGACCGAACACCCGGACCTCTTCTGGGCGGTACGCGGCGCCGGAGCGGCCTTCGGCGTCGCCACCGCCTTCGAGTTCGAGGTGGACGAAATCGGTGACGTCGGCTGGGCGACCTTCACGCTCGACGCCAGCGACCCGGCCGAGGTCATCACCCGCTGGGGCGCCTTCGTCGAGGCGTCCTCCCGTGACGTGACCAGCGCGCTCGTCCTGGGACCGGGGCAGCCCGTGGCACAGGTGTCCGCGCTGGTCGACTCGGCGGACCCCGACACGATCGTCCGTCACCTGCAGCCGATCGCCGACATCGCACCCGGTTACGACCAGCGGGTCGTCATCACGCCCTATGCCTCGGTGCTGGCCAACGCGAGCGACGGCCCACACCACGGCCACGGCGAACCGGTCATACGGTCCGGCCTCTTCACCCACCTCACGCCCGAGGTCGCCCGGGCTGCCGCCCGCCTGCTAAGCAGCGGTGCCGTCTTCTACTTCCACATCCGTGCGGTCGGCGGGGCGGTCAACGACATCGACGCGGACGCCACCGCTTGGAGCAACCGCACCGCGAACTTCCACCTGGCCGTGCTCGGCCGGAGCCAGAAACGACTGAACGAGGTCTGGGACGCCGTCATGGCCGAGCATCAGGACGGCAACTACCTCAACTTCGAGGTCGACGGGCGTCCAGAACGGCTCGCCGAGGCATACGCGCCCACGACCCTGGCCCGGCTGCGCGGTTTGAAGACGCAGTACGACCCGGACAACCTCTTCGACGACAACGTCACCCTGACCCCTGGCACCACTTTAAGGACGGCGTCATGACCGACTACGGACACGACCTGATGTTCGGCATCTTCACCACACCCACCGTGCAACCAGTCCGGCACGCCGTGGACCTGGCGGTGCTCGCCGATCGTGTCGGGCTGGACCTGGTCACCTTCCAGGACCATCCGTACCAGCCGAGTTTCCACGACACCTGGACGTTGCTGAGCTATGTCGCCGCGCGTACCGACCGGGTTCATCTCAGCGCCAACGTGCTCAACCTGCCGCTGCGGCACCCGGCGGTGGTGGCCCGGAGTGCGGCGAGTCTCGACCTACTCAGTGGTGGCCGGTTCGAACTCGGTATCGGCGCGGGGGCGCTCTGGGACGGGATCGCGGCGATGGGCGGCCGGCGGCTTTCGCCGGGCCAGGCGATCACGGCGCTCGGGGAGGCCGTCCACCTCATCCGCGAACTCTGGGCAGTCGACAAGCCGGGCGGGGTACGCCTTGAGGGCGAACACTACCGGCTCGACGGCGCTGGGCGCGGACCCGCCCCCGCCCACCCCGTCAACGTCTGGCTCGGCGCGTACCAACCCCGGATGCTGCGGCTGACCGCCCGGATCGCTGACGGCTGGCTGCCCAGCCTCTCCTATCTGCCAGGTGGGACAGCCGACCTCGCGGGCATGAACGAGCAGATCGACGCGAGCGCGACGGCGGCTGGCCGGAACCCGGCCGAGGTTCGGCGGATGCTCAACGTCTCCGGGCGGTTCGCACCGAGCGGTCGCGCGCAGTTCGACGGCCCGCCCGTGCAGTGGGCGGAAGAGCTCGCCGGCCTGACCCTGAAGGACGGGGTGAGTGCGTTCATCCTGGCCGCCGACGACCCCGCCACGGTGGAGATCTTCGCTGCGGAGGTCGCTCCGGCTACCCGGGAACTGGTCGCCGCGGAGCGGAACACCGTCCAGCGTTGACGGTCGCACCGCTCGTGGTGGCGGCCACTGACGAACGGGTCGGCAGAATGTTTTGCGCCGGTCCCGAGATGTTACAACCGCTGGCCAGCCGACCCACCGCCCGATTCCGGATAGGGCAGGTCGGCGTAGCCGGCGGCGGCTGCCACCCGTTCGGCGATGGCGGTGAGTTGGGCCATCTCGTCGGGGTCGATCAGGTCGATCAGGACCCTGCGGATGATCTCGACATGTCCGGGCGCCGCGGCGGCGACGGCCTCGTAACCCTGGTCGGTCAGCCGCACCATCGTGCCCCGGGCATCCTCCGGGCAGTCGGACCGGGTGATCAGGCCCCGCTGCTCCATCCGGCGGAGCTGGTGGGCGATCCGGCTGCGGTCCCAGCCAAGCCACCTGGCCAGGTCCCGTACGCGCAGGGTCCGCTCCTCAGCTTCGGAGAGCGGAACGAGCACCTCGTATTCGGGACGGGAGATCCCGGCCGCACCGAACTGCCGGTCGGCGGCGACCTCCACCGCACGCTGCATCCGGAGGTACGCCCGCCAGGTCCGCCGTTCCTGCGGGTTCAGCCAGCGCGGTTCGGTCATACCTGGCAGCCTACCTCGGACTTGTTGACGCATCAGCCTTCCGGGAGAGCCCCGCTGGCGCACCAGCCCCCTGAGTGCTGCCCGGGTGTCAACGGGCATCTCGGTTGGTCGTTCCCGGCTGTGACGGTCTGCCACGGATCGATCTTCAGCCACGGATCGATTTTCGTCAGGGCAACCACAATCAGTCGCATTGAACACCGGAAACTACCGGCCGGGAATCGCGCTCACCGGCTTGTGGATCTTTGTAGCTCATCGCGGCTGCCGGAGGTGGACCTGGTGTGGCGCTGTCCACTGCCGGTCCGGGAGCAGGTTGGCTCAGCGAGCGGGGGGTGGAGAAGCGCTGTGGGGTCGCGGTGCCGTGGATCCGCTTGGCGTGGGCGGCGTAGGCGCGCCGACCGATGATCGGCATGACCAGCCGGATCACCAGCGGAGCCTCGGCGAGAACACCCTTGATCACCTCGGGGTCCCCCTCGTACATCGTCATACCGGTGATCAGCGCGAGGTACTACTTCGGGGTCGCGCGCATTCCGTGCTCGCCCATCGCCTTCCACTCCGCGGCGGTGATGTACTTCTCCGCCAGCGGCAGAAGCTCCCACATGGCGAAGGACCTCTACACCGACGAACCACAGGGCCGCGCCGCCGTGCCGGCAATACACGCCCAGCGCCCGGAACCGCAGTCAACGTGGGGACCCATGGCACAAGGTCGGCCGCTGGCGAAGGCGGCAGGGGTAACCCCATATCCCACTCGGGATCGATGCCCCTCAAGTTCGGGGATCGGGACCGACGGAGCACGGGGCCCCAGAGGCATCGAAAAGGATGGGTTTCGATCCGACGGCCAACACGCAAAAGATCGACGTCCCGCCATCCCGTGTCGCCTCGCGCTTTTCGTGTGCCCGGACTACGCCCGGAATAAAGATCAAGAGCCCGCCCCCTGAAAATCGGGACAGGCTCTGACCTGCACTTTCATTTGTAGCGGGGACAGGATTTGAACCTGCGACCTCTGGGTTATGAGCCCAGCGAGCTACCGAGCTGCTCCACCCCGCGATGCCTGATGAGCTTAGCGCAGTCGCCCGTCCGCACTTTCGTCGGATGGATCCGAACCCGTCACGCCCGACCACGACGCCGAGACGGCTGCCGGCTCGCCCGGTGGGCCCGAATCGTGCACCCGCGTGACGGCGGCGTGGTCAATCGCCCGGAAATAGATACTGGTACGACGGGCGCGATCAACGCGCCGTTGTAGTACCCCGTTCGGACATTGCCACGAGAACCCGCCGATCTGGCGGAATGCCCGGCGATGGACGACCGCCGCGCAGGCCAGGAAGTCCAGAACCGCCGGACCGGGCAGGTCTGGCGGCGTTCCGAGCGGCTGCTCGGCCATCGCCGCCGACACCGGGTCGAGGCGCTGCCCCGGGCCGACTGGCACATGCCTGGCCAGCAAGCGCACGCGGGGATGAGTCCGAAAGAGCCGCGCCGCATGTTCCAACGAGTCGGGCTCCCGGCCCAGTAGGAGTCGTCGTCGGCAAGGCGACGAACGGAGTGCGGGCCAACTCGACGCCGACATCGCGAGCCGCGGCACCGGCGTTGTGGCCGAGCCGGACGACCCGCGCCTCGGGAAGGCATGCCTGGCGGCATCCGCGGTCCAAGCGGTGACAGGCGGAGCGCGACCACTGCCAGTACCAGGCCGCACCAGCCGGCTGCGCTACTCCAGTCTGGCAATGCGGTGATCTCGGCGATGCCGGTGACAGCGAAGCGCAGGGCACTCAGGCCCATGACGGCGGCGGCGACGAGTTTGCCGGTGGCTGCGGCGGTCGGTACGAGCAGTCCGGCCGCACCGGCGAGCAGGACAACGCCGAGGCCGGAGCTGCTGGCCCCGGCCCGCGAGCTGCGCGGTGGCGACCGCGTTGTAGGCGGACTGTGCGGAGTGGACGGTGATGATCCGGTAGTCGTGATAGTCGGTAGGGGCAGTAGTGAGATACCCGGCGCCACCCCATACGGCAGCGACACCGGCAAGTGCCACGGCCGCTCACTGTCGTGCTCGCAACCCGGTCGCGGGCTCGCCGCCGTGGGCGGCGAGCCCGCGACCGCTCGTGGCCCCATGCTGCGGGGGCAGGACCGCTGCCGGCTCGGCTCAGGACCGTCGACCGCGATGCGCGGATGCTGACGTTTCAGGCCCTTCGCCCCGCCAATGCGGTGGGGCGGGTCGGTGTGGTCGCCTCGGTTATCTGTTGAGACATGCGCGGTGGGCCTCAGTTTTGCGAGATGGCGTCGATCAGGTCGCCCACGGGACGGTCGGACATGGCGCGGGCCACGTCGGCGACGGCGACCACACCGACCAACTCGTGACCGTCGATGACCGGCAGGCGCCGTACCTGATAGCTGCCCATGGTGTGGAGGATCTCCTCGGCGTCGTCGTCCGCGCCGATCGTCACGGGCTTGCCCTGGGCGAGTTCGCCCGCCGTCACGCTGGCCGGATCACGGCCTTCCGCGAGCACCTTGATCACGATGTCGCGATCGGTGAGCATTCCCTTGAGTCGATTGTCGCTGCCACAGATCGGCATCGAGCCGATGCCCAACTCGGCCATCCGGCGGGCCGCCGTCAGCATGTCGTCGTCCTCGCCGATGCAGGTGGTACCGGGAGTCATGATGTCTCGTGCGGTAGTCACTGGTCCAACCTCTTCCACTTCGTCGGGGGCTTTCGTAAGCGGTACCCGTCGATGCGGCGTCCAATCCTGCCAACCGCTGATTCTCCGCTTTCGGAATGGTCCGTCCCGTACGCGCCTGCTTCCCCGCCGCCTCCTGCTGCGCGGCCGGCGGGTGCTGGGGCGTGCCGAGGCTGGGACGAGCGAAAACCGACCGGCTGCAGGTGCGGCTGACCGTATCCCGCGACCCGTTGGACGCCGACCGGTTCCGGGACTGGACCCGGGGACCACATCATCGACCGCATCCCCGGAGCGGGCTCGTGAGGGCCACCGACCTGCTCGGCGCGACCGTCTACGGCGTCGACGGCAAACCGATCGGGACGGTACGCGACCTACGGGACCGGCGGCCCCCGGTCACCGGCTCCCGGCTTTCGCTACCGGCCGCACCGCCCGTCGCGCCGCCCCGGGTGGGCGCGTCGCCGGATGCCCAGGCGGAATCCGCCGACGGCGCCACCGCACCCAGGGTCGGCAAGCGGGTACGTCAGGCGACCGACACCGCGAATCTCTCCCATACCCTGTGATTGGTCAGCAGCCGCTCCACCGCGGTGAAGACCTCGGACCAGGAATCACCCGTGACGACACCGGGCGAGCCGGCCCGTCCCGACTGCTCCAGGACCGTGACGCCACCGCCCCACGCGCCGATCGCCTTGGCGTGCCGCCAGCACTCGTCGACCAGGAGCAGCACCCGGGGATCCACTGTGGCCGTGTTCGCCGCTCCCGCCTTGGCGTCGCGTGCGGGGATCGCGTCCGCTGCCGGTGCTGGTGCCGCGGCCAGCAGGAGTACGTCGAACTCGACCGATCGGGCGGTGGCGAAGGTCCGCTGTACGGGAACGCCGGCGACCGTGCCGCCGTGCGGGGCGATCAGTAAGGGCACCATGCCGGCCGCGAACACCGCTCCGCGCAACTGGGCAATGTTGTCGGGGCCGGCGTCGGGGTCGACGACAATCCCGACCGTCCGACCGTCGGAGGGCCACTCCTTGCCCAGCTGCGACAGCGCAGGGCTGGGCGCGACCTCGGCGAGTGGCACGGTCGGCTCCGGGGCGGGAAGACCGAGACCGGTGGCGACCTGCGCACACAACACCGGGTCGATGTTGGCGAGGCACTGGAGTTGACGTTCCTTAATCGCTTGGTGGTAACACTTGGCAAGTTCGAAGGTGTAGGCGCGGATGATGTGCTCTTTCTCGACCGGCGACATGCTCTGCCAGAACAGCCGAACCTGGCTGAAGTGGTCGTCGAACGAGGCCGGGTTCTGGCGTACCTTCGGTGCCTCGGCAACCGTCACGGGTACGTCGACGAACGCGTTGTCCTTGTCGCCCGCCGGGAAGGGATTGCCGCCGTCGAGCGAGTTCGGTCGGTACGGGGCGACACCCGCGTGCACGGCCTGCTGATGGAAGCCGTCTCGCAGCATGTCGTTGACGGGGGCATGCGGACGGTTGATCGGTATCTGCGAGAAGTTGGGGCCGGCCAACCGGGTGATCTGGGTATCGACGTACGAGAAGAGCCGGCCCTGCAACAGCGGGTCGTTGGTGACGTCGATGCCCGGCGGTAGGTGGCCGACGTGGAAGGCGACCTGCTCGGTCTCGGCGAAGAAGTTCGTCGGCGTGCGGTTGAGCGTCAACCTCCCGAGCGGCTGCACCGACGCGAGCTCCTCGGGCACGATTTTCGTCGGGTCGAGCAGGTCGATCCCGGCGAAGGTCTCCTCGGGCGTGTCGGGGAATACCTGGACGCCGAGCTCCCACTCCGGGTACGCGCCGGCCTCGATCGCGTCGTAGAGGTCCCGACGGTGAAAGTCGGGGTCGATGCCACCCAGGAGCTGCGCCTCTTCCCAGGTCAGGGAGTGCACGCCCAGCTTGGGCTTCCAGTGGAACTTCGCCAGCACTGTCTCCCCACCCGCGTTCACGAGCCGGAAGGTGTGCACGCCGAAGCCCTCCATCATCCGATACGAGCGAGGGATGCCACGGTCGGACATGTTCCACATCGTGTGGTGCTGGGCCTCGGTGTGCAGGGAGACGAAGTCCCAGAAGGTGTCATGCGCGCTCTGGGCCTGTGGGATCTCGCGGTCCGGGTGTGGCTTCCCGGCATGGATGATGTCGGGGAATTTGATGGCGTCCTGGATGAAGAAGACCGGGATGTTGTTGCCGACGAGATCGAAGGTGCCCTCGTCGGTGTAGAACTTTGTCGCGAAGCCGCGAGTGTCGCGGACCGTGTCGGCCGATCCGCGTGAGCCGAGGACGGTGGAGAATCGGACGAAGACGTCGGTCTTCCTGCCCTTCGCGAGGAAGCCTGCTTTCGTGATCTCCTCGGCTGTGCCGTAGCTCTCGAACACGCCGTGTGCTCCGGCGCCACGTGCGTGCACCACCCGCTCGGGGATGCGCTCGTGGTCGAAATGCGTGATCTTCTCGCGCAGGTGGTGGTCCTGGAGCAGGACCGGACCGCGCGGTCCGGCCTTCAGCGAGTGGTCGGTGTCGCGCAGCCGCGCTCCCTGCGCGGTCGTCAGAAAGCGGCCCTGCTGCCCGTTCGTGGTTGTCTGCGCGCCGGTCTCCGCGCCGGTCGGCGTACGGGTCTCTGGAGCCCCCTGCTCCGCCTTCGGGGGCAACGGGTCACGCGGGGCCGTCGGTTCCTCGACCGTTGGCGGAACGCTGCCGGGTGCGCCGGGAACGTCCGGGGTCAGGACCTCGGCCACCTTCTCTGCGGCGGCCCCCACGACATCCTTGACCGCCTTGGCCGGCTTGCTGGAATCCATCTGGACGTTCCCTTCTCGATCGGCGACGAGCACGAAACTAGGCGAGCACGTAACTGGGGGCCCTACCCATGACCGGGCATACGAAACACCCCACTTGTCCGGGCTGCGCCTGTACCGGGCCTGAGAGAGTCCGTCCGCCCCGACCGCGTCGACCCGATCAACTTCTAGTTGCTGCGATGTAGCGGTCCCCACTCGTCGGAGTGTTGCTCGCGTATGGCGACGTCCGCCTCCTGGAGAGCCTTCTCGGAGACCCAGGCAATTGGTTGGTGACAGATCACCAGTGGCTCGTTGTCAGGTCCCCGGCCGCACTGTTCGCCAACAAATACCCAGGGAGATGCGCCGGGACGGCGGAGATCACGGAGGTGGCGGTAGTCGTAAAGCCGGCGGGCGACCCACAGTCGGACGGATCGGTTCCCCCACCAGGGCTCCACCCGTAGTGGATTGGCCGAGAGACCCGGGAGCGTAACCCCGGTCAAGGCATCCCGGCTGGATTGCTCTTTCCGCCGACCGGCAGCCAGGTCGGCCATCGGGCCACGGGACCACCGTACATACAGCTCCTGATCCTCGCCCGCTCCGCGTACGCGCGCGGCCAGTTGCTCAAGATCCTCAATGACGTCCATTTCCGCATCATTATGCTCTCGCTCCACCCTCCCGCATTGCCCGAAACGCGGGTCGCTCATTCCTGTCGTCCGCCCCTCCTTCAGCCTTGCGCCCGGCAGCCCCGCAGCGGGCCGGATACGCCCGGCAGGTTGCCCGACCTGGGAGTATCAGATCCCTGTGCCGGACGGCGCCGCTCCGCCGCAACATCTGCCAGACCTGGGCTCATCTTTCAGTTGATAACCGTAAACAATGAATCCCAGCAGCACGGGCAGACCTTCACGTGGAGCGAGTTTCCACCACAGTTCTTCTCATCGACTTTCGAGAACTGGCAATCCGAGTTCCTGCAACTCATCTGGCAGGCCGCCGACCTGGCCATCTTCTACTACTGGGGTTCGTCGCAGTCCCGTGAGTCGGACGAACGGATCGAGGCGAAACTGGACGCCCTGCTACGGGAACGGAATTTGGATCCCAACAGCCCTGACCGAGACAAGTGAGGCTCCTCGGATTCCACACCTAGATCAACTACAAGCACGACCTCTGAACCGGAGCAATGCCGGGCGGCCGGCCGCTCCGTTGTCGTCGCGCAGAGTGCCGTCCGGGCCGACCACCACGAGCCGGACCAACGGCGGCCATTCGTGGGTCGCGGAGAGCCGCAACTGGTGTGCGCAGAAGGGTGCGATTCGTGGCTTGGTGCAGCAGGGAGGGCCGGCCCTTACGGACCGACCCTCCCCCCTTGGCGTCAGTTGTCAGTAGGTGCCGAGGTCCTGCCACGGGCCGTTGGGATCGCCCGGCTGCTGGTTCCGGGTCCACCACCTGGCCTTCCAGGTGTGGCCGTTGTACGCGACCGTCTCGCCGCCGGTGTAGACCCAGGACGCGGTCCAGGCCCGGACGTCGGCCCCGGCCGCCGGGACGAGGACGCCCTGCTCCTTCCACGAGCCGGTCGCACTGCTACCTGGCTTCTCGTTCTGCGTCCACCACTGGGCGATGTAGATCGCCCCGTTGTAGGACACCTGGTCGCCGGTGTTGTAGGCCTTTTTCGAGTCCCAGGCCGGAACCGCCGGCTTCGGCTCGACCAGTGTGAAGGTCAGGGTCGTGACGTTGCCCGCCACGTCGTACACCTTCAGCTCGTTCGCCCCGAGTACCGCCCCGAACACGCCGGGCTTCACCCCGTTGAGATCGGAGTAGGTGTCATCGGTCAGGTCCTTCTCCACCCCGTTCAGGGTGAGCTTGGCGACCTTGCCGGCATCGAACAGCTTGAAGGAAACGCTGCTGTAGACCCCGTCCTTACCCTCCGACTCCGGCTTCACCGAGATCGTCGGAGCGGTCTTGTCGGGCCCGGCCGGAACAGCGATGTCGGTCCTCATCGCGGGCAGCTCAGCCTCGTCGCCCAGGTAGAAGCTGGCGAAACCGAACTGGTCGTAACCGGTGTTCTTGTTCGCGACTCCCATGCGGTACATCGGGTCGTGCATCAGCGTACGGATGCCGTACTCGGTCGGCGACAGGGTCGTAACGATGGCCAGACGGTTGCCGGAGGCACGGAGCACGAGCTCCTCGCGCCAGTCGCCCATCAGGTCGGCCTTGAGCGTGGGAGTGCTCTTGTTGCCGGTCGACGTGAGGCCGGTCGCGAGGTATGAGGAGGTCGCGAAGGTCAGGTCGTCGACCGTACTGATGGTCGCGTTGCTGGCGGCCATAGCCGTCAGGCCACCGCCGAACCAGATGGCGTACTGGCCGCTGCTCAGGTTGTTGCTGCCGTTCAGAAGCTCGCCGGTGACCATGCTCCGGGCACCGTTCTGCGACTGTCCCTGCGCGCCCGGCCAGCGGTTGGAGAAGTTGCCCGCCACCGCGCCCTCGGCGTCCGTACCCGCGTACACGCCGAAGACCATCGAGTTCTCGTGGACGATCTCGCCCTGGTCGTTGCGGCGCTGACCCTTCATCGGGTCGTGGGCCTCCGGGCCAGGGATCCAGCCCAACTGCCTGCCGGTACGGATGTCGTCCAGCAGGTTCTCCTCGCTGCCGGACCACATGCGGATGCTGTTGTCCTTGTCGACCGGAAGCAGCGCGCTGCGGTCGCCGTGGCGCAGCGGCGCCCACCTGTTCAGCGGGTTGTTCCGGACCGCGTCGGTGGCGAACTCGAAGCTGCCGGCAACCGGAGGGACGCTGTTCTGCCCCTCGATCGTGGGCATGGTGTCGCCGTTGACCACCTCGGGCAGGATCTTGGTACCGTCGGCACTCAGATCGAGGACCATGGCTTTCATCACGATCTCGTCCCGGCCGTCACCGTCGAGGTCGCCGGATTGGGTCTGATGGTTGCCGCGGTTCTGGTAGTCGTACGCGGTGCCGCCCAGGGACCAGTACTGCGGGTCGGCCGAGTCGAAGCTGGCCTGGAGGTTGACCTTGCCGTTCACGATGTTGAAAGCGGCGAAAGTCGTCCTCGCGTAGTAGCCCCGCTGGGACACCGCGTAGTTGTTCTTGCCGTCCAGGGCTGCCACGACGCCGACGTAGCGGTTGGCGCGGTTGCCCTGCGCGTCGCCCCACGAGGCTGCCTTCCACGGATGCTCGAGCCAATAGGCCTCCGAGGGGGCCATCATCTGCGACTTGTAGTCGGCGGGGCCGCTGCCGGCACCTGGGCCGGGGTACGCCAGATAGGAGAAGTTGCCCCGCTGGGTGGCGGGCGTCATGGCCCAGTTGTCGCCGTCGACGCTGCCCTTGTACGGGAACGGGTACCTGGCGCTGTCCACGAGCACGCCCTTGCCGGCGTCGGCGTCCCACTTGAAGGCCGAGAAGAACTCCTGGTCATCCTTTGCCGGGCCGATCGGGCCGACGTGGTACGTCTTGATCCACCGCTTGACCGCCGGATCGTTGACTCCGTCGTTGCCGCCTCCCGCCACGGGGCTGCGGTAGCTGATGGCGAAGCTGTTCAGGAGCGACCAGTAGGTGTCGAGAGCACCGGTGTTGCCGGTAGCGAAGTATTCCTCGAACTTGTCCGTGGTCGTGTTCAGGCCGTCCTCGCCGCCCACAACGGTGTTGAGGGTGTCCGGATACACGACGGACTGCGACGCCTCGTCCCAGTTGCCGATGCGGGTACCCAGGCCGGTCTTGAGCATCAGCTCGGACCTGCCGTCACGGTCGAAGTCTTCGGCGAACAGGGTGGTCTCGTGGTCGTTGCCCGCCCGCACGTTGTAGCCCATGTCGACACGGAACAGCAGGGTGCCGTCCACCTTGTACACGTCGATGTACTCGGGGGCGGTGGTGGTGTTACTGCCGCCGAAAATCGGCTCGGAGTACATGGGATCCTGCTGGGTGCTGCGCCACTTGACGACGATCTCGTACTCACCGTCGCCGTCAAAATCACCCACCGTCATGTCATGCGTGGAGTAGGCGCTGCTTTGCGACGTGTATATCGCGCCGGTCCCGGTCTTCGCGTACGGAAGCGATGTGCCGGCATCCAGGTTCTTTACATACTTGATGAACTCGGCTTCCAGCTCCTTGTACAGCGCTTCCGTGATCTTGCCGTTCACGAGGGAGTTGATCAGCGGCCGAGCGGTGGCGTAGGTGGCGACGCCGAGAGCGTTGGGGGTCATGTTGCGCTCGTTGAGCGTGGCGACCCAACGGTCGAGCTGCTCCTGCGTCACGGTTGCCTGATCGTCATACGCCACACGGAAGCCTCGCAGCAGATCCATGTCGACGACGTACCAGTTCTGGTTCCCGGTACCCGGGACGACCATGTTGGCCGCGTTCAGGTTGGTGCCCGGGCCGAAGCGCTGGTTGCGGTAGGTGAAGTGCGCGAGCGGTACGGGAGCCGGCGCGGGCTTGAGCGGGATGTAACTCGCCGCGCCCCTGTTGGCTTGGCCTGCCTGGCCGGCCAGGGCAGACAGCATGGGCACGCTCATGCCCTGCCGCTCGCCCTCGACGCCGCCGACGACCGGAGCGACCTCGTAGATGGAGGTCAGAGCGCCGTCCGGGTCGGTGTAGTTGGACGGGGTGACGTCTTCTTTCACGATGCCGGGGTTCGTGGCGTAGTTGCTCTCGGGCTGAACGTCCCTGGGCGCGATCGTGGTGATCTTCGCGAAGTCCGCGTCACCATCCTTGCGGTAGACGTTCCAGGAGATGCCGTCAGGTTCGTTGCCCAGGAAACGCCAGCTCAGGAATATTCCGTTCGAGGTCTGGGCGGCGACCAAGCCACGGGTCAGATGCTCCATCTGCCGCAGACTGGACGCGGGGGCAGCGCTCGCAGCCGGAGAGCTGAAGCCGAACGGGGACAGGCTCGCGGCCAGCATCAGGGACAGGGGCAAGGGAACGAGTTTACGCAGTGGTTTTCGCACTTTTGTTCTCCATCTCGCATCGCCCTCCGTTGGGCAAGCGCTTTCCTGCATCCTGCCGCCTCCCGCTCCGTCCCGCAAGATCGAACGTTGACTTCGCGATCCGCAGCTCGCCTCCGTCGCCGAGCAGGCCAACGCGTCCTCGACAAGCCGCGTGTTGGTACTCCGGGGGGAAAGCCGCCGAGGCGATCGCACCTGGCCCTAGCGATTCAGCCCGCTCGCGGCCCGGCACCTACTGGTTGCTGATAGCGACGTTGCCGAAGGCGGCGGCCGCGTTGAAGACGCGAACGCCCGATCTGCCGGACGTGTAGGTGGCGTCGGTGACCGAGATCCTGGGAGAGGTCAGGTCACCGACGTACACCTTGATCGACGAGCCGCTGGCCACCACGCGCAGGTGGTACCGCTGGCCGGCGACGACCGGCAGCGGCGCCGAGCCGAGCAAGGTCCAGCTGTTGTTTGCCCGACCGAGAATCACCCGCCCGGCCGGCGTGATCCCGGCGTAGTAGCCACGGTAGGCGTCGGTTCCGGTACCCACGTTGGAGGCCCGGAACACCAGCCCGGCGTCCCCGATACCCGACGTGACCGTGACGTCGAGGTCGTAGGTCGCGTTGACGTGGTTGTCGTCGAGCAGTGACTTGCCGCCGTAGGAGGCGGTCGTCCGGTACTGGCCGCCGTTGACCGACCAGACCCCGCCGTACGTCTTCCAGCCGAGCGAGTTGCCGTCGGCGAAGTTGTCCTCCACGAGCATCTTCACCCGCTGGATCGTGCCGTCGGCGTTGAAGTTCATCCGGTCGTACGCGACCTGCCGCGCGTTGCCGCCGGTCTCCGACAACGGCCGGCGATGGTAGAAGATGTACCAGGTGTCGGTGCCCGGGATGTTCAGCACCGAATTGTGCCCGGCGCCGCGCGCCACCGCGGGGTCCTGCGCCAGGACCTTGTCGAGACGAGTGAAGGGGCCGGTGGGTGAGTCGGCCATGGCGTACGCCACCGAGTAGTCGGGCCCGGTCCAGCCGCCCTCCGACCACATCAGGTAGTACTTGCCGTTGCGCTTGAACATCTGCGAGCCCTCGACGTACCCGCTCGGAGTGATCTCCTTGTACGTCGTACCGTCGGCGAACGTGCCCAGGCTTGTCATGTCGGCGTTCAGCTTGGCGACGTTGGCGTGCCCCCAGCCGCCGTAGTAGATGTACGCCTGCCCGTCGTCGTCGATGAAGACGTCCTGGTCGATCGGCTGGGCTCCATTGACGAACTGCGCGATCAACGGCCGCCCGATCGCGTCGGTGTAGGGCCCCTCCGGCTGGTTGGCCACCGCCACCCCGATACCGCCGAGCTCGCTGTTGCTCTGGATGTCGTTGGCCGCGAAGTACAGGTAGTACCTGCCGTTGCGTGCGATCGGGGCGGGCGCCCAGACGGCGTACCGCGCCCAGCTCACGTTCGCGGCGCTGAGGACGTTCGGGTGCTTGGTCCAGGTGATCAGGTCGGTCGAGGAGAAGGCGTCGAGATAGGTCTGTTCCGCGTACGTGCGGGAAGCGGTCGGGAACACGTAGAAGCGGTTGTTGTAGATCGCCACGTCGGGGTCGGCGTACCACCCGGCCACGATCGGGTTGCCCGCCTCGGCGGTGCTGTACTCCGGCAGCGCGACCGACGCCGGAGCGGCCGCCGCGGTGGCGGCGAGCACTCCCGCGACGGCAACGACCTTACCGAGGATGCCTCCAAGTATTGACATTCAGCAATATTTGCCTGTGTTACTTCATGTCGTCAAGCGTCAGGTCGCGCTACAAACACCCATAAGACGCCGTCCGCTGATGACCTCGGCACCGACGACGTCCGGCACGCCCGTCAGGGTCATCAACTGCGGTCTTCCAAACATCCGGTGCCGGCCACCAGGGACAGCGCACAGGTTGATCAATCAAATCAGTTCAGCTGCCCTGCCAGCTGGCTACGGCACGCATAACACCGGGGGCCACGGGTACGCGGCGCTGGCGCGATGTGGAGGCAGGACGGGACAGTGGTGTACGGGTGCCCTCACCGGAGGAACCCGAAGGCCGGATAGATACACCAGCAAGGGTGAGGTGGGTGACCTGCGGCGGGCCGAGTCTCCGTCCTGACATCGAGGTTGTCGAGGTTATGCGCTTACTCAGCAGGATCAAGAACAGTCCCAGCACCAGCACCACGGCATCGCTGCCAACCTCCGATTCTGCGGCAACCAATCCAACTCCCGGCCAACTCGTCCTGCGCCTGATGACGGAAGAAGACCTTCCAGCCACGTCCCGTGCCCACGTTTCTCTGCTTCCGTTTGGGATGTTCCCGTCACTCGGTGCCCGCTTTGTCCGTCGCTGGCAGCGCACATTCCTCGACTCGAGACACGGCGTCGGCTACGTCGTTATTGACCCGGCGGTTGCCCCGGGTGCGGTTGTCGGATTCCTGTTGGGCACCAGCGACCAGACCGCCCACGCCACCGCACTGACGGCGGACCGGCGCACGATGGCATCCCTCGCAGGCACCGGGTGCGCTGCGCTGTGTGTCCGGCCCCGCGTTGCGGCCCGCTTACTGCGATCGCGGTTCCGTCCGTGGACACGCCGATTGCTCCATCGGCCGGTGGAGCCAGCAGCGGCCAGGTCGTTCACCTCTCCGCAGGTGGCCGTCATAACCGCGCTGGCGGTGCATCCGGGTTGGCGCAAGAACGGAATCGGTGAGCGGCTGGTAGCTCATTTCCTTGAACATGTCCGGACTGCCGGCGCGAGGTGGGCCGAGTTGCAGACCTCGGTCGGGCCTTTAGGAGCAGCCGGTTTCTACGAACGGCTGGGGTGGAGAGCCAGATCCCAACGACTTACTCCCGACGGCGACGTTCTGCGCACCTATTACTGCATCCCTCAGAGCAGTTGAAGCCGCCGTCAGGGTGGGATCGGTGTCGCCTCGCCGTGTTTCGCCCACTCCTGCCCCGCATCGCCGCTCAACTCATGGCGCAACCGACGGCCGCCTTCGCGGCCCTCCAACTGGCTTGGAGGGTGTGTCCTCTGCGGCTGTATCGACCCCTCCATGGCGCTCGTCCCACCCGACATTCGCCCGGTGGTCGAGTGCCGCCCGCGAGCAGTGCCACCGTCGGCGTCCAGATCAGACAAGGACCGAACCCTCAATAGGCGAATCAGGATTGGGTGAGGCCACAAGCGGCCCCGAACCGCAAGGCATTGAGATCCCTGTCTCCGCCGACAGAATTCCTGGCCAACGAGAAGAAACCAACTCTATGCTTGCCACCGGAATACCTGCGGCTCGTCGGGGCCGAGGGAAAGCGCCAATACAAGGATTTGCGAATGCGCCGGAATTCTGCTCTGGACAACGGCACTGCTGGCGTCAGCGAAATAACACCAGACGGTGAACCGCCAACCTCTGCCGCAGAGGGCGTCGCGCGGCGATCCGCGGTTGCCGAGGAACAAGAGTTTCTCGACTTGGCCACGGCCCGGCGCGACAGGCTTGCCGACCACCTACAGGCCGAGCTTTCGTCAGACGCCCTGGACGCGTTGGAACGGGCGCGGCGGCGCATGCTCCGCCAGCAGTACGAGGAGCTACGGCGAGCACGGGAAGGGCTGGTCTTCGGCCGCCTCGACGGCCTTGATGGCACCGTGCGACACATAGGCCGTGTCGGTCTCCGCAACGACGGCGAGGACAGTGAACCGCTGCTGGTGGACTGGCGCGCTCCCGCAGCTCGGCCGTTTTACACCGCGACGGCTGTCGACCCACAAGGTCAGGCGCGGCGCCGTCACATACGCACGACGGGATCGGCCGTCGTCGGCGTGGACGACGAGCCACTGGACGGGACCATAACGGCCGAACTCGTCGGTGAAGGCGCTCTACTGGCCGCCCTGGACCAGCGGCGTACCGGCCGCATGTCGACGGCGATCTCCACGCTGCAACGCGAACAGGACGACATCATCCGGGCCGAGGCGACCGGCCCGCTGATCGTTCAGGGCGGTCCCGGCACCGGCAAGACCGTGGTTGCCCTGCACCGCGTCGCCTACCTGCTGTTCGCCCACCCAAAGATGGCCGACCAAGCGGTCCTGGTCCTCGGTCCCTCGCCGCGGTTCCTCCAGTACATCGCCCAGGTGCTGCCCGCGCTCGGTGAGACCGCCGTCGTCTCGGCGACCTGCGACACTCTGCTGGCCGGGATCCGCGTGGCCCGCGACGAGAGCCGACTTCTCGCCGAAATCAAGGGCCGCGCCCTCTGGCAACCCGCGCTCGAAAACTACGTCACGTCGCTGCTCCCCCGGCCCCGTGAGCTGAAGTTGCGCTGGGAGGGCGAGTTCTACGTCATCACAGCCGCATCAGTGGCACAGGCGCTCGCCTCGGCGGTGCAGGGACGCCCGTACCACCGCGCCCGCACGGCGTTCGCCGAGCAGCTGCACCACATCCTTGCCGAAGCCGTCGTCGAGCAGCGCGAGGCGCTGATGAATGAGATGGAGGAGGGCTTTGAGGACATCCTCGCCCGCGTCGACAGGGGGATGCATCATGACCTCCCTTTCGGCAGGAGGTCCACCGGCAGTGACATCGACGGATTGCTCTCCGAGGAAGAGATAGAGCATCTTCGTTATCGTATCGCCGAAAACGCCACCATCGCCCGGTTCATCGAGGCATGGTGGCCCACCCTCGACGCCGAACCCCTACTGTGTGATCTCCTGACCGACCGCACCATGCTCGCCCGGTTCGCCCCGCAGCTGTCCACAGAGGAGATCACCGCCGTTTCGGCCGAGCCCGCACTGTGGGCATCGAGCGACATCCCGCTGCTCGACGCCCTCGCCGACCTGCTAGGCGAGGTCGAAGCCCCGCAACCACAGGGCGAGTTCGTCGCCGACCACGCTCGCCGGCAGCGCGGCTGGGTGTACGGCCACGTCGTCATCGACGAGGCGCAAGAGCTGTCCGCGATGCAGTGGCAAATGGTCCTACGGCGCTGTCCCAGTCGCTCCATCACCGCGGTCGGCGACATCGACCAGGCGGAGGCAGCACACCGGCACACCACTTGGGCACAAGCGGTGCAGGCTGTTTTCAGAGACCGCTGGACCGCTGCGGAACTGACCATCTGCTACCGGACCCCGCGTGAGGTTATGGACCTCACCGAACCCGTCTTGAAAAGAGCTGGCAGCCACAACACGCCGCCACGGGCGGTACGCTCCTCCGGCATCGCCCCCTGGGTGCTCACGGTCACGCCCGCCGAGCTTGCCGGCGCCGCCGCCCAAGCCGTGCGACAACTACAGCAACGTTGGCATGGCGGTACGGTTGGCGTCATCGCTCCCGCCGACCGCATCGCCGAACTCCTAGCCGTGCTGAGCGATGTGTCGGTGCTCACCGCGCCCCAGTCCAAGGGACTGGAATGGGACGCGACGCTACTCATTGACCCCCAGGGCATCGCCGCCGAACCACGCGGCTGGAACGGCCTCTACGTCGCGCTCACCCGATGCACCCAGGAACTCGGACAGCTGGTGCTCACGTAGCAATCGCCACACCCAAGGATCGCCAAGGTCACTGGAGGGCCTCGCCGCCTTCGGGTCGATGTGGTTGGAAGGGTGGCTGTTCGGGGCCGCGGGTGGCGCCGCCTTGACGGTTGTGCGACTGACCGACGGGCCCCATCGACGACGCCGAACCGTTCGGGCGGAGCATGGCGACGGCGATCTACGACCCGCGCGACGGCTGCGACGACACCTACCAGACCGTCCACTTCGAGATCGCGCTGCCCGGCCGCCCTCAGTAGCCAACATCCCCCGCCAGCAGACCGTTGACTCGCGCCGGGAGGGGCCCGAGCCGCAGCGAATCTCGCCGTATCGGGATCAAGCCGAGTCTGCTTCCTGGCGTCCAGCCCGATGGCTGTTGACCCGTTCGACCGCCGAGCGAGGGCTGTACCGATAACCCCGCCAAAGCTCCTCCTCGTGAAGAACCGGCCGTCGCCGCGGAGCAGTACCGGCATCTGTTCGGGGTCCATACTGGGTGACGCGGGGCAGCAAGTGACATCGCCTCCCGCGTACCTTTTGATAGCGGCTGAATCAGCCGCCTCGGTCTGACGCTAGGGACATATCTGTGGTATCCCGCACCGATGAAGTGGTGAACGGCATAAAACGCATGATTCTTGAGGGGTCGCTCCGACCTGGCGACCGGCTGCCCGTCGAGAAGGATCTCGCCGAGATGCTGAACGTGTCCCGTGGTCCGTTGCGCGAGGGGATGTCCGCCCTGTCGATCCTCGGCATCGTCAACATCCGCCAGGGCGACGGGACCTACATCACCGACCTCGACGCCACCCAACTCCTCGAGCCGATGGGGTTCGTCGTCGACCTGCAGGGACAGGGCGACGCACGACACATCCACACCGTCCGACGCCTGCTCGAATGCGAGGCGGCGCGACTGGCCGCGACCAGAATCACCAACGACGCACTCCACCAAACCAGGCAACTGCTCGACGAAGCCGCACGGATCGTCGGTCAGACAGCCCAGGACCACACACGCATCATCGAAATCGACATCGCCTTCCACCGCACCATCGCCACCCACACCGACAACCCCGTCCTCATCGGCCTGATCGAGGCATTCGCCGGACGCACCGTACGAGAACGACTGTGGCGAAGCCTCCACGAGGACGGCGCCGACCGACGCACCCACGAAGAACACGTAGCGATCTGGCAGGCACTCGCCGCACACGATCCCGAACGGGCCCGCATCCGGATGGCCAACCACCTGGCCGGCGTCGAGGAGTCCCTACAGGGTCTCCCCGACCACGGTGATGTCCTGCCCGAAGCCTCCAGAACGGCGATTCCCTGACTGGTCGTCCGGCTGGCCGAGCGGGACCCGATCGTGTCTGGCGGCGGGCACCCGGTGCCCGCCGCCACGGCTAATACCGCCACTCCTGGGCGTCCGCCAGACGCTACCCACCGATCGCGATCGCGAAGATGTGCATCGTGGGGACCCCGGACGCCGCCCTCGCGCTGATGTTCGGCAGGTCGACCCGGGAGACCGCCTTGTGCTGGAGCGGGAGGCCGACGAAGTAGATGGTCGCGGCCGTGTTGACCCGCTGATTCCCAGGCCGGTTCTGGTACGGCGCAACGATCGCTGCGTCTCCTTCCGGACGCGGACCGCCGAACCAGTCCGGAGTGCCAAGGGTGAACGCCTGCCTCGTTCCGTCCACGTACACCACCGTCGCCGTGCCGGAGACCGCACCGAATGTTCCCGTGGCCAGGAAGCCGAGCGTCCGTCCAGAGCCGCTGATTCTGACGGACTGCCCCGAAGCGATCACGTTGTCCGGAGTTCCGGCCGACGCAGCGGGCCAGCGGAAGTCCACACCGCCGTGGCTGACGGTCGCGCCCGGGGTGACCCCGACCTCGGCCAGCGCCTGCGCGGAGATCGATGCGCCGCCGCCGTCGAAATTTCCGACACCGGTGTTGGCGTCGTCGGTGACGCCGACGTTACTGAGGTTCTGCTCGAACGGCGTCTCCCGGCCATCCCAGAACCGCACGCTGGCCGTCGTGGACGCGGTCCAGTCCTCCCCTTCGATCCTGCCGGTCAGGACCACGTCGCCGGCGGTCCCTCCCGTCCCCGGCGTGACCGTGAAGTCGACCGTCGTCTCCGAGTCGCGCTTCACCGGCCGTAGCTTGACCTGCGGCGGCGTGACGACCCACCCGTCGGGGACCGTGACTGACACCGTCGGGCCGGGCAGTTGCTTCTCGATCGCCCGCACCGTGACCCTGACCGTCGCGGCCCGGCCCGGAGCCACCTCGGTTGGAGCCTCCATCCGTACCTTGTGCAGGGCGTAGGCGCGGTACACGTGGCCTGCCCGGCCCGGGAACTCGATGAGGTCGGGTTGAACCTTTCGGTCGTTGACTCGCCCACCCCTGGTGACATCGACCAGCTCGAAGCGCCCCGCGAACATCTGGCCGCGCGCCGTGACGGTACCTGTGCGGTCGGGCGTGATGATGTACTCGTCGGCCTGCCCGAAGCTCCAGCCCGCACCGACGGTGTAGCCGCCGCGTCCTCGCAGACCATCGATCCGCCCGCCGGGCCAGGCCGCCGGTAGTGCCGGTAGCAGGTGCAACTCGCCGTTATGGCTCTGCAGCAACATCTCCGCGATGCCCGAGGTCGCGCCGAAGTTCCCGTCGATCTGAAACGGCGGATGCAGGTCGAACATGTTCGGCGCTAGACGGGACGGCGTCACAAGATCGTTGACCAGGTCATACGCACGACGCCCCTCCTCCATCCGAGCCCAGAAGTTGATTTTCCAGGCCAACGACCAGCCCGTACCGTCGTCCCCGCGAAGCTCCAACGTCCGCCGAGCCGCGTCGAACAACTCCGGCGTCCCACGCTTGGTGATCTGGTTACTCGGATGCAGCCCGTAGAGATGTGACACGTGCCGGTGGGTCCGCTCAGTTTCCACCCAGTCATAGAGCCACTCCTGGATATTGCCCCGCGAGCCGATCTTCATCGGCGCCAACCGCTCCCGGACCGCCCGCACCTGCTCCCGGAAGACGGTGTCCACCCCGAGCACCTCACTGGCCCGAGCACACCCATCGAACAGATCCCGCAGAATCTGGTTGTCCATCGTGGGACCCGCACACACACTGACACCCGAATGATGCGGCAACTCCGGAGAGTTCGACGGATTCGTCACCAGGTGCCCAAGCCTCGGCTCCTCCACCAGCGTTTCGAGGAAGAACTGAGCCGCACCCTTCATCGCCGGATAGTTCTCCCGCAGGAACTCGATGTCACCGGTGAACTGGTAGTGATCCCAAACCATCGTCGCCAACCAGGCACCACCGGTCTGCCACATTCCCCAGAGCGCACCATCGACAACGGAGGTGGCCCGCCACGCGTCGGTGTTGTGATGGGTGACCCAGCCGCCCGCACCGTACTGCGCCTGCGCGGTACGCGCGCCCGTCACCGAGAGATCCCTGAGCATGCCGAACACCGGCCCGTAACACTCCGACAAGTTCGTCGTGTCCGCCGGCCAGTAGTTCATCGGCAGGTTCGCGTTGATCGTGTACTTCGAATCCCATGGCGGGAGCATCTGGTCATTCCAGATACCCTGCAGGTTCGCTGGCTGGGTGCCCGGCCTCGACGAAGCGATCAGCAGATATCGACCGAACTGGAACAGCAACGCCGAAAACTGCGGGTCCACGACATTCCCGTGCTGAGCGATCCGCACGTCCGTCGGCTGGTCCGCCGCGGCGGTGCGACCCAGATCGATCGTCGTACGGCCGAACAACGCCTGGTAATCCACCACGTGCCGGCGACGCAACTGGTCATAGTGCCGGTTCCGGGCCTTGTTGAGGTCCCGCCACGCGTCGCCCTGGTAATCGCCGTTGACGTTCTGGTAGTCGACGTAGCTGGATGCGATGCAGATCAACAGTGTCACGCTGTCCGCGCCGGCCACCTGGAGCGTCCCGCCGGTGCTGGTGACGCTGCCGCCTTCGACGATGGACCGGGCCAATGCCAGGAACCGGACCGAGCCGGTGACTCCTTCCTGGTTGCCGGAGACCCCGTCCAGCGCCACCGTGTGGCCGTCGGGGCTGAAGATCGTCGTACGCTGGGGGCTGTCGAACGTGGCGGTGAACGTGATCGAGCCCGGCTTGTCGGCGGTCAGCCGCATGGCGATCACCTGGTCCGGTGCGCTCGCGAGCACCTCGCGCCGGAACCGCACACCGTTCTGGAGGTACGTCACGGACGTGGTGGCGGTGGTGAGGTCGAGCTGCCGGTTGTACTCCGACACCCCGGTGCCGCCGCCGGGAAAGGTCAGCCGCAGGTTGCCGACGGGCTGGTACGCCAACTCGCCCACGGGGCTCCCGAGCATGGTCTGGTTGATGAGGTTCTGGGCCTGGCTCCACTGGTCCGCGAAGACCAACCGCTGAATCTCCGGCAGCGCCTGGGCGCCCTGCGGATTGCTGGCGTCGTACGGACCACCGGCCCAGACTGTGTCCTCGTTGAGCTGCAGCCGCTCCGTGTCGACGTTGCCGAACACCATGGCACCAAGGCGGCCGTTGCCGATCGGCAGCGCGCGCAGCCAGTCCGTGCCGGCGGACTCGTCGTACCACAGCGCCTGGTCGTTGGCGGCACGCACCTCTGGCGGTGCGACCGAGGCGGCCCGGGCGGCGGCCGTCCATGGCATCGGCAGCAGCAGAGATCCCGCTCCGGCTGCTCCGAACTTGAGCACATGCCTTCGCGTCAGGTCTGACATGTCGGTCCTCCAAAACGGACGATCGTCCTTGCCGGGGGGGGTGGACTTCGTACCATTCGCACCAGTACGGCGATGATCTGACAGCGATCAGACACAGGACAGGGTTGGCGCAGCCGTCAGTCGACGGGCGTAAGGAGCGGCAACATCGAATCTACAAAGATTTGATGTTTCGCGTCAACGCCTGTAACGAGAGCCGTCGACACTCCTCATCCGTCCTTTCGGACCTTCTGGAACATCTGAGCTTTTCCCCTGCCGGGGTCCGTCGGCGCGCTCCCGCGAGTACCCGTCGGCGGTGCCTCCGGTCGATGCCGGCACCGACCTCGGCTGAACCTGGACCGCCGCAGGCCAAGGCTGAGCGCGAGGGACCCGAGTCCGAAGGGTTCCCCGGACAGCCGAGGCTCGCGGCGACCGCCAACGCGAGCCAGCGCCGGGTCCACGCATATACATTGGATGTATACGGGCATCACTCAGATGGTCAGCTCGTTGACGGTGCGCAAGCCCGCTCCGTAGACTGCGGCAGTCATCTGATCTTTGTCCAGGAACAGGCGAGGACGTCATGCCTCAGATCACCGCCGTCACCGTCGAAGACGTTCGATTCCCCACGTCGCTCACCGCCGACGGGTCCGACGCGATGAACAAGGACGGCGACTACTCGGCGACGTACGTGGTGCTCCACACCGACGGCGCCGACACCGTAGGGGCGCCTCTCGGTGGCTACGGGCTCACGTTCACGATCGGACGCGGCAACGACATCGTCGCCGCCGCCGCCCTGCACCAGGCCAGACGCCTCGTCGGCCAGGACATCGACGCCATGGCGGCAGACATGGGAGCGGTCTACCGCCTGCTCACCTCCGACTCGCAACTGCGCTGGCTCGGCCCGGAGAAGGGTGTGGTCCACCTCTCGCTGGCAGCGGTACTGAACGCGTCGTGGGACCTGGTCGCCCGCCGAGCCGGCAAGCCACTGTGGCAACTGCTCGTCGACATGTCGCCCGAACAACTCGTCGACATCGCCGACCTCCGCTACCTCTCCGATGCCCTGACCCGTGCCGAGGCGTTGGAGATCCTCCACGCCAAGCGGGACACCAAAGCCGCCCGCGTGGCTGAGCTCGCCGCCACCGGCTACCCCGCCTACACCACCTCCGCCGGCTGGCTCGGTTACGACGACGACAAGCTGCGCCGGCTCTGCCAGGAAGCGGTCGACACCGGATACGGCTACGTCAAGTTGAAAGTCGGCGCCGATCTCGACGACGACATCCGTCGCTGCTCCATCGCCCGTGAGGTGATCGGCCCGGACCGCAAACTGATGATCGACGCCAACCAGGTGTGGGACGTCGGGCAGGCCGTCGAGTGGGTCCGGGCGCTCGCCCGCTTCGAGCCGCTGTGGATCGAGGAGCCCACCAGTCCCGATGACATCCTGGGACACGCGGCCATCCGTCGCGCCGTCGCGCCGGTCGGAGTGGCAACGGGCGAACACTGCCACAACCGGGTGATGTTCAAGCAACTGTTCCAGGCCGACGCCATCGATTTCTGCCAACTGGACACCGGCCGGCTCGCCAGCGTCAACGAGATCGTCGCCGTGTTGCTCCTGGCGGCGAAGTACGACGTACCTGTGTGTCCACACGCCGGCGGCGTCGGCCTGTGCGAGATGGTCCAACACGTGTCGATCCTCGACTACGTCGCCGTCTCCGGAGACCTGACCAATCGCGTGACCGAGTTTGTCGACCACCTGCACGAGCACTTCACCGACCCGTGCGTCGTACGTGACACCGGCTCGGGAAGCGGCTACGTGCTACCCACCGCCCCGGGATATTCCACCCGGATGCATCCAGGGTCGGTGGAGCAGTACCGCTTCCCGGACGGCGACTATTGGGCGTCCGGGGCGGGCGCGCAAACGGCTCCGGCCCTGGTTTCCGGTCATTGACAGCCGGTACGGCAGACGCTGGAGACCTATCCATCATGTCCCGGACCGACGATGTGGTGAACGGCATCAGACGGTTGATCCTCGATGGAGTGCTCCGGCCGGGTGACCGTCTGCCCATCGAGCGGACCCTCGCCGACTCGCTGGGGTCTCGCGTGGTTCGTTGCGCGAGGGGATGTCCGCCCTGTCGATCCTCGGCACCGTCAACGTCCGCCAGGGCGACGGGACCTACATCAGCGACCTCGACGCCACCCAACGATCTCCACGGCCAGCCGGCGCACCGCGGTGCGGTCGGCGAAGTCGGCCCGCAGGGCCGTGAACCGACGGCCGAGGTCCCGTACCCGGCGTTCCACCTCACTCCCACTCGACTCACGTTGGGCGGAGACACCGACGATGTCGGCACCGGCCCGGGCGAGCGCCTCGGCCATCGCCAGGCCGATACCCCGCCGGGCTCCGGTGACCACCGCTGTTCGTCCGCACAGGTCGAAGAGCGCGGTCACCGGGCATCCGCCTGCCAGTCCAGAAGAACCTTCATGACTCCTCCGCCTCCCTCCGGCGCCGCAAAGGCCGCCGCCGCGTCATCGACCGGCACGACGCGTGAGCCAGTTGCTTCGCCGGAACCGCGCCGGAGGCGACGAGTCGGATGGCCTCGACCATGTCGTCCCGCTGGTAGAAGCGCGCGCCGAGCAGTTCGAGTTCGCGCCAGAAGAACCTTGACCGGTCGCTGCTATCCGCCCGGACATCTCGTGTCCGATCACCGCGTCGGGCGCCGACCCGGGCATCCATGTCACCGTGGTAGATGTGCAGGTCTGTGCCGCAGATCCCGGTGTAGGCCACGGCGATCCGCACCTCGCCGGGCGCGGGTGACGCGGCCGGGCGATGCTCGACCCCCAAGGCGCCCTGCGCCGTGATAGACGACCGCCGTCATGAATTTTCCATCCCCACCGTCAACGCGCCGGTCATCGCGGCGACGAGATCGTCCGTCGTCACCTCGTCGGCCCGGAACCGGGCCGCCCGCCGTCCGAGGCGCAGCACCTCGATCCGGTCGGCGATGTCGAGTACCTGTGGCATGTTGTGGCTGACCAGCACCACCGACATGCCGGCGTCGCGGGCACGCCGGATGACGTCGAGCACCCGCTCGGTCTGTACGACGCCGAGCGCCGCGGTGGGCTCATCGAGGATGACGACGTTGGTCGCCCAGATGATCGCCCGAGCGACGGCCACGCACTGTCGTTGCCCGCCGGACAACATCGAGATCGGGGTGGTGACCCGAGGAATGCGGACGCCGAGTTCTCCGAGGGCCGACGTGGCACCGTGACGCATGGCCCGCTTGTCGAGCAGCCCGAGCCGTCCCAGTAGCCCGGCGCGGAGGATCTCCCGCCCCAGGTAGAGGTTCGCCGCGACGCTGAGGTCGTCGGCGACGGCGAGGTCCTGGTACACGGTCTCCACACCGGCTCGTCGGGAATCGACAGGACTGGAGAACACAACCGGGCGCCCGCCGATCCGGATCTCTCCCTGATCGGGAGCGTGTACCCCGGACAGGGTCTTGATCAGGGTGCTCTTGCCCGCGCCGTTGTCGCCGATCAGCGCCACGACCTCCGCTCTGCCGACGGTGAAGTCGGCGCCACGCAGCGCCTCGACGTGTCCGAACCGTTTCACGATGCCACGTGCCTCAAGCACCGGAGCGTCCGCGGCGGGGCCCTGCGGCCCCGCCGCTGTTACCGCGGTATCCATCAGTCGACCGGGGGGTTGTCACAGCTCGGCTCGAGCACCGCCTTGATCTCCGCGGTGTCGATGTTCGCCTTCGTCACAAACGTGACGCCGGTATCCGCCGACGCCAACGGTGCCTTGTCCCGAATGTGTCGCACCATCTTGTCCACGCCGAAGTAGCCCATCCGGAAGGGGTTCTGCACCACCAGTGCCGAAATCTGGCCGCTGCGCAGCCCGGCGACCTCGTCCGGTGCGGCGTCCCACCCGATGATCACGACCTTGCCGGTCTTGCCCGCTGCCTGCACCGCCTGGGCGGCACCGAGGACGCTGGGCTCGTTGGCCGCGAAGATGCCGGCGAGGTTCGGGTTCGCGGTGAGGATGTTCTCGGTGACCCGGCGCGCCTCATTGACGTCGCTACGGCTCGGTTGTTGTCCCACCAGCTTCAGGGCGGCGTGCTTACCGAGCCCTTCCTTGAAGCCCTCGACGCGCTGGGTGTTCGTCTGCGAACCGGGCTGGAACTCGATCAGCGCCACGTCGTGGTTACCCGGACCGAGTTCCTTGGCGAGCAGATTGGCGGCCTCGACCGCCGCCGCGCGGTTGTCTGTGGCGTACAACGGCACGTCCGCCGGCTGCGCCTCGGTACCGGAGTCGATCATCGCGACCGGGATACCGGCACCACGCGCGCGCTCGGTCGCCGGAGCGAGGGCGGCCGAGTCGGTGGCCGCGTACACGATGCCGTCGACCTTCCGGGTGATGAAGTTCTGGATCAGGTTCACCTGACCCTCGACATCGGTCTCGGCGGTGACACCGTCCCATTGCACCGTGACATCGCCGGCCCGCTTCGCGGCACATTCGGCGCCGGCACGTACCGTGTTCCAGAATTCGTGCCCGACGGCCTTCGGGGCCACCGCGAGCGTGAGCGGGCCGCTCGTGTCGTTGGTCGATCCGCCGCCTCCGTCGCGGACCTCGACGCCTCCACACCCGCTGAGTCCGAGAGCCACCGCCGCAACGGTGACCAGGATGGCGTTACCGCGCAGGCGGCGTACCAGGGGACGATGTCCCGTCGTGGCGCTGTATCGCATTGCTGTGTCCTTTCTGGGTCGGGGTCGGCCGGGGTCGGGCTGTCACCCGCGTGACTCCAGCCGTCGGCGGCGGTACTGGTCGAAGTAGACGGCGGCCCAGATGATCACACCGACGATCACCTGCTGGTAATGGATGCTGATGTCGAGCAGGACGGCCCCGTTCCGCACCAGCGCGATGAGGAAGGCGCCGATGATCGTTCCGACGATCCTGCCCTGCCCGCCGAAGAGGCTGGCCCCGCCGATGACCGCCGCCGCGATGACGTCGAGTTCCAGGGAGATGCCGTAGTTCGGCTGACCCGAATTGACCCGGGAGGCCGCGATCATGCCTCCCAGCCCCACGAGCATGCCCGCCAACACATAGACCGCCGCCAGGTGACGACCGACCGGAATGCCGGAGCGGCGAGCCGCTTCGAGATTGGACCCCATTGCGTACGTGTACTGACCGAACCGCGTCTGGGAGAGCAGGAACGCCATCCCGACCGCAACGACAGCGGTCAGCACCACAGCGAACGGAATGCCGAGGAGCTGCCCGTTTCCAAGGATCTGGAAGGACTTCGGCAGGCCGTAGACGCCGACCGCGCCGGTGATGATGAAGACGAGACCGCGTCCTGCCGACATCGTCCCGAGCGTGGCGATGAACGGCGGGATCCGGGCAGCGGTCACGAGCAATCCGTTCACCAGCCCGGCCACCGCCCCGACCGCGATCGCGACCGCCGTCGCCGCCCAGACAGAGAAGCCGAGGTCACGGACAACCATGGCACCCACCACGCCGGCGAGAGCGGCGACGGATCCCACGGAGAGGTCGATGCCCTTCGTGATGATCACCATCGTCTGCGCTGCGGCGATGATCGCTATCACCGCAGTCTGCGAGCCGATGTTGAACAGGTTGTCTGCCGTCAGAAAGTGTGGGCTGGCGAAGCTGAGCACGATGAACAGCACAACGAGTGCCGTGGCGGCGGTGAACTCCGAGACGGCGTGGGAGGCCCGCTCCCGCAGCCAGTCACCCAGCCCGCCGCGCATCTCGACGGGTTGATCGACGGCACTCATCGCCGCACCCGGCCCCTCCCAGCCGTGCTGCACGCGAGCAGCAGACCACTACCTGCATTCGGAGCAGTCACGACAACCGGCCCCCCTCAGTAGTCCGGTGGCAGGTGCGGACCCGCATGCCCGGACAAGATAGGTCAGATGTTTAGCTCGAACAGCCGATACCATGCCACGCGAACCTGCGTGTTGCCAAGGGTTTACGGGCACGTTTTGGCGGTACCGTCGAGACAGCCGGCGCAATACATCGGATCAAAATGGCGCAGGTGTCCAAACCTGGTGCTCTCAGCGCCGGACATCGCCGATCGGCCGGACGTGCGCGGCGCACGGGTGTCCACACACGACGCGCGGGCCAGGGCCTGGCGGCCCGTTCTGGTACACGCTGCCGCGCGCGTCCCTGATCAGGCGACCCCGAACCCGGCCCGACGGATTGCAGTCGCCGCCAACTCACTGCTCGGCCCTGGACGAGCCTGGGGAACGTGTCGCACATGGGCATCACCAACGGCGCGCCCGGCGCGAAAGGGCCCGATGTGGATGCGGTTCAACGGCCGCGGCGAATGGACCCTGCGGCTGGACCAATCCGCCACCAACGCGGCGGAGAGCCGGGTGCTCGCCAGGTGGGGCAGCGCCACTTCAACCCGACGGTGAGCCGCATCCAGTCGTACAACTACCAGGACCGGTACGTGCGGCACACCAACTACGACATCCGCATCGGCGTCTGCGCGGCGGATCGGCAACGGTTGCCGCGCATTGCCTCGCGCAAATGCGTTGATCGGACCAATTGTTGCGAGGCCATTGCCGAGTGCTCACCGGCGGCATAACATGATCACGGCGCGTAGCGGAGGAGCATGAAGATGCCCGACCACACCAGGCCGCCAGACAAGAGAGCCACGATCTACGATGTCGCGGCCAACGCGACGTCTCACCGACCGATGGTGCTGCCGGTACGCCTCGTGGTCCGCCGCTCGACGGACGCGCGCAACCTCGAACCCAGGTCGGGCCCGACCGCCACGGGTACGGCAGCGGCTCGCACCCAACCCGACGGCCCAACTCCCGTGAAGCCGTATCCCCGGCGACAGAAACGACAACGCGTTGCCGATTCCACGCAGCGCCAGCCGGCGTCACCAGATGACCTGCCGGGGCCGGTCGACTGACAACCCCGCCTGTCGACGCCCTCAACAGACGATGGAGGAAAGGCGATGAACCGAGGTCCGGTGCCCAGGCTGCGGCGAACTCTCATCGTGCTGGGCACGGCGCTCGCCACGATCGCGGCCACCCTCACGGTCGCCACCACGCCCGTCGCAGCGGCCGAGTCGCGGGACGACTACAGCGGCTCCGACCTGTGGCTGCGGTACGTACCGGTCAGCGACACGAAGCTGCTGCGCGACTACCGCCGGACGGCCACGGCGATCGTGGTGGAAAACGCCGAGGCCAACCAGGTCCACCGGCACACCCCACACCTCGCCATGGCGCCAGGGTCCAGCGAACAGCTGGTCGAGACCACGCTCGGCGCGGCCCGCGACGAACTGGTACGCGGACTGGGTGGGTTGCTCGACCAACCGGTACCCGTGACGACGGTCGACGGCGACAACATCCCGGACGGTTCGGTCATGGTGGGCACGCCAACGAGTTCGCCGCTGGTGGACCGCGTCACTTCCGCCCGCGACCTGGCCGAGATCGGCGACGAGGGCTACCTCATCCGCTCGGTGTCCAGAGGAAAGGCAAGGTTCACCGTCATCGCCGGCAACACGGACCTCGGCGCACTGTACGGGACCTTCGCCTTCCTTCGGCTCATGCAGACGCAGAAGCCCATCGAACACCTCCACATCTCGGAGTCACCGAAGATCAAGCATCGGCTGCTGAACAACTGGGAGACCGAGCGCCTCTACGCTGGCAACAACGCCTCCGGACTGGGTGGGTTGAACGGGGAGAGCGGGGCGATCTTCAACTTCGCCGCGACCGGAGCCAGCACCGACCGGAACCTGCCCGTCATCCTCGACCGCTACATCGTCGTGGCGCGGGCGTTGGCGTCCCTCGGCATCAACGGCATCACCATCAACAACGTCAATGCCGACAACGCCTATCTGACGAGCAGCTACATCGCGCAGGAGGCGGCCCTCGCCGATGCCCTTCGCCCGTACGGCATCAAGCTGGGCCTGTCGATCCGCTACACCGCGCCCACGGACGGCCGGTTCGCGCCGGACACGCTGACCAACAGCCAACTCGACCCCTACGGGGCCGATTTCCGGGGCTGGTGGAACCGCCGGGCCCAGCAGATCCAGACCGCCATCCCGGATTTCATGGGCCTCACCGTGAAGGCCAACTCGGAAGGCCAGCCGGGGCCGCAGGACTTCGGGTACGACCACGGCGACGGCGCCAACGCCATCGCCGCCGCGGTCGCGCCGCTGGGCATGACCGTCCACTGGCGGACGTTCGTCTACAACGCCGAGGTCGACAACGACCGGCTCAAGCGGGCCTATCTGGAGTTCGGACCGATCGATGACGAGGTCCAACCAGATGGCGCCAGGGGGCGTTTCGCCGACAATGTGTTCCTCCAGACCAAGAACGGGCCGCTCGACTTCCAGGCACGGGAGCCCATCCACCCGATGTTCGGCCGGATGGAGAACACCAACCAGGCCCTGGAACTCCAGATCACACAGGAGTACACGGGCCAGAACTGGATGCTGGCCTACCTCGGCCCCATGTACGAGGAGATCGTCAAGACCGACACGTACGCGACCGACGAGAACGGGAAGCTGCTGAAGAAGCGCCTGGTCGGCAACATCGTCGACGGGACCGCCCAGCACCATCCGGACACCGCCATCGTCGGCGTGGCCAACCTCGGCAACGCCGACAACCTGACCGGGCACCACTTCTCCCAGGCAAACCTCTTCGCCTTCGGCCGGCAGGCGTGGAACTGGACGCTCAGCTCGGCGGACATCGCGACCGACTGGGTCCGGATGACCTGGAGCAACGACAAGCGCGTCGTCGACACCATCCAGAAGATGATGATGGGCTCGTGGGAGGCGCTGGTCAGCTACCAGACGCCGCTGGGCATCGGCCACCAGTTCGCCGAGGGCGCCCACTACCGTCCCGATCCCGCCGACTGGGCGGGCCGCGACGACTGGAGCCCGATCTACTACAACAAGGCCGACACCGTCGGCCTGGGCTTTGACCGCTCCCCCAACGGCAGCAACCTGGCGGCCCAGTACTTCCCCCGGCTTCAGCAGCGCTACGGGGACATCGACTCGGTCCCGGAGAACCTGCTGATGTGGTTCCACCACGTGCCGTGGGGCCATCGGATGGACAACGGCCGGACGTTCTGGGACGAGCTGGTCTACCGCTACCAGATGGGCGTCCAGTACGTGACGTGGATGCGGGAGACCTGGGACGCACTCCAGCCCGACATCGACGCACGCCGGTTCGCGGAGGTACGCGCCAAACTGGCGGTCCACGAGGCGGACGCCGCCGACTGGCGGGACACCTCGGTGACCTACTGGAAGGAGTTCAGCGGGCGGGACATCCCGGTCGACGACGGCCCGCTCTCCGCGAAGATCGTCGTGAACGGGACGGAGTTCGGCGGCTTCAACCTGTCGGACAGCTCGTACACCATCCCGGTACCGGCCGGGGCGTCACCGATCATCACGAAGGTGAAGACGACCGACCGGAAGGCTCGCTACGAGATCATCTCCCAGGCGGCCGGCGTACCTGGGCAGGCGGTCGTCAAGGTCACGAAGGAGAGCTTCTTCGGCCCTCTCGTGAAGAACTACGTCTTCAACCTGGTGCGCGACACAAGGTTGACGAGCCTGAACGTCAACGGCGAGCCCCTGGCTTCCTTCGCGCCGAAGGTGCTCCACTACAGCGCCCTCACGCCGGCCGGCACCACGACCGTGCCGACGGTCACCGCTGGTGCCGCCGATCCCGCCGCCTCGGTCACGGTCGAGCAGGCGACCAGCGCCAGCGGGCAGGCTCGGATCACCGTCACGAACGGCGAGGCGTCGTCGGTCTACACCGTGGACCTGAACACCACCATCACGGGAAGCGACGAGTTCGGCTCGACCCAGCTCGGCCCGCAGTGGCAGTGGGTACGGCCGGACGAGAGCAGGTGGCGCCTGGCCGACGGATCGCTGGTCATCAGCGCCCAGCAGGGCGACCTGCAGGGCAATGCCAACACTGCGAAGAACCTGGCACTCCAGGACGTCAACGGCGACTGGACGGCCGAATCCAGGATCGTCTTCTCCCGCCCACTCGCCAACAACAACGAGCAGGGCGGCGTTCTCGGGTACGCGGACGACAACAACTACGTGAAGCTCGCCTGGGAGATGGGCAGCGCGACCGCTGCCGTCAACAGGGTCCGGATCGTCTTCCTCCGGGAGCAGAACGGCGCGTCGTCGACACTGGAGATCACCGGCGCCGACGCCCAGCGGATCGTCGGGACCGACGGCGCCATCTGGCTCCGACTCACCAAGACGGGCGACAGCTACCGCGCCTATTACTCCAGCGACGGAAGCGTCTACCGCTTCATCGGCTCCACGACCCTGAACGTCGAGCCGACGAAGGCCGGGCTCATGGCCTTCAACCGGGCGGGCACCTCCACCGATCTCGACGTCGCGTTTGACTACTTCCGGGTCGAAAGCCTGGGTGATCCGATCCGTTAGCGGGCACATCCGGCGCACGTCGATGTGCTGCTCACACGGGTGCCCGCACCCGCACCCGCCCCGGTCGGGGCAGGCTCGGGTGCGGGCACCCGTGCGGCACGGAGGTTCCGACGTTGTCAGGCTCCGCTCGCGATGGCGAAGATGTGCATGGTCGGTACGCCCGAGGCGGGCCGTGTGCTGATGTTGGGCAGCTCGATCCGGGCCACCGCCTTGTTCTGCAACGCCACACCCACCTGGTAGATGCAGGCGGGTGTGGTCGCCCGCTGGTTACCGGGCCGGTTCTGGTAGGGGTCACGATGGCTGCGGTCCCACCGGCATGTGGTCCCCCGTACCAGTCAGGGGTGCTGAGCTTGAACGTCTGGCGGGTGCCGTCGGCGTAGACCACCGTGGCGGTTCCCGGTGCCCTAGGTGCCCGTCGCGAGCAAGCGAGCGTGCGTCCGGTACCGGTCACGCTGATGGACTGGCCCGAGGCGATGGCGTTGCCGGCAACACCCGGGCTGACGTTGGACCAGCGGAAGTTCACCCCGTAGCTGGCACGGCTGGGCGGGCGCGGCGCTCGGCGTCGTACGGCTTCCCCTGGCCTGGCCTGGCGCCGGTCACCGCACGCCTGGCCGGTGGCAAGCCGTGTATCGGCACGGCAGTTGCTCAGCCGAGTCTGGTACGGGAGTGTCGCTTAGGCTGGACCTGTGATTGATCTTCAAGTGCGGACCGAGCTTGGGGACACCGTGGCGCGCGGTGATCGCGGCTTCGACTGGACCCAAGAGTTCATCGACCTCGACAGGTCCGTATATCCGCTGCTGAGCGGCGTTTGCGCGTACTTGGACACCGTCTTCAACCAGCGACAGGTCCCGATGCTGCTGGAGGAGCTGGATCGGCTACCAGAGGGCCGTGTGCTGAGTGAGGCGAGTAGGGGTGAGATCCGGAGGCTCTGCTCCATGGTCAGCGAGCGATCTCACTGCTATTTGTGGTTCGTCGGGGATTGACGGAGTGTGCACGCCGGCCTTCAGTCGGCGCTTGCTATCTGTGGTCGGGTAACCGAGTACCTGGCCACGTACATCGGTGGCAAGCCGCGAAGCGGCGCGGCAGCCGACCGCCCCAACCTCGATGGCGGCCGACCATCCTCGCGGTCGTCATGGCGCCCAAGTCGACGCGGTTGGCTGTTGGCCGGAGGTCTAACGCTCGTACGATCCGGTGGTGGATCGCGACGTGCTCATCGCTCTACTGGCCGCAGCACCGGAGCCACATCAGGCATGTATCTCTGCACTTCAGAGGGGCAGTCCGTTCCAGGTCTTCGACTCCCCCGCACCGGCGCGGCAGTTCGCTGACACCTGGCGGTGGCGAGAACAGCTCGTCCAGGACGCTGGAATCCTCACTGATGGCTGGCATCCCGGTCTTGAAGCCCTGACCGCAGCAGGAGAGCAGGCGGTACGGGTCGGAGTTGTACAGGTGCCCGACACACGTAAGCGCCTCAAGGTCTTTCTTTCGGCAGACGCCTCAACCGTCGTCGCCTGTATTGGCTGACCAAGGAACCTGTATCCCCTGTCAACCCTCCCAGCAGCAGCCCGTTACGCCGGCCGATGCCGGCCGGAGGCCGCCAGCAGGCCGAGCGCGGGCAGGCCACGCCGGGCTTGTGCGGCGCCTTGATGCAAGGAAGAACGATTCGGCAAACGACCTGAGTAACCACTCGAAACCCGACCAGCGGCCAGGGTGCGCTACCTGCTGGCGCACTTGACCGCCGTGGTCCCCAGAACGCCAAAAAGGCCGGCCCGATACCCGGACCAGCCTTCTGACCTGCTGTTCTACCTTGTCGGGACGGCCGGATTCGAACCGACGACCCCTTGACCCCCAGGACGTTTCGCTACACGTTCCCGCACGTCACGCACGCCACGCCCATGATCAAGCTGTTCCCCTGACAGCGCATCGTCCACCATCGCGCATGACGTGCGGTCCCCATATGGTCCCCGGTGTACTGGTGCGATGAGCTGCGGTGACGCACGGTTTAGGAAGTGTGGACACGGCCGGAAGCCGCACCCGTGACCCGTCTCCACCTGCCTTGCAGTGCCGGCGGGCACGTCAGGAGCTGACCGCCGTTGACCCTCGGCTGCCGCTGGAACGGGCACGCAACGGGCACGGCGGGAATCATCTGGTGCCTCGGACCATCTCAGTCCGCCCAGCCCGCTAAAAGTTCCTACCAAAATAATCTACGGTGGGTCTTTCATCCCTTGTAGAGGGACCTGAGCAGCGACCGCTCGCCGTACAGGCGCTCATTGCGCGGTCCAGGACGTCCACCATCCTCGGCGTCGAGGCCTCCTCTGACCGGAAACCCTGGGCACCCTCGACGACATCGATTCCTTCTTGCTTTTCCGCCCGCTGACGGTAATATCTCCATGTTTTGGCCTGCAGCGGGGAGGAAGACCCAAATGAGATGGAAGATACCGGCCGGCGGCCTAATGGCGCTGGTCTTTCTGATTCCGGCGGCACCGGCAGTGGCCCAAACCGAACCGCCTGGGCTCAACGAGGCCTGCCAAACGGTCGAGCGCAAGGTGTACAAGGATATCCGCGAGCTTGTCACCATCGACCTGGGTACCGCCACCAATGTAGAGGTGCGCGTGTTGGCCAACCAGATCCTGGCTGCGGCAAACGCCGACTCGTTGTCCATTTCGCCTCGCGTAATACAGGAGCGACTGGACGGCACCGCGGATGATCTGCGCGAATTCCTCAAGGCGGACGTGCAGAAGGCTTGGTCAACGGATCTGCGAATCACGGTAGTCCGGACGTTGACGGGCGCTGATACCAACGTGAAGGCGGCCGCACGAAAGGTCCTCGACAACGGAGCCATCGATGCCTACCTGGCTTACCTGAACAACGGCCTGTACGCCGCGCGTGCGCTTGACTGCGCGTCTCAACCCACACCGACACCAACGTCTCAGCCCACACCGACACCGAGCGCCACGACGACCGCCGCACCGATCCCTACTTCCTCCGCCAGCCTGGACGCTCCCGGCGGCGAGGGCGGTGGGCTGCCCGTGACCGGTGCCGAGACCGCGACTGTGGCCGGCATTGGCGGTGCTCTTCTGCTCCTCGGTTGGGCGGGCTACCTGATCGGACGCCGGCGCCGTTCCCGCTTCGTGGCATAGCTGACTCGACGCGCCCGGCTCGATGCTTCGTCGGGCTGGGCGCGATCAGCGCTGTGCTTGGCGAGGTTCGTCGCGGCCCGAAGGCGTGTTGCCAGCTTCGAAAGCAAGCCGCAACGTACGCGGGCCGACGAACGCCCACCTCGTCGCCGTGCTGCGCGCCGGTGGCCGGCGGCAATCCCCGCACCGCCGAGGGAATCGTGAGAATGACGGAAACGCTTTGGAACGCTCAACGCTCGCGTCACGGTGGAGGACTGAACTCGCGACGCCAGAACCAGGACGAGGCAGAGGCTGCGGTCAACCTGGCGGTATTCCTGGTTCAGTGGCTATTCCTGGTTCAGTCGGCTCCCCACGGTGTGCTGCGGAAGGCTTAGGCAGGCGATTCAGCTTGGACGACCCGGAAGGCCCTGACCGGCACCAACAGCAGCCGACGTGGGCCTAGACCCGGAGGCCATTGCACGTACTCTGCATCTCCGCAACGGGTTCAAGGTTTCCAACATGAGCCCTGGAGGTTCAGTGCAAGACGGCCCGTACTATGTCGTCCAACGATCCGCCTTCACCGCCCGCTTCCTCATCGGCGGCGAACCCTCAGAAACAGCAACTAACGCCGACGTTCACGTCGAACTGCCCGACGGTACGGTCCGCTACGTCACCTTCTTCACGCTGCCTGCGATCGAACGCGTACTGCGACGACACTGGGACACTGGCGAGACGGGCGGCGGAGCGTACTTCTGGTCTAAAGACCTGGTGATCGTGCCGGAGGCCGGCGTTCCGGCGATGGTCCGAGCCGTTGAAGAGCTGGTCCGTTCCGGAGACATCGAGGCCGCCTGTCAGGCCCTCCCGCGCTAGGGCAGCACCGGGTAGCAAGCCTCCTCGACACCTAGAATTTGGAAAATCGAGGACCATGGCCGTGACATGTCCGGAACGCCTGTAACGGCGCTGTGTGTGTTGACCCGTGGAACCCGCCCGTGACCGCAGAAGGCGGCGGCTACTGGCCTACACCGGGGTCGCCGTTCAGCGTCCACACCGTGAACCGCGTTTCCCAGCTCCCCGGGTGGGTGGTCCGGCTTCCGTCGTCGTGCTCGATCCTGAGCCCGCTTGGCTCGGTGCGGTAGCGCTCGCCTGCCTGGACAAAAACTGAGGGCCGCAGGACGAGCCAGTGGCAACGCCCGACTCTCAGCTCATCCATGAGCAGCATGCGTTTCGCGCGCTGCCACTCGCCCCAGCGTTGATCTCCTGCCATGCCACCAGTAGAGCATTCGCGACGCCTCACAACTGCCCCGTCGACCTACCCTCAGGGACCGGCCTTGCCCCACAATGCCGCCCTACCTGACGAGGCTCAGTGGCGCCTGCTAAGCGTTCGGATGAACGGCCTGCGGCAAGCTGGCTGCACTGCGACCGGATGAAGTTCGGGCAGGTACGGCGATCATGTCGCAAACCCGGGCCGGACGCTGTGGAGCGGGCGACGAGAATCAAACCCGCGTAAACAGTTTGGAAGATCGTTGTCGGCTGTCCGATTCTGTCCGTTGTGCCTGGTCAGCGGCGGGGCGGTGGTGACCGTGCCTGCCCGCTGGTGGCCGTCTACGACGCGGGCTTATGGCACGTGGCTGGCACGGCTCGGCGGGCGCGGCTGGCCGGCGTCGTACGGCCTCCCGCCCCGGCCCTCGGGTCGGGGCGGCTTTGCGTGGCGCCGGCTCACCGCGGCTGGTACCCCGTATCTCGGTGCCGCAGCGGCGCGGCAGCGATCGCCCCGCTCTCGACGGCAGCCGTCCACCCCTCGCGATCGTCACGGCCTCATGCCTGGTGCCCTGGAATGCGATCCGTGGGAGGATCTAACGATGCTGACCGTACGAAAGAGCCATGGCGCGTAGGTCCCCAGGCGCATCCCGTGCTGCCCTTCGCCCGCGTACACGGCCGGGAGAACGAATCGCTGTCGTCCCTGGTATTCCTAACCGCGGCCTGTCCGAGATCGCTCGGTTTGAGCGGGCACGTCTGCATCCTGGAGCCGTCGTCGAGGCGTTACAGGGCTGGGAGTCGTTTGTCCGTGCGTCTCGGCGACAACGGGAAGAGATCCGTGGTTGTGGCCAGCTCTCGTGCTGCCCGGATCCGCTCGACCAGCGTCGAGTCTTGGAGCTTGCCATACACGCTCTGCCGCCGGTTGCGGCTCGGGTCCTCCGGCGACGCACGGATGAGCTGGACTCGTGCATCGCCGACTGGGATGAACTACTGGATCCGTAACTCGTGCTGCCGTGCCGGCTGAACAGGCGATACGACGGTGGCGTTCAGCGAGAGTTGGAACTAGCCATAGGAGGCCAGTGAACGAGCAGGTCGAGGCGGTGGCTCGGCTGTGGGAGGCCCATCTGCGGGCTAAGTTTCCAGCGCGTCTACGGAGTGCGGAGCTGGATGAGATGGACATGGTGATGCTCGATGCGGACATCGCGGGCTGTGTCAGCACCTGGCTTCGTAGCCGAGGCAACCTGGACGATCAACGCCGGAGTGTTCTCACACTCTGCGTGGCCGACCTCGCCCGTGTACTACCTACCCTGGTCGGCCATCATGAGCGCATGTACTACGGCCGGCTGCACGCGATGGCTGTGGCGACGCTCAACATGCCGCAGTAGCTGGTCTCATCGCCGTCGTCTGCACGTCCACGGGTCAGATCCGATCTATTGCCGTACGGCTTGCCCACACCGACCGGAGACTGCCACCAGACAGGCTCGGTCCATCGCGCTACGGTCCACCCATGCGGGTTCTCGCGCGCGTCACCGAGGTCATCTGTAGCGAGGTCGATGCCGTCCTGACGCTGTCCTTACGTGATGGGCTGGACCGGGTGGTCGAGTTCCTGTTCTGGTACGACTTCGATGCCCACGAGGTGATCAACGGCGACGGTGTGGTCGTCTACGGAGCGGTGAGTTCGTGGCGGCTAACCCGCCGGGACCTGTATCTGGAGTACAGCGCACGCTCTGCGGCCAGGCTGGGATTCCCTCGACTTCACCACCTTCGGCTTGACCTGTCCGATGAGCAGTTCGCCGAGGTACGCGCTGCCCTGGTCGAGATCATCGGGGTCGAGTGCCACGTGATCGAGGACTGAACCTCGGCCTGCTGCGCGGGCCGATGCCGGCCGGAGGCCGCCAGCAGGCCGAGCGCGAGCGGGCGCGCCGCGCTTGCGCGGCGCCTTGATGCGAAGAAAGAACGATTCGGCAAACGACCTGAGTAACCACTCGAAACCCGACCAGCGGCCACCTGCTGGCGCACTTGACCGCCATGGTCCCCAGAACGCCAAAAAGGCCGGCCCGATATTCCGGACCAGCCTTCTGACCTGCTGTTCTACCTTGTCGGGACGGCCGGATTCGAACCGACGACCCCTTGACCCCCAGGACGTTTCGCTACACGTTCCCGCACGTCACGCACGCCACGCCCATGATCAAGCTGTTCCCCTGACAGCGCATCGTCCACCATCGCGCATGACGTGCGGTCCCCATATGGTCCCCGGTGTACTGGTGCGATGAGCTGCGGTGACGCACGGTTTAGGAAGTGTGGACACGGGCGGAAGCCGCTCGGCAGCGGCCTGGCTTGACCTGCGTCGCCACGCTGGCTGTCACGTCCAGGAGCTGACCGCCGTTGACCCTCGGCTCCCGTCCCATTGGGCACGGAGCGGGCACGCCCTGCCCCTGCGGTCGCCTGCATTGCTGGCTCTCCTGCTGTACGCGCCTCTCGGATCACTGATCTCCTGCCGGCCCTCGCTCCGGCTGGTCGGGCAGTGGAGTACAGGTGCTTTCGCCGGTTCTCAGGTACCAGAGCACCTGATCGGACGCTGGCATGGGCAACGGGTCACCGAACGAGTGGACCTCCAACTCCGCGAGCTGCCCGCTGGCAAGAAAGAGCAAGATGCCTCCGAACCACTGCCCCTCTTGATCGGGAAACTGTCCTTCTACCCGAACCGGAGTCTGTGCCGGTGAGGCGGGAAGGTTCTTGCCTTGTGGGAAGAGGTGGATGGTCCCGCATCCACATCCGCATCCGGGGCGGGCCATGACGTCTCGCGCTTGTACGCGGAGCTCCTCAACACCTGCGAAGTTGTGGCGGAGAAGTGCTTCCAGGACGCCGGCCTCGTTCGCGCTCAGGTGCCGTAGTGGCGGATCTGGCTCTGTCACGGCAGAAGCTTAGGCGCGGGCGACCGAAGCGCCTAAAGCCCATCTCCGCCGTGAGTCCGCACATCGTGGAACGGGCCTGTCCCCCGGTGTCAACACAACGATCCACCGTGCTGACACGGGGGACAGGTCTGTTCGGCTTCGCCCGGACTCACGGTGGAGGTGGGCGGCCCCCATCTCTGTCGAAGATCCCCGCCGGAGGCATGTTCTGGCACTTGGCGCGACTGTCAGGACCGGCCGGCGCGCCGGCCGATGCCGGCGCTTGCGCCGCCAGCAGGCCGAGCGCGGCCGGCGCGGCCCGCTTGCGGGCCGCCTTGATGCAAAGGAAGAACGATTCGGCAAACGACCTGAGTAACCACTCGAACCCGACCAACGGCCAAGGAGTGCTGCCTGCTGGCGCACTTGACCGCCATGGTCCCCAAAACGCCAAAAAGGCCAGCCCGATACCCGGACCAGCCTTCTGACCTGCAGTTCTACCTTGTCGGGACGGCCGGATTCGAACCGACGACCCCTTGACCCCCAGGACGTTTCGCTACACGTTCCCGCACGTCACGCACGCCACGCCCATGATCAAGCTGTTCCCCTGACAGCGCATCGTCCACCATCGCGCATGACGTGCGGTCCCCATATGGTCCCCGGTGTACTGGTGCGATGAGCTGCGGTGACGCACGGTTTAGGAAGTGTGGACACGGGCGGAAGCCGCTCGGCAGTGAGCTGGCCTGACCTGCGCCGCCACCCTGGCTGCCACGTCCGGGAGCTGACCGCCGTCGCCCATACCAACGGGCACGCAGCAGGCACGGTCGACCGAGTGGTTATTAGATCAAGTTGCTTACCTTGCCCTACCTGCCCGAACCCTGCTTGGCCTGCGGAAATCGCTCTAGACATCTCTCAGTGTCCACGGCCGAGGGTCGACCTCTTGAGGACTGGATGAGGACTGGTGGGGAGTCCCTCGGCAAGCAGGGCGCGCGCCCCCGCCAGCATGCTTCGCTCCGTCTCGTCCCGACCCTCCGGCCAGTCATCCCACACAGAAGCGAGGCCGAGCAGGTGCGAGAGTCGATCCGGCCAGCCCAAGGCTTCCCCATGACTGACGATGCAGTTGGCACCTGCAGCGGGCCCAACGCTGCCGCCCACCATCCGCGAAGCCCAATACAGCACCAGGTCCTCTGGGCAGGCGTCCTCGTCGGCGACAGCCGCACCCAGCTCTCTGGCAGCACGGACGAACAAGTCCCGCGCCTAACGCACATCGGTGCGAGAAAGCCCAGCAAGCTCCCGCAACGCCGGACTATCGACGCCCTCGGCCAGAGCCTCAGCCGCCAAGAGCGGCAGGTGCTCGCTACCTATCTCGCCGGCCATGAACCGATCGACCACAACCTGCAGGTCCCACACGGGGCCATTCTCTCCAGGCCGGGAGCCACAAGGCCACTGGCTTTCCTGGTGGGGCCCTGCACGCCGGTGGACCTGTGCACCGTCAGTTTGGAAGAGCGCAATCAACCGGTCGTGATGCCCGAAACGCCTAGTCGCGGCGGCCGATGCGGCTACGGTTCGCGCCCGCTCGTGCCCGTCCGTCCTCGTGACTACTGGCCCGTGGAAGGCCCACGGCGGTCCCCGGCGTGCGGCTTCGGCCAATCGACGACCGGGCACGCCTGTGCCCCGGAAGCGAGGCAGTGGTTGAGATCGCGGGCGTCGAGCCACGCCTGATGGGCTGCGTGGATCCTGCTCAGCCCGTCATGCTCCTGGCGCAGCGCCAGGAAGTCGTCCAAGCACTGAAACAGCGTTTCGATGGCTCGTGCATCAGTCTCGGGGTCCATGTCCCCCAGGCTCGTCGCGCCTTCCGGGTCCGTCAGCCGAAGAACCAGGTGCCACCAGACCACGTTGTTCCCGCACCCGACACGGGTCACCAGCCACTTCTGGAGGCCAGTAAGCAGGTTGAAGTCGTTGCCGTGGTTGCAGCCTTCCACGAAGGCAACGAGACTAGCGAAGTCTCCCCGGGGCATGTACATGTGCGGTCGCTTACGCACCGCCGCGAACAGCTCCCGGTAGTTCCCAATCACCAACGCATTTCACCACCCATGCGGCCCCGCTGTCCGTGCTGATCCTGCCCGCTTACTGCCGTGGTCATAGGGGCAGGAAGGCGAGTCGTGCCAGGAACGATACGGCTTGGTAGCGGATCTCCTCGTCGGGCAGTCGCAGACCGTCCAGCCTCCCCGGACGGGGACAAGGTGGAGCGCTGCGAGTGCCGAAAGCCTCGTCCATCCTGGTCACGGCCCTCTTGATTACTGAGATCAGGACGCCGGCGTAGGGTCGAGGACTCTCGGCCCGCCTGCGGCGATGATCTATGTGGAGCGCTACGCGAGGATGACTTGCTGTGCTGTTCCGACTGGCCTACCTCGGTGTGACCAACACTCTCGCGCTGCTGCGGCTGCTGCCAATGAACGACCGGGACAAGGATGCCGAGATCTTGGCGCTGCGGCACCAGGTCATGGTCCTCGAACGGCAACTGCACGGCGAGAAGGTCCGATTCACCCCCGCTGACCGGGCATGGCTCGCCGCCGTGCTGCACCGGTTACCCCGCGACGTCCTACGCAGCCTGCGGCTGCTGGTCCGCCCGGAGACCGTACTGCGCTGGCACCATGACCTGGACGCCCGCCGGCACGCCAGACTCTCCCGGCCGCGGCGATCCGGGCGGCCACGCACTGTCCGGTCGATCCGCCGGCTGGCCCTGCGCCTGGCACGCGAGAACAGCACCTGGGGATACCGCCGCATCCACGGCGAACTACTCGTCCTCGGGGTAAAGGTCGCCCCCTCCACCGTCTGGGAGATCCTCCAGCATGCCGGCGTCGACCCGACGCCCCAGCGTGCCAGCACCAGCTGGGCGACGTTCTTGCGCTCGCAGGCGCAGGCCATCATCGCGGCCGACTTCTTCGAGACCACAACGATGACCGGTGCCAGGCTGTACGTCCTGGCCGTCATCGACCACGCCACCCGCCGGGTCAGCGTCCTGGGCGCCACCGCTCATCCGACCGCCAGCTGGGTAACCCAGGCGGCCCGGAACCTGATGATGGACCTTGAGGACGCCGAATGCACGGTGAAATACCTGGTCCGGGATCGGGACGGCAAGTACCCGGCCCTGTTCGACGCGATCCTCGCCGACGCGGGGATCGCGGTCGTGCTCAGCGGGGTACGGACACCGCGCATGAACTCGATCATGGAGAGGTGGATCCAAGCCTGCCGGCATGAATTACTCGACCGGACACTAATCTGGAGCCAAGCGCACCTACTGCAAGCCCTGCGCGAGTACGAACGCCACCACAACCGGCATCGACCTCATCGGGGCATCGCGAACGCCCGACCTCTGCGTCCGCTACCCAAACCGATAACCGATCCCGCCACGCTGACACGCCTGAACGTCCACCGACGCGATCAACTCGGCGGACTCCTGCACGAATACGAGAACGCCGCTTGACCAGCGCGGACGCCATTCTCGGCACCCGCAGGGCCTCACGCAGTTGCCGTACCTGGCACCCAATTGGAGCCCGCCGTGCCGTCGGCCCACTGCCCCACTTGCGTCACCGCCCCTTCGGTGCGGAAGAATGCCCTCATGACCGAGGACCTGGAGTTCCCCTCAGGCTCCAAACTGGACACCACGGTTCCGCACTCGGCGCGGATCTGGAACTACTGGCTCGGCGGCAAGGACAACTTCGCGGTCGACCGGGCCGCCGGCGATGAGGTGATCGCACACATCCCGGACATCCCCATCGGGGCCAAGTCCGAGCGCGCGTTCCTCAAGCGCGTGGTCAGGTTTCTCGTCGAGGATGCCGGCATCCGTCAGTTCCTCGACGTCGGCACCGGGCTCCCCTCGGCGGACAACACCCACGAGGTCGCGCAGTCCCTCGAACCGCGCTGCCGGGTGGTCTACATCGACAACGACCCGCTCGTCATGGCGCATGCGCGTGCGCTCCTGACCAGCGCGCCGGGAGGCAGCTGCGACTACGTCGAAGCCGATCTGCGGCAGCCGGACACGATACTCGCGTCCGCGCGGCAGACGCTCGACTTCTCGCAGCCGATCGGCCTCATACTCCTCGGCGTCGTCAACCACCTCATGGACGACGACGTGGCGTACGACTCCGTCGCGCAGCTGGCGCAGGCGATGCCCACCGGTAGCTACCTGGTACTCACCCACTCCACCGCGGAGATCCACGGCGAGCCGATGCTGCGCGTGATGCGGGAAACCACCGAGCGCGGCGGCACGCCAATCCGCGCCAGAACGAAGAAGGAACTCGAGCGCTTCTTCGACGGCTTGGATCTGCTGGAGCCCGGCGTCGTTACGTGCTCGCGCTGGCGCCCCGGCCCGGAGTCCGACGAGCCGGAGGTCTACCTGTTCGGCGGCGTCGGCCGCATCGGCTGAGCTGAGCCTCTCGACGCCGGTCAGCCACGAGGGCAACCTATTCGCGGGCACGGGGGTGACCGCTGGATCAGCGGCCAGGGGCCCGTCTCGGGGCGACGAGCCCGCAGCGATCTCCATCGAGGAATCCGCCATCTTGGGTGAAAAACCGGGCCGCCACACCCGCTGATAAGCCACCGACAAGGGCCAGGTCAGCAGACGTTGCCGCCGTCAGAACCGATGAGAACCTACACCAGGTTGTAGCTTCCCATCCAACATGGCGCTCTCTCATTAGACATTGCGCCCGACTTGACGCTTGCGCCAAATCGATGCGAAATGGTCTGGCCAGTCGCCTTCCGCCGGCCCATCGACCACACGCAAGGACACGGCCCTGAAATAACACCATCTCGGATAGACAGTCTGCCAAGTCGGTAAAAATCCGTCCTGCAACCCAGGTGATGAGGTGACACCGCGGACCACCGTCACAGGTGGCGCCTCCCCCAGCGAATCGTTGGAGTGAGTCAGGTCGCGGGCGACGGGGCCACCAGCGGGATCAGTGCGCCGCCCAGTTCGACGCACACAGGAATGGTCGCCTGGTAGTAGGCCGTCAGGGTGGGACCGTCGACATCTGGGCGATCGACGCCGATCTCGACGCAATCCCGGCCAGGTCGGATACTCATAGTATTGAGCACGATCTGGCGGCCGGCCCAGTAGTCGACGTCGGCTCGCACCTGGTGCAGCCAGGTTTCGAGCTCGACCGCGCTGTAACGGGCATCTCGCAGGCAGAGGTGACCTGGTGGGACCACATGCCGTAGGGCGTCATCGAGCGTCGGTGACGGCTTGCGGTGTACCCACACCGCGACCTCGTCGAGGTGCACCTCCAGCCCGGCGTACGAGTCCGGGTGCTCCTGCCCAACCTGCTGTGCGGCCTGTGCGTATCCGTCGAGCACGTCCTGTTGCGGCCATAAGGACTGTCCGGGGGTGACCGGATCGGGAGGCGGGTACGTCGCGCACGGCAAGGACACCGCTTCCGCTTGATGGGCGCCGGTGGTGCCGGGCTGTCCGCACCCCACAACCACGCCTAAAAGCAGCATCGCGGCACTCGTCGCGACTAGTCGTCTGACCATGCCCGCACATCACCCTTCGGTCGCAATACACCACTCAGAGTAGTGACCCGTGGAGGAGGGACACGGTCGACGCCCCGAACGGTCCCGTCTCGTGATGCCGCCGGCATCAACGAACTCCGGACTCAGTTCGCCGGGCATCCGGAGTGTCCCTGGACGGCAGAAGTGGCTCGCCATGCAGCCAGAGCTGCAGGAGGGCTCATCCAGGCGCAGAGGTGCAGCACCACTGCCCGGCCAGGTTGTTGCCGCCGTCGGAGCACCAGGATCGAGCGGCGAACCTGGATCGCGCGAAGGTGGGACGCCCGACCTGTTAGCCGCCGAGGTGGTTGGTCAGACGATAAGTAGTGCTTTGTCATGATCTAAATGGGTGGCAGGGTTTCCTTGTAGGGAAGTGGGGCCCGGAGCCCCCGGCCCGCTCCCCGACTTCCTGGTCATCGGCGGGCAGCGCTGTGGCACCACCTCGCTCTACCACTATCTCGCCGCGCATCCCCGGGTCCGGGTGGCGACCGGCAAGGAGTTGCAGTTCTTCAGCGTCTACCACGGTCGGGGAGTGCGCTGGTACCGGGCGTATTTCCCGACCCTCGCCCCGGACCAACGCACCTTCGAGGCGAGCCCGTACTACCTGTTCCACCCGAACGTGCCGGCCCGGGTCGCGGCGACCCTGCCCGACGGCCGCTTCGTCGCACTGCTGCGCGACCCGGTGCAGCGGACCTACTCGCACTACCTGCACACCCGCTCGTACGGCGCGGAGCCGCTCTCCTTCGCCGATGCGCTCGACGCCGAGGAGGAGCGGCTGCACCGGGCGCTGCGCGACGGACCCGGCACGCGTACCCCCCATCGGGCGCTGCGTAACCACTCGTACGCCGCCCGGGGCCGCTACGCGGAGCAGTTGGAACGCTGGTTCGAGCATGTGCCCCGTGAGCGGATCCACATCGCCCGCAACGAGGACCTGGCCGCCGACGCGGCCGGCACGTACGGCGCGATACTGCGGTTCCTCGACCTGTCGGCGTTCACCCCCGAAACCTTCGCCCGGCACACCCGCCGGGTCGACACCGGCCCGTCGCAGCTCACCCCGGAGCTACGTGAGCGGCTGACCGCGTACATCGCCCCGCACAATGCCCGGCTCGCCGAGCTGCTGGGCTGGTCGCACTCCTGGCCGGGCTCGCCCCCGGACTGAGGCCCGCACCGGTGCGGCCTGGTGTTTCGGGTGGTCCGCAACGGGTACGCCGCCGTGGCCACAGGTTGGCAGGAGGGGCCGGTAGCTCATGTCCCATGCTGCTGATGACGACATTGAGGCGTTCTTCGACCGGGTTGCCCGGTTCGGGTATGAACCCCGGCTCGAACGAACGTCCGGCACCATGCGGTTCGAGATCTTCGACGATCAGCGTGCCGACCAGGAAACGGATCACTGGCTGGTCACCTTCTCCCGCGGTCACCTCGACGCGTCCCGGGGGCAGCATCCGGCGGACACGGTGATCCGGATCGACCGGGCCACCTTCCGGGACCTCATCACCGGCCGGGCGAACATGGTCGAGAACTGGCTGCGCAATCGGGTACAGGCGTTCGGTGCCCCGACTCTGCTCTTCCAGTTCTGGTTGATCCCCGGCCTGTTCCCGGGTCCACCGGACGCGGACCACCCGCGCGACTTCGTACGGCGGGCCCGGCGATGAACTCGGACGTGGTGCGGATCCTCGACGGCAACATGTTCGTGGTCAGTGCCGGTAACGGGGATTTCGAACCGTCGCCCTCCTTTCCCACCGGACTGTTCACGTTGGACATCCGGCACCTGTCCACCTGGGTCCTGACCGTCGACGGAAAGCGGTTGAGTGCCCTGTCCATGGATCAGCCCCGATACTTCGAGGCAAAGTTCGTGCTGGTGCCCGGCGAACCGACGCTCTACGTCGACTCGGACGTGTCGATCATCCGACGGCGTGACATCACCCGGAGCATGTGCGAGTCGCTGACCGTCCTGAACCACGGCATCGACCCGGTCGACCTGGTGGTACGCGTCGAGGTCGGTTGCGATTTCGCCGACCTGTTCGAGGTGAAGAACGCGGAGCCGAAGAAGGGCGAGCGCTCCACCCGGATCGAGGATGGAAGGCTGTGCCACCACGTCCGGTGGGACACGTTCCAGCGGTCCACCGTGATCTCCGCGAGCACCCCGGCGGAAATCGACGAGCACGGCTTCACGTTCCGGGTCCACGTCGAGCCGGACGGGTCCTGGGGCACCGACCTGCATGTGGAGACGATCGGGCCGAACGGGCGAGACGTCCGGACGAACCTGCAGGGCCAGGCCGGCCGGTCAAAACCCCAGGTGCGGAACGAGTTGCAGGATTGGCTCGACCTGGCGCCGCAACTCATCAGCGAAAACGACCTGCTGGAGTTGACGTACCAGCGCAGCCTGGTCGATCTCGCCGCGCTGCGGTTCCGCCCGCTGACCAGCGGAGCGGCCCGGGCGCAGGCCGATGACCAGTACCGCCTACCGGCGGCTGGCCTGCCGTGGTTCATGACGATCTTCGGTCGGGACAGCATCCTGACGTCGTTGCAGGCCCTCCCGTTCGCCCCACAGCTCGCCAACGCCACCCTGCGCCTGCTCGCCGCCACCCAGGCGGTCGCGCTGGACAACTTCCGAGATGCCGAACCAGGGAAGATCCTCCATGAGTTCCGCTACGGCCTGACCGCGGCCTCCGGGGAGCAGCCGCACACGCCGTACTACGGCACCGCGGACGCCACCACCCTGTTCGTCGTGCTGCTCGACGAGTACGCGCGCTGGACCGGCGACACCGCGCTGGTCCAGAACCTGGAGCACCAGACCCGGGCGGCGTTGGCCTGGATCGACGAGTACGGCGACGTGCTGGGCAACGGGTACATCGGCTATCAACGGCGTAACGAGCGGACTGGGCTGGAAAACCAGTGCTGGAAGGACTCTCCGGACGCCATCTCCTACCGCGACGGGCGCATTCCGGACGTACCCCGGTCGACCTGTGAGCTACAGGGTTACGCCTACGACGCGAAGCTGCGCGGCGCGCGCCTGGCCCGTACGGTCTGGGACGATCCGGCGTACGCCGACCGGCTGGAGCGTTCGGCGGACGAGTTGAAGCGGCGCTTCAACCGCGATTTCTGGGTCGCCGACGGCAGCTACTTCGCGATCGCGCTCGCCGCCGACGGTTCCCAGGTCGACGCGCTCTCCTCGAACATCGGGCACCTGTTGTGGAGCGGCATCGTCGACGCGGACAAGGCCGACGCGGTCGCGGGCCACCTCATGGGACCTCGGCTCTTCTCCGGGTGGGGGATCCGGACCCTGGCCGAGCATGAGGCCCGGTACAACCCCATCGGCTATCACACCGGCACGGTCTGGCCGTTCGACAACTCGTTCATCGCCTGGGGCCTGCGGCGGTACGGCTACCGGCAGGAAGCGGCCCGGGTCGGGGCCGGCATCCTCGACGCGGCGAATTTCTTCCGCGGTCGGCTGCCCGAGGCTTTCGCCGGGTATGACCGGCAGCTCACCGGCTATCCGGTCGAGTATCCGACCGCCTGCAGCCCGCAGGCATGGTCAACCGGAGCACCGCTGCTGCTGCTGCGGGTGATGCTCGGGCTGCAGCCGCAGGACGGTGACCTGGCGGTCGACCCCGAGTTGCCCAGCGAGTTCGGCCGGCTGGAGCTGCGGAATCTCCCCGGTAGTTGGGGCCGCAAGGATCTGACCTTCGAAGTCGGGTAACGCCGCCCGACCGATCCGGATCGTGCGCACCGCCAATCGCGACGACCGCACGGGCGCACCGCCCCCGAGTGGCGGCCAGCCTTCAGGACAGAACCTCGCCAGCATGCTGGAGGCCATCGGAGCCACGACCATCGGGCGCCAGGGCAACTGCGGCTATTCGATAAGGCTTGACTCACGCATCTGGCGGTGACACCCCTCGATCACCGGGCCAGGCGGCGGTCGAGCTCGGCCTTGTGACTACGTCCGGGTGGAAAACGTGGCCACCCCGCCTACCGGGGCAGGCGCGACTGGTCGGCAACCTACATGTCCGGTTGTCGGTCAAGGCATAAACGGAACTGCGCTCAGCAGACGGGGGCAGCCCGCCTGTTTCCTTGCCCTCGGCATCGAGTAATACCAGGACCGCACCGTCGAGACCGACTCGCCGCGCGGCAGAGAGCCAGTGTCTGATCGACACGCGTTCGGCGCAGAGCATCAAGGTGACCGGGCGGCTGGTGGTGAGTGTCGTGCTCCGGCCCCGACAAGAGCGGACCAGGAAGTGCCAGCGGCTGAGGCCGTGGGCCCGAATCAGCTGAGCAACCGGAACGGCTATGCCATCACCGCTCCTTCGCTGGGAACAAATCCCAGGGCCTGTTGGTTGCCCAGCTAGTACGTTTCGAATACCAGGTTCATCGGCCGCATCGCCGATGAGCTGCGAGAAGGCACTGAGATGTGCCTACGTCCGTGGAGGAGACACCATGACGACCTCGCTCGTCGACAAGATCGCTCCGGAAGCGCAGACGACTAAGGCCGAGGTCACCTGTGATGCCGACCTGATGCGCAGCGTGCTGGCGCGGGTCGGCGACAAATGGTCCGTTGTCGTGATCTGTGAACTGGGCAAGGGGCCCCGCCGTTTCAACGAGCTACGACGGCTGGCGTATCCGATCACCCAGCGGATGCTCAGCACCACCCTGCGCGCCCTAGAGCGCGACGGCGTGGTCACCCGTACGGTGCACCCCACCGTCCCACCCCAGGTCGAGTATGCCCTCGCCCCTGCCGGACGGGCCCTGCTCACCATCGTGCAGGACCTCGCGGGCTGGACCGAGCAGAACCTCGAAGACATTCGCGCCAGCCGGGCGGCATACGACCACAGCCATCAGGACCCGGCCGGCACGGACCTCTGACTACTTCGCGGTTACGCCGCCGTCGATGGCGAGCGCCGCACCGGTGATGTAGGCGGCGTCGTCGCTAAGCAGGAATGACGTAAACGCGGCGATCTCGTCTTCCCTGCCGGCACGGCCGTTCGGCTGCAGACCCAGGAAATGCCGCTCGATTTCCGGGTTCGCTGAGACTTCCCGCCACAGTGGAGTATCGACCAGTCCGGTCACCAAAGCATTCACCCGTACGCCCTCGGCTGCCACGTCCAGTGCGGCCGAGCGGGTGAGTCCGATGACGCCGTGTTTCGCCGCCGAATAGGCCGCTAAGTTCGCGTCCCCGACTATTCCCACGGTGGAGGCATTGTTGACGATGGAGCCGCCACCGGACGCCAGAATCGCCGGGATCTCGTGCTTGAGGCTGTAGAACACGCTGGTCAGGTTGCGGTCGATGGTGCTCCGCCAGAAGGCGTCGTCGATGTCGCGTACGGCGCCGATGGCGTTTCCTCCACCGGCGTTGTTGAACGCGCCGTCCAGCCGGCCGAACTCGGCGACGGTGACTCGTACCAATTCGGCGACCTGCTCCTCCACCGTCACGTCGGTCGGCACGAACAGCGCCTGGCCACCGGCCGCCACGATCGCGGCGGTGACCCCCTCACCACGTTTCCTGTCCCGCGCACCGATCACAACCTTCGCGCCCTCCCCGGCAGCCCGCTGGGCGAACGCCCGCCCCATCCCCATGGTGCCGCCGGTAACAATGATTACCTTCGATTGCAGTCGCGCAGACATCTTCCCGTACCCCTTCAGAATCTCATCGCAAGGTCTCGACCAGAGCCCGCTGTTCGGCGCTCCGGGATGACACGATCAAGGCTGCCCACAAAGACCGCACTCGACAAGAAGGCAGTTTTAAGTGCTCAGGTTCCCTAAAAGGAACCGACCCCCACGGCGAAGTCAAAGGCATCAACGACCGCCCCGACGCCACGGTCGATCAGGGATACAACGGGCCATCACCGCCGCGTCGACCCGCCCAGCTTCCGGCACCTGAGCTAGTGCCTGAGACCGGCTCCCGCCGCAGCACGGACCTGGCCAGGCACCGCAAAGGCGGACAGCCAGGCCGTGACCACGCCGCCGGACGACAGCCCGTAGACCACGACCGGCCGCTTGACGACCCGGTCGAAAGGCGGACCAGGTCCGACCGAAGATATCCAGGCTGTAGCGACCCGGCGTCCAGGTGGACCGACCCCTACCCCGCAAGTCCACCGCGTACACCTGACAGCAGCCGGGGAGAAGCCGCATGGCCGCCTCGTAGCCCCACCAGAACTCCGTCTGGGCGAGATGGAGAGACACATTGTGCCGGGAGAGCTCGGGATCACCGACCACGGCGCGGTTCATACGGACCTCGCCGAGGTCGGCGGTCTGTTCCGGATAGCGGCGCGATACGTAGATCCCCGGGTGGGTCAGCGGCATCCCGGTAACTCATTGGACCGCCTCGATCGAGCCACCGATCGTGGCATGTCCGTCCGGACTAGCGGGATCGGGAACGGCGGTCACGGTGCCGTCACACCGGGGCGGGCGTGCGAGCTGTCCTCGCCGTGCGGTTCCGGTACCGTCCTGCCTCGGGTCGACGCGGACGGCTGAGAGACGGCGCAACTGTTCGGCCGCGCGGCTGCCGGCGGCGGGGGTGAAGATGACGACCAGTTGATCGAGGTCCTCGGCCCGGAGGATCTGGCACTGCAGGTCGATCATGCCGCTCTCCGGGTGCACCAGGGTCTTGGTGCCGGATCGGCAGATCGCCACCCGCTGCTCCTGCCACATCCGCTCGAACTCGGCGCTGCGGGCGCGCAGCGTACGGATGAGCCGGTCGGCCTCCGGGTCGTTGACGCGCACCGACCTGGCCCGCAGCTCGGCCACCGGGCGCGGCCCTCCTCCTCGTGCTCCTCGCGCGGGTGAACCGACCGGGAGGCCGGGTCGGTGAACCAGCGGTAGGCGCTGTTGCGAGCGTCACCGGTGTAGATCGAATGGTCGCCAAGCAGCGCGACGGCCATCGGGTTCTGGACGACCGTCTCTCCCAGAAGCGTCGTGACCTGGGCGGGCACATCCCCGAGTCCGTCGATGAGCTGCCTCATCGCGGGAGCGACTTCGCGGCTCGGCGCGAGCCTCGGCAGTGGTTCCTGGCCGGCGATCCGGTACAGGTAGTCACGTTCGTCACCGGTCAGCCGCAGGGCTCGCGCCAGGGCGCCCAGGATCTGCGGCGACGGCGGCCGGGTGCGAGCCTGCTCCAGCCTTCGGTAGTAGTCCGTCGACATGGCGGCCAGCCCGGCAACGTCCTCGCGCCGAAGCCCCTGGGTACGCCGGCGTGAACGAGCGTCCAACCCGAGTTCCTCAGGCTGGAGTGCCGCACGCCTGGAACGGAGGAAATGAGCCAGTTCGTCAGAACTCACACCCCATTGTTCCCGCACGGATGCCCGATCCGCCGTCGGACACGGAGCCGCCCGCGCGAAAGCCGGCGGCGTTCGCGGCGTTCCGGCCACGGCGTGCAAGGACGGGAGGAGCATTATCCAGGGCAAGGTTCTCCCCTGGTAGCCGCCGTCGCGGTCGACAACAGTTGACGCGCCACGAACGAAAACACCATTCGGTATCACGTCTGGCAAATTACTGATGAGTAACTCATGTTCGGGGGGAAACTTCAAGTGACTACCGAGAACACCCGGTCAGCGAAAGCGGAACGCGACCTGTCGTCGCTGCGCGGGCTGGCGAGCGGGGGCGTCCACCTGCGAGGTGACGAAGATTACGACCGCGCCCGGACGACCTGGGCGCTCGCGGTCGACCTGCGTCCCGCTGCGGTGGCCTTCCCGCTCAACGCGGAGGAGGTCACGGCCGTCGTACGGGCCGCCGCAGCGGCCGGGCTGCGGGTCGCGCCACTGGGCACCGGGCACAACGCCCACCCGCTCGGCGACCTGAGCGACAGCGTACTGATGCGCATGTCTGGAATGACCGGGATCACGATCGACGCCGACGCGCGCCAGGCACGGGTCGAGGCCGGAGTCGTGTGGTCTTCCGTGGTCGAAGCGGCCGGGGCGCATGGCCTGGCCGCTCTACACGGATCATCGCCGGACGCCGGCGTGGTCGGCTACTTGCTCGGCGGAGGCGTGAGCTGGTACGCCCGGTCGCTGGGCCTGGCGACCAACAGCCTGACCGCCGTCGAACTGGTCACCGCGGACGGCTCGCTCGTCCGGGTCGACGCCGAGCACCACCCGGACCTGTTCTGGGCGGTACGCGGGGGCGGGGGCGCCAACTTCGGTGTGGTGACGGCGATCGAGTTCACGCTCTACCCGATCGAGACCGCGTACGCCGGCATGCTGGTGTGGGACCTGCGCGACGCGCACCAGGTGCTCAGCCGCTGGGCACAGTGGGCCGCCGACGCGCCCGACGCGGTCACCACCTCGTACCGGCACCTACACTTCCCGCCGATTCCCGAGATCCCGGAACCGTTCCGGGGCCGCCAACTGGTCGTCATCGACGGCGCAGTACTGGGCGACGACGCCGAGGCGGAGCGGCTCCTGGCGCCGCTGCGGAACCTCGGACCGGAGATGGACACCTTCGCCCGGGTGCCGGCCGCGTCACTGATACGGATGCACATGGACCCGGAGCAACCCGTGCCGGGTGGCGGGCGGTCGTCCCTGCTCGACGAGCTGCCGCCGGCCGCGGTGGACCGCCTGGTCGAGGTCGCTGGCGCCGACTCCGGCAACTCGCTGTTCCTGATGGCGGAGTTGCGCCAGCTCGGTGGGGCGCTCGGGCGCCCACAGCCCGGCGCGGGCGCGACGGCGATGCTCGACGGCCGGTTCCAACTGATCGCCGGCGGCATGATGATCGGCGAGCTGGCCAAGCAGACCATCGCCGACTGCGAACGGGTGGTCGACGCGATGGCGCCCTACTCACGCGGACGGGAGTACCTGAACTTCCAGGAGGAGCCCGTGGACCCGTCGACCGGCTACGACGCCTCGGCCTGGGAGAGACTGATCCATTCCGCAACGCGGTCGACCCAGGTGCCCTCTTCCAGGCCAACCACGAAATTCCCACCCGCCGATAGCGGACCACCCTCCGCTGACGACGGTCGCACGCGCGGGGCACGGTCATGGAACCGTGCCCCGCCGCTTACCGTAACCAGCATTCGCCTTGCCCACTGACATCCACAAGCGACATCGGTCTTGACGGATTGCTCAACAAGTCTGACAACCTGAGGCGACACTCCCGGCCGTTCCGGCGGGAGGCGCTGCTGGTGGTCGCCGGTCTCGCCACCGGGTGCGCCGGGCTGCCGCGGATGAACTCGTACTCCGCCTCCCCCACCGCCGGGGTGAGCTACGTGCTGATGGCCTTCGTCGTGGTGACGTTCGGCGTGCTCGGCAGCATCATCGCAGCCACCCTCGCCGGCCTGCTGGTCGGCGTCGCGCAGGCATTGGGCGGGCTGTACGCACCCAGCTACCCCCTCGCCGTGGCCCTGGTGATCGTCCTGGTACGCCCACCAGGGACCACTGATACCCGATGACCGAGTGCATCGGGCAAACGATCAGGGCGTTGGTGATCGTCGCGGCGCTCAACGAGGACTACCTCCTGCCGTAACGCAAACTCCGTCCAACCGATCCGCCCGGACGCCATTCCGACCTCTGGGCGGACCGCGTCCGTAAACCGGTGCTGCCGGTACGACGCTTGTCACAACTGGCCGCTGAGGTGGGCCAGGCGTCGGGGGTAGCGGGGTCGTTGCGTCATGCGACCGGAGAACGAGTGGGACTGCTCGGGACCAGTTCCCGTTCCTGTTCCTGTTCGAGGAGCGGTGGCTCGCTCTCCGGGACCACGTCGGACCGGCCTGAGGCTCGGCGCGTGACGGTGAGCAGCGCCCAGAATCCGGCCGCCGTGGCCACGCCGACCGCGACGCAGAGAAGCCACAGGGCGGGTCCTCCCCAGAGATCCAGCGCCAGACCACCGACAAGCGGAGCGAGGATCGACGCGACCGAGGTGCTGAAGCCGAACAGGCCCTGGTAACGGCCGTGGGCTCGCTCGTCGGACAACTCGGCCACCGCGGCCGCCGAGGCAGGCGCGTAGGCGATTTCACCCAGCGTCCACACCATAACCGAGAGCGAGTAGAGGATTACCGATGTGCCAGCGAAGCCGTTCACACCGAACCCCACACCTGTGAGCAGCGCGCTGAGCGCGAGCACCATCCTGCGGTCGCGCCCCTTGAGCATGGAGGTGACCGGGATCTGCAGCACGACGATCAGGATGCCGTTCAGCGCGATGATCAGCCCGTACGCCTGGGTGCCGATCCCGCTTCCGGCCATGGCCACCGAGAGGCTGCTGGACCCCTGGTAGAACATCATCCACATGGCGAATCCGAGCAGGCAGAGCACCAGGAACCGGGAGTCCCCGAGGATGTGCCCGAGACCGACCCGGGCCGCGGGGACCGGCGACGGCACCTCGGGTCCCGCTGGCCGGGTCTCCGGCAGCTTCACCCACATCACCACCGCGCAGAGCAACGTCGTGACAGCATCGCCGATGAAAAGCCAGAGATACCCTTGGTGCGCGAGGACGCCGGCCACCGCCGCCGAGAAGCCGAAGCCAATGTTGCTGGCCCAGTAGTTGACGGAGAACGCCCGCTGCCGGTCCTCCGGCGGGACGAGATCCACGATCATCGCCGAGATCGCTGGGCGTGAGGCGCTGGCGGCGGCGCCCACGCTGAACGCCAGCACGGCGATGGCGGTGGACCCGGTGACGAACCCCATCGCCGCGGTGACCACGGCAGTGACGAGCTGGGCACCGCCCATCGTCGCGCGGCGCCCGATCCGGTCACTCAGCTCACCGCCGAGCAGCGCACCGACGGATGCGCCAACCCCGTAGATCGCCAATATGAGGCCCGCGTGGGCCGCCGAGTAACCGAGCACCGATGTGAGGTAGATGGCCAGAAACGGAAAGACGAACGTGCCGAGCCGATTCACCAGCGTGCTGGTCCACAGCCACCAGAACCCGTCGGGAAATCCGTTCAGGCTTCGGGCGAGGCTTCGAGTGCTCTTGTTCATTCTCCGCTGCTCTTCTCCATCGATCCGGGTCGGTGATCCACAGTCAACGCATGCGTACGGTGAGTTTCCCCGCCGCCGACAGGGCGTTATGGAGCGACAGTTCGGCCGTCTCGCCGTCGGCGAGCAGCATGGCCAGCACCCCGCGCTGATCGGTAGTGGCGGGAATCGCATCACCCGGGCTCTGGATGGGATAGAGCGTCGGCGTTCCGGGGTGGTCGCGGAGCTGTTCCGCCCCGCTGATCCCGTCGAAGGTCCCGACGCCGGGGGCGTACACGGCGATCTGTGTCGTGCCCTGCCGGATCTCGGGATCGAGGTCCATTACCAGCGGGCGTCGCCCCAGGGCGAGGTCGATGAAGGCACTGTGGAAGTTGATGCCGAGTGACCGGTTGATGGACTCACCGATCAGCGCGCCACCCATTCTCGTATTGATCTCCACGATCTCGAAACCGCCGGTGGTGATGATGAACTCGGTGTGGGTAACGCCCTCGTGGTAGCCGACGGAGCAGAGGATCGCGGAAAGCCACTTCGCCAGTTCGCTCCGCATCGTCTCGGGCAGGTTCACCGGGAAGCTCCCCATCTCCTCCCGGAAGTGCGGCTCCGGTGACAGCGCACGGCTCGTGACGCCGATGATTTTTGTCTCGCCGGCCCAGCTCACCGTCTCAGCGCTGTACATGGGTCCGAGAAAGTAGGGCTCGGCGGTCAGCGCGCCGCCACGTAGGTCCTCCGCGTGCCGGGCGGCGACCAGTACGCTCGCCAGCTCCTCCGGCTTGCGGACCAGCCAGACGTTCTGGCTCAAGCTGCCCGCGACATCTTTCACGACACACGGGAACGGCAGCAGACGGATCAGTTCTGCCGGGTTCGCGGTCAGCGGATCGAAGACGACGCTCGGCGAACGCGAGAAACCATTGTCGTAGAGGTGTCGACGCAGGCGCCCTTTGTCCCGCAGCAGCGATACCGCCTCCGTGTTCTCGTGTGGCAGGCCCAGCCGATCCGCGACGGCGAGTGCCTGCAGGCTCCACGGGTCCGCCATCCGGACCAGACCGGCGAGATCGGGCACCGCGCGCAGGATGCTGATCACTTCGTCGACGTTGCCGGTGTCGACATCAACGACCCTGATCGAATCGCCCGGCGCCTTAGACAGCTCGTGGGTGTATCGGGAACGCTCACCGGTGAGCAGAATCACTTCATGCCCGCGCTCACGGGCCGCGTCGACCAGATACCCCAGGCCGAAGTTGATCGTTTCGAGTACGGCGATAGTCACTGGCGAACCTCGTCTGCGTCAGTTGGTGCGATCGGCGCTATCCAGGTTCACCGGGATGTTCTCGCCCCGCCTCGGGAAGATGCCGCATATTCCGTCCTCGAACACCGGAATCGGTCGTCGTCGGCTCAGGCACCTCGGAACAAATCCGTAGACGCACCGCGCGAGCAACGCACCACGAATCCGGCAATTACTCTCAGTCACACGGGTGTCCGCAGACTGTGCCATGCTTGGACCGGTGGAAAACACAGCGGTAAGCCCCGTCTTCGTGGGGCGGGGCCCCGAACTCGCCGAACTCATCCGCTCGGTGCAGGCGGCCGAGGCCGGGACGCCCCAGGCGTTACTCCTGCGGGGCGAGGCGGGCGTCGGCAAAACCCGGCTGGTCGAGGAGTTGCTCCATACCCTCAAGGCCGGAGTGGCGGTCACGGCGATCGGCGGCTGTGTCGAGGTCGGCGGCGAAGGACTGCCCTTCGCACCGTTCTCCGCCGCGCTGCGGTCGCTGTGGCAGCAGTTGCCCGACGAGGTGAGTGCGGCGAGCGCAGGCCAGAAGGAACTACTCGCGCGACTCATGCCGGAACTGGGCTCCTCGGGGCCCTTCGGGCAGGGCGACGACGACAACGCGCGCCTGTTCGAGCTGACCGCCCGGATCCTGGAACGACTCGCGTCGAATCGGCTGGTCGTGCTCGTCGTCGAGGATCTGCACTGGGCCGACGCGTCGACCCGTCACCTACTCGGCTATCTGTTGCGCACCAAACGGAATGGCCGGCTTCTGATCATCGCGACCTACCGTTCCGATGACATCCACCGCCGCCACCCGCTGCGCCGGCTGCTCGCGGAGGTGGACCGACTGCGTACAGTGCGGCGGATCGAGATACCCCGGTTCACTCGGGTCGAGGTACTGAAGCAGCTCAGCGGCATCCTCGGCGCCTCACCGGACCCCGCCCTGCTCAACGAGATCTTCGACCGGTCCGACGGTAACGCCTTCTTCGTCGAGGAACTCGCCCGCTCGTATGTCGAGCGCGCGCGAGTTGGACTGGACGACCTTCGCGACCTGCTGCTGGTGCGGCTGGAGGCGCTGCCGGAAGGCAGCCAGCGAATCGTGCGGATCGCGGCCGAAAGCGGTACCGCGGTCGGCTACCCGCTGCTGAAGGCCGTCACGGGCTTACCAGAGGACGAGCTGATCGAGGCACTGCGCAATGCTGTACTTGCCCAGATCCTCGTACCCGCCCGGGACGGGTCCGGGTACGGCTTCCGACATGCACTGGTCCGCGAGGCGGTGAGCGACAGTCTCCTGCCGGGCGAGCGCGCTCTGATCAATCGGCGGTACGCCGAGGCTTTGGAGGCCGACGCCTCTCTTGTCCGGGTCGAGGAGCTGATGACTCGACTCGCCCGGCACTGGTACGACGCGCACGACGACGTGAAAGCCCTACAGATGAGTGTGTCCGCCTCCGTCGAGGCAAGGAACCGCTACGCGTACGCCGAGCAGTTGCGGTTGCTGGAACGCGCGATGGAGCTGTGGGACCGGGTGTCGGATCAGGTGCGCGGTGAACTGCGCCCGTTGGGCCATCCGGAGGCGTACCCGACCCGGGTCTCTGCGTCGGACGGCGTCGGAGTGCGCTACGTCGACCTGCTCGCGGCGGCGACCGTCGCCGCCCGGCAGAGCGGGGATCACGACCGAGCACTCAACCTGGTCCGGAGTGCGCTTGAGCTGATCCCCCCGAAGCGCGACCCGCTGCCTGCGGCCTGGTTCTGGACGCAGCGCTCGCTGCTGGTGCAGGAGCTGAATCGCGGGGATGGATGGCAGGAACTACGGAAAGCTCGCGACCTGGTAGACGGACACCCACCGTCCGTGGTGCACGCCGATGTCCTCGTACACGTCGCGAACTGGGGCGCGAAACATCGGCCAGGGCCGGAGAGCCTGCTCGACGCCGAGCGTGCTGTGGATTACGCCACCCAGGTCGACTCCGAAGAGCTCGAACTGCACGCCCGCATCACCCGGTGCTGGCTCAAGGCCGAAACCGATGTCGACGGCACAAGCCTCGCCGAGCTGTACGAGGCGCGCGGACGTGCCGAGGAGTTGGGGTCGGTCAGCGTCGTCGGCCGCGCCAACCAGAACCTGCCGTCGACCCTGGAGGGGATGGGCCATTCGGAGGAGGCGGTGGCCGCCGCCGAACACGGTGTTGAGGTGTGCCGCTCGCTCGGCCTGGCCGAGACCGAGGCGTGGGTGCAGAGCAACCGTTCGCTCTCGCTCTTCTCGCTGGGACGCTGGCCGGAGTCCGATGCCGCCCTAGACGAGGCGGCGGCGGTCGCGCAGTCGTACAAGGTTCGCGGCATCATCGCGATGCGCCAGTCGTACAACCTGTTGGTCCGTGGCGACGTCGAGGCGGCGGCGAGCCACCTTGCGCTGAGCCGGCGGTTGCTCGGCACCGAAGATCTCCAGCCGCAGTTGGTCGTCTCCCTGACTCACTACGGGATGGAGATCGCCGCACGGCAGGGCAGGCTCACCGACGCGCGGGCCGAGTTTCTTCGGGCCGACGCCGCGGGCCTCACCGCTGGCCCGGTGCGTTACGCCCTACCGATGCTCCGGGCCGCCGCAGCGTTCGAGGCGGACGCTCGCGGTACGACCGCACCCGCCGAAGCGGGGGCGGCTGTTCTTGCCGCTGTCCACGGGGCCGCCGCTCGCCTTCGCGCGGTATTTCCCATCGACCATGCCTTCGACCGCATGGTCCTGGCGGAACTGCGCCGGGCGGAAGGCGCCGACGACCCCGCCCTGTGGGCGGAGGTGGTCGCCGCCTTCGAGTCACTGGAGCGACCGTACGAGCTGGCAATCGCCCACCTGGGCCAGGGCCGCGCTCTGCTCGGCGTGCACCAGCGCCGCACCGAGGCGGCAGACCAGCTCACCCGGGCCCACCGGATCGCCGGTCGGCTCGGCGCTCGGCTGCTGAATCTCGATATCGAGGCGCTGGCGCACCGAGCGGGCCTCACGCTGACCGACAGCCCGCCCGCCGGCTCCCCCACCGGCGAATCGACCTCCCTTGGGCTCACCCCGCGCGAGTCAGAGGTGCTACGGCTGGTGGCGACCGGATACAGCAACCGGCGGATCGCCGAGGAGCTCTACATCTCGCAGAAGACCGCCAGCACCCATGTCTCCAACATCCTGGCCAAGCTCGGCGCCTCCGGACGCACCGAGGCCGCGGCGATGGCCCACCGGCTCGGTCTTCTGATCGGCTGACCATCCCGGCTATGGTGCGGGGGTCGGCGGACGGATCCGGTCCCCACCAGGTTCGCCGCCGCGACAGCGATCAGGATGACCATAACGACAAGCGCAGCCATTATCGGTGGCAGCAGGGGCGTGGCCGGTGCCAGACCGGCCAGCAGTAGCAGCCCGATCAGCCGGACCGGGTCGACCCGCCCGAACAGGGCGTAGTCGAGCATGACGCGGCCGATCAGGAACAGGCCCGGGCCGCCGACGATAACCGCCGTCCAGGACGTCGGGGTGTCGCCGAACGGCCGATCGATGACGAGTTGACTGGTCACCGCCGTGCACAGGATGCCCGCCACCATGATCAGGTGAACGAACGCGGTGATCTCTCTGAGTCGGGCCGGATTGGCGGACGTGGCGATGGTGAAGGTCAGCTCATCTCCGGAGCGGTAGATGTAGATGCGCCAGATCATTACCGTAATCATGAAGACCACGACGAGCGCCCCAGCCTGATCAGTCGTGAATTCACTCAGCTGAACGACCTGCCGGTCAGAAAGATCGACACGCTGAGCGCGACGATGACGAACTGCCGGTAGCGCTCGGCAATCCGCTCGCCGACCACCCGTGCCGCCGAAGGCAGTCGGCACCACGACCATGGCGTGGGCCAGCCGAGCACGACCCCGGCGTATTCCACCGCTACCGCCACCGCCCAGAGCACGCCACGGGTGGTCCCGGCCACCAGCCCACCCAAGATCCACGGTGTCGCGGCGGCGGCCTGCCAGAAGAAGATCCGGCGAACCCTGAGCTTCAACGCTGGGTTGGGGACGATCAGCAGGTAATAGACGCCCTTGGTGAGACTGGTCGCCAACCTTTGGAGCGCATGGATTCATCTTCGTCGCGGCGTACTTCGGCATCCATGACGCCCGCGACGCGGTCCTCATCCCCGGCACCCGCGTAAACCCGTACATCCAGGCCCGAAGCATTCGGGTCTTCTTCTGGTTCCTCGTCTCCGCCCCGCTGTGGGTCGCCGGCGTGTTCACAGAGGGGAATATCCGGCTGGCGCTCTGGGCAATCGCGGCAGCGGTGGACCTCTGGTCGGCCCGAATCGGCTGGCCGACGCCGCGGCTCGGCCGCACCGAACTCGCCAGCCAGATCTTCACTGGCAACCACCTGACCGAGCGCCACCGGCAGATCTTCATCATCGGGATCGGCGAACTGATTCTCACCGCTGGTTCCGGGCTCGCCTTCTCCCACCGTGATGGCGGCCGGATAGCCGTTGCCGCAGTGGCGTTCGCCAACGCGATGCTCCTCTTTCAGCTGTATTTCCAGCGGGTCCAACAACTGCTGGCTCCTGGCGAGGTCTCCTCCGTGGAGCGAGTTCGTCCTGCCACCTCCACCTCGTACAGCCATCTGGTGATGGTGGCCGGCGTCGTGGTCATCTCGACCAGCACCTCGCTCACGTTCAGCCGTCCACTCGGCGAGGTGTCGGTGGCCTGGATCCTCACTCTTCTCGGCGGCCCCGGGCTTTTCCTCCTCGGCACCTGCCTATTCGACTACGTGGTGACCAGCCGGATCCTCTGGTCCCGATCCATCGCCTTGCTCGTGCTGGCCGCGATCGCCCCCGCGATGCCGCTGCTGCCACCACTCGGCATCATGCTCGTGACAAACCTGGTCCTACTGATCACGCTGGTCAACGAAATGATTGTCAATCGTCGCCGGCCGGTCAGCCACCTGATGAAACAACGCCGGTAAAGACGGCCGACGAATCGCCGAGGAATGGATCGGAAGCGATCCGGATGTAACCTTGAGGGCGGCTACGCCGCCCGGCCGGTTAGCTGCCCCCTTGGACGCTGGCGATGAAGGCCAGTGAGGCGCTGCTGGATCGGCCACCATCCGGTCATGGTGTCCTCAGACGGTTCCGCGACGTCGGCGACCTGGGCCGCAACCCCGAGGACGTTCGCCCGCTCCACCAGCAACCACGAATCGGCCGTTTCGGCGTCGTCGAAGGCCAGGCCGTCGGCCACGGCAACCCCCATGCTCTGCGCCAGGGTGGCCGCCTCGGGCGGTAGGTCGACGGCGTGGATGGCGTTGCGGGCGTTGGCGAGATAGAACCGCGCCAACCGCCGGACCGCCGCCTTCCCGGAAGCGGTCTCACCCTCGAAGAGCAGTTGAACCCGGGCAAGGGCCCTCACCACGCCGACATACCGGTATCTACCGGACAAGTCAGGCTCCAATAGATGTACGTCCGTCAGCGAGTCGAGTATCCGCTCGGTCTCGGACACCGGACGGTCCAGGATGACTGCGGCAGTGGCGAGTGAAATGTCTACCAGGTCCGGCACAGCCAGCAAACGGAACGCGGACGAGTGAGAGCTGTCCAACCGCCGTAACACCCGCATCAGCGAGGTATAGAACGCGGCGCAGTCCTCGTGCGGCTCGGCCAGTCCGTCGAGCTCACCGAGCAGCCGTCCCTCGACGAGCGCCACGCTCCAATCCGGTCGGGCGGCCAGCCTGGCACCGGCGATCCGCAATGCTGCCGGGTGGTGGGAACAGAGGTCGACCAACCGTTGGGTGGTTTCCGGCTCGCGGCGCAGCCGCTCCGCGCCGACGATCCGCTCCAGCAGGGTCACCGACTCGGCCGGCTGGAGCACCCCGAGGGTGGTCCAAGATATCCCCGGAAGGTCCAGCAATCGGCGCCAGCTGGTGATGATGGCGGCGCTGCCGATCGTGGCCGGCAGCAGATAGCGGAGTTGCCGGCTGTCGTACGGGTCGTCGAGAACGACAAGAACCCGCCGACCGGCCATGATCGTGCGCCACAGCGCCGCGCGTTCCGATAGGGCTTCGGGAATGGCTTCATTGCTGATGCCGAACGCGCGCAGGAAACGGGCAAGCACGTCGCTGGGATCCGCCGGCTGCTCACCCATACCGCCCAGGTCGGCGTAGAGCTGGCCGTCCGGGAACTGCTCCCGCAGCATCGTGGCCACCCGGATCGCCAGGGCGCTCTTACCCACGCCGCCAAGCCCGACGATGCCCACAACGGGTACCTCGCCAGTGCGTGTCAGCAGCTCACTCAGCGTCCGTACGGTCTCCTCCCGGCCGGTGAAGTCGCCCAAATCCGGCGGAAGCTGCGCCGGTACGGCGGACAGGTTCTGGACCGTCTGGGGTCCTGGCCCGGCAGGCGGGTGCAGCGCCGGGGTGGCCGGCAGTCCAGGCTGCATCAGTAGGGCCGGATCGGACCGGAGGATGGGATCCGCTCGGAGGACGCGTTGATGGATCTCCTGTAACGCGGGTCCGGGCTCCACCCCTAGCTCCTCGGCGAGGGTTCGCCGGGCATCGTGGAACACGGCAAAGGCCTCCGCCGGCATGCCTGCCTGATAGAGCGCGAGCATCTGCAGCACACGCAGCCGTTCACGGAGCGGATGTTCGGCAACCAGGGGGCCGACCTCGGCCGCAACCTCGACGTGCCGGCCCAGCTCAAGATCGAGGGCGAGCCGCCGTTCGACCGCAGCCAAACGGACCTGGGTCAACCGGGCACGCTGTGCCTCGGCCCAGCCGCCCGGCACACCGGCCAGCGGACCTCCCCGGAACAGCGCGTCCGCCTCGTGCAGCAGGGCGGCTGCGCCAGCTGGGCCAGAACCGTGCTGAGCCAGGTCCGCTTGCGTGGTCAGCCAGCGGAACCGAACCAGATCGAGGGTTTCCGCCGTCACCGGTAATACGTATCCGCCCGCCACCGACGCAATGACGGGCGGTTGTCCGGAATCGGATTCGAGGACGCGGCGAAGCCGGGAAACGTACGTGCGCACTATCCGTACGCCGGTCGTCGGCGCCTCCCGCCCCCAGACCACCTCGACGAGTCCATGCGCCGAGACGTGCGTCCCCTCGTGCAGCAGCAGGGCCGCGAGGATTGCCCGTTGTTGGGGCGTACCGAGCTCCAACTCCCGCCCGCCCCGCCACGCTCGTACCGGACCGAGTACCTCGAAGCTCAACGACCCACTCAATCCGCCTACCTCCCCTTCGGCGCCACGCCACCCCAGCCGATCGCGCGCACCGAGATCATGCTCTGCGACGTGGGTACAGCGCTCCAGGATAGTCCGCGAATGTTGCTCTTGGCCCACCTTGAGCGGACGCACCGGGATGAAGCGGACCCTACGCGACGGTCACGCCAGGGTCGAGACGGCCGTACCCCACCACCCGGCCTCATCTGGGTACCTACCTCTTCCAACCGGCATCGCACTCAGGGATGTGTCGTAACTCAGTAGCCAGGGCGTGGGCGACCACCTGGAGTGATCGGCGGTGCTGCTCGGCGGTGTGAACCCGATGAACGTCAGCGCACGTGTGCGACGTAATTCAGACGTCAATCGGACGTACGCCACCCCCTAGTAGGTTTTCCCCAGGCCTCGCGCGCGGCCCTGATTCCTGACACGAATTTTCGAAGCAACATCGACGATGCTCGCGATGCGTGCCATACCCCGACGAGAGTTTGCGCTGACGTCGGCCCTGGCTCGCGATGTTCGCATGGCCGTTGCCGATAACTCAAGGAAGGAAGTGTTGGAAGTGTCTGTTCGACTGCGGTCTAAAGTCATCGTCGTCACGGGGGGCAGCAGTGGAATGGGTAGAGCCTTTGCCCAGCGAGCTGCCTCGGAGGGCGCGAAGGTTGTCATCGGTGCCCGCGACAAAACTCGTGGCGACGAGGTCGTCGCCGGGATCAGGGATAGCGGCGGAGAAGCTCTGTTCGTGCCCACGGATGTCACCATCGAGGAGCAGGTCGCCGCGCTGGTCGGCGAGGCAGTGGCGCAATTCGGTCGTTTGGACGGAGCGTTCAACAATGTAGGCGGCACTAGCCCTGGGCGGCTTCGAGAAATAGACGAAGCATTTTGGCGGGACACGATCGATCGCAACCTGACGAGCGTGTTCTTCAGTTTGAAGCACGAGATTCCAGCGATCGTGGCGTCGGGCGGTGGAAGTATCGTCAACAACGCCTCCACAATGGGGGTGATCGCCGACCCGAACATCGCAGCCTATGTGGCTGCCAAACACGGTGTCATCGGCCTCACCCGCTCGGCAGCGCTGGACGCGGCCCGCGAGGGCGTGCGAGTCAACGCCCTGGTGACCGGATTGGTTGATACCTCGCTGTTCCGCCAAGGCGCACGCAACCCCGAGCTCCAGCAGCACTTCCTGGACATGCAGCCGAGTGGGCAAATCGGCACGGAGGAGGATGTCGCCGCCTTCACTGCTTTCCTACTCAGCGACGAGGCTACGTACATCACCGGAGCGGCGCTCAGCATCGATGGTGGCATGACTGCGAAGTGATTTCGTGCGACGAAGTGGAATGTGATGGCCAGGCACATGGCCCGAGTGCAAAACAATTACCCCAGAAGATTGCTATAGGAGATGTGATGACATCCGTTGACGAACCGCTTGCGGATACCCGCGATATGTTGATGGCCCACACTATGTTCCGACGGGAGTTCTCTCTACTGCCGGGGCTGGTCCGCGGTGTCGCAGCTGGCGACAAGGAACGGTCACAGATCGTTGCCGAACACATCGAACTCGTGGATAACACGTTGCATCACCACCACACGAGCGAAGACAAGCACCTGTGGCCGAGATTGCTCGAACGCGGCTCTGCGGAGATCGCGCCGGTCGTTCACGTGATGGAGGATCAGCACCAGGCCATCGGCGATATCATCGCCGAGGTGAAAGCGACGCTGCCAACCTGGCGCGACAGTGCCGCCCCCGAGTCCGCGGAGGTCCTGGCCAACGCTCTCGACCGAATGGTTCCGCTACTCGTCGAGCACCTGAACCTCGAGGAGGAGCGCGTGCTTCCGCTCATCGAGAAGTACATTACCGCAGCGGAGTGGGGCGGCATGGTGAACGAGGGTGCGGACGCCGCTCCCCCGGAGAGCCTTCCCCTGATGTTTGGCTTGATGGCCTATGAGGGAGATCCCGAGGTCATCCAAGAAATTGTCTCTCACATGCCGCCGGAGGTCCGTCCGGTTATCGAGGAGTTGGCTGCGCAGGCGTTCGCGTCCTACTCCGAGCGCGTCCACGGCACCGCCACGCCACCCCGTGTCGGCGGCAGGGCTTAGCCACTTCCCGGTCTGCCTGCCGTCGCATTTAGGCGACGTAGGAGGACTGTAGTCGGTCGGCGCCCGCGACGGGCGGGCGCCGACCGAAAGATAGAGGTGACGCCGACGGCTGGCGCGCTGGCGCCGAACGGGTTGTTCACGGCACTCTCGCCAGCGTGTGCTCCGCTCAGCTGGGTCCGCTCCCGACCAGCACCTCGACCTCGAATGCCTACGGCATGACCTGTACGACGCGGACGCCGAGATGCTGGACATCATGAAGTGAAGTCGGCGATCCCGGCCTCTGTGGGCCGTCTTCGCCCCACTCGGCCCGCACCCGTATGAATCGCACGGGAAACTAATCTTCGACACCACGAAGCACTATTGAGACCGATCAAGAGGAAAGACATGGAAAACTACGGAATCATGAACGAGCTCGCCGGCAAGCGGGCATTGGTCACCGGCGGTACGTACGGTATCGGTGCGGGGATCGCCCAGCGCCTGATCGACGGGGGCGCCAGCGTCGTCATCGCGGCCCGCTCGGAGAGTCCGTCCGCTCCGGCGAGGGCGAAGTTCGTCGGCGGCGACGTCACCTCGGTGGCGGGCGCGCACGCCATTGCTGAGGCCGCGCTGGACATCCTGGGTGGGATCGACATCGTGGTGAACAACGCCGGTGGCACGGACGTCTATCCCGCAGGGGTGTCGGCGATCGAGGACGACCAGTGGCAGGCCGCCCTTGATCTCAACTACCTGTCCGCGGTCCGGCTGAACAGCCGGCTGGTGCCGGAGATGGTCGCGCAGGGCTCCGGCGCGATCATCCATATCTCGACCGCGCCGGCTCGTGCCCCGCTCGCGTTCCTCCTGCACTACGCTGCCGCGAAGGCGGCTCTGGCCACGTACAGCAAAGGGCTGGCCGTTGATCTGGCGCCCAAAGGGGTACGGGTCAACACGGTGACCCCGGGTCTGGTCGAGTCGCCCGGATCGGACCCGCTGCGGCAAAAGGTCGCGGCGGCGGCCGGTTTCGATCCCGCGATGATGATCAGCGGCATCCCGCTCGGACGCGCCGGGCAGCCGGCCGACATCGGTGAGGCGGTGGCGTTTCTGGTCTCCGCTCGTGCCGCGTACGTCACCGGGGTGGACCTGGTCGTCGACGGCGGGCTGAACCCGGCGGTCTGAGCGGACGCGCGCATCGGATTCTTCGGCGCAACCGCGGAACTCACCGAACAGATCGAGCGGCAGATCGCCACCAACCTCAGTGGACCCATCCAACTCGCGGTAGGTGAGCCAGCGGCGAAAGGCGGGTCTCACTCGGCCGCGAAAAGGTTCTCAACGGGCTTGTCCACGAATACTCCCAGGTCGCGTAGCTGGGGCCGATTTTCCGAGCGGTATAGGGTCAGCGTGGTGACCCGGACCCGGCCGTCGCGTATCCGCCGTCCCACCAGCTCGTGACGAGCGCCGCGTACCGGTCCGCGTCGTCCTCCCAGGTGAAGTGCCCCGCATCGAGGCAGTCGAGCTTGCTGTTGGGCAGCCGCTGATGGAGAAACTCGGCGTTGACCGGTGGCACGGCCGAATCGTGTTCGCCGGCGATGATCTGGACCGGCGTCTGCACCTTCGGCAGGAGATCACGGAGGATCGGCAGGTCGGTCGGGTAGGCGCGGGCGTAGCGCATCGACTCGACGAAACGGTCGCCCTCGTAGGCTGACAGGTAGTCCTCACGGACGGAGTCAGGCAGAACGTACCGCTCGATGCTGCCCAACGTGCTGGCCACGATTTGTCTTGGGTCCAGGCTGCGGAAGCTGTCCAGGTCCGGGGCTTCGACCCAGTCCTTCAGCGCCCCGCCCAACTGGATCCGGACCGCCGCGCCCCCACTTCCGACGACAAGGCTACGTAACCTGCCCGGATGCTGGGCGGCGGCGAACAGTGCGGCGCCGGTGCCAACGTCAGGCCCGACGACGTGGGGGTTGTCGAGCCCGAAGGTGTCGGCAGCGCGAATGACGAACTCGCCCATCGCCCGAGGGGACATCAGCTCGTCGCGACCCTCGGAATGCCCGAACCCCGGCAGGTCGATCGCCACCAGGTGCGCGTGTTCAGCGAGCCGGGTCCAGATCGGTTCGAAGGCGAACAGGCTCTCCGGCCACGGGTTAAGCAGCAGCGCGTGCTCGGTTCGGTCCTCGCTCTCGGCAAAACGGACATTCAGTCCGTCAATGTCCCGGAACTGCGTACGGATGGTCTGGTTGGCCGAGCGAGTCACCGTGTCGCGCTCCTCCCTGCTGGCCCCGCCGGCGATCCTCCGTGGTCTAGTCGTCAACACGACCGTACCAACGGGCCCGGGTCACGGCCGCGTATCGCACTTTTCCAGTCGATGGACCCGGCCACCAAGGTGCCGGCGGGGGTGCCGCTCGCCACGTTGATATCGGACGCCGAGTCCAGCAGTCGCTTGACCAGCGCCAGCCTGCGTTACGCCCGCAGCCGGGGCCGGCCACCTCGCACGAACCCGGTGGAGTCAGCCCCCCGCCCACCGCCGTGGAAGTCAGACGCCCCGGCCAGGCGGCGCGCCGATCCCCGCCCCGGGGTGCAGCCGCGCGAGCCGCAGGCGGACCGTCACCGAACGCAAGGAACGATCCACTCCGAGTAGTATCGCATCGCTCATATCCCACCGATAGCGACCGAGAGGGCCACCAGCTCCACAAGTCCTCAGAGGACGACACCGATCGATCAATCGGACTACCTCAGCGCGCAGGCCAGCATTTGCCCAGTATGACGTCCGAAACGAGCCATGATCAGTCGAAGTCAACCGAAAGATCAACTCAGCCATCACCACGGCCCTGAGCTGGTAAAACAGCCTAAGCGATGCCGTTGAGCAGCTGTCTTGCCATGACGATCCACTGCACTTGATTTGTGCCCTCGTAGATCTGGGTGATCTTTGCACCAAAGCAGCCTGACCTGCGACAACGCCCTCTGAGGCCCGGTCGAACCAGCATTTGCCCAGAGTCCCCGATCCCGACATTACGGACTAGCCCGTTAGAGCAAACTGAAGCACCCGAGGATCAGCGGGGAAGCTACGGGCGGTACGAGTGTCGGCGTACCGGGCATAGGTCGCTCGGCGTTCGGTTTGTGCCGGTGGGACTACCTTGAGCTGGCACGCACTGTCCGCTCGATCGTCGTTGTTGTTCCTCACGCATGCCGCACCGCACCGGACCGGTTTGGCCCGGTGTGGTGCGGCATGCGGGCTCCCGCGTCGCCTGTTAGATCGTGGCGCTCACGGCCACGGGCTCAAGGCGCCAATCCCGCACGGGCCTGCCGCCGGCAAAGCGCCACTCCGCACTGCACTTGGCGCAGTCGATACGCACGTCGTGCTCCTGGAAGCCCGGCACGTTGTCATGCTCTTCGATGATCTCCCCGTCGCCGCAGGGACACAGGTACTCGTAGCGCTCCACGGTCCCGGCGCCTGCGCCCCAGCCCCCATGGTTGTGCGCGCCTCCACCGATCCGCTCGGTACGAACGGGCGCTGCCGATGGCATCGTCCTCATCCACTCCGCGATGGTGCTCACCACGGCGTCGTAGGCTTCGGGCGAGTGCGGAACCTCGTGGAAGATCGTCAGCAGGTCGTCGGGGGTGCGGGCGATGCGGTGGTCGCTGTCTCGCACACCTGCGGAGTAGTCGCTCGCGAGATCGCCGATGACGTCGTCACGGCCTGCCTGCAGGATCAGCCAGGCGTGGAACGGGGCTGACGCGGCCACAGGAACCGGCTGGACCCAGCCACCTGTGATGTGCTCACCCGCTGCCGCCCGCGCGAGGACGGTCTGCAGGTATGTGTATCCGGCGGGGCGGTAGTGGTCGGCATTCGGCTGGGTCTGCCCTGGGCCGACCATCCGGTGTACGTAGTCGTGCTCGCGCTCCGGCACGCCGATCAAGAGGTTCGGCCCGGAGTCGTCGGGGTGGGCGACCGGGAGTCCCAGCGCTGCCGCCGCCCAGATCATGCGGCCGTTGGACACGTAGGAGCAGTGTGGGCTGAGAAACCACTCCGCGGTGTGCTTCAAGGAGTAGCTACCCACCTCCGGCGTCGCCGAGTCAGGGATCGGCGTGAACATCCGGAGCACGTCCGTGATGAGAGCGAGTTCGATGAAGTCGGTCTCACTGTTGAAGCGCCACGGCACTGCCGAGGAGAAGCCGTTCTCGCCAAGACGGGGATTGCCGCCGCGCGCGCCGATCAGGTCGTGATTGTCGAGGGCAGCGATCAGGTGCCGGGCGCTGACCCGTTCACCGAGGAGTCCCTGGGCCAGAGGGGAACCCATCTGCCGCAGCGCAGTGGTGTACTTCGTCCCCGTGAAGGCTGACCACGCGCGCGCATCCTGCTGGAGCTCGCGATTCCGGGTGTGATTGTCGGAGGTCATCTCAACTCTGCTCCGGGCTATGCAACCCACGCCTGCCAGCCCTGTGCCATGAGAGAGATCTCGGTCCGACAGGTACTGCTCTTCTCTGGATCGGCCGCCGTTGTCCTCTGCGTCTTCGTCGCGTGGGGACTCAGACTCGGAGCGAGGCAGTCCAGACTGCCCACATGGAGCCTAGCAGCAGACGTCGCTCATCACCTGTGGTCAGCTTCGACGGGATCGTCGACCTGGTCGGAGGCATCTCGCTGCGGACGGTCGCCCCACTGGCCAAGGATCCCCGCAACGTCATCGCCGTGGGTGATATGTCTGTGCCCGATATTGGTGGGCGTTTCGTCGATCGTCGCCTCGACCGCGAGAACCTGGAGCGGGCCGCCGGCTGGCCCTCGACGGAGTCCTCACACCCGTGATCACTGCGGTCCATCCACTCTCCAACGCTCCGGCCGCCCTCGCCACCGTCGAGAACGGTCACACTTCGGGCAAGGTTGTCATCAAGGTGGCATGAGAGGTGCCCGGCCGGCCGAGGCCGGTTGGCACCTGTCCGATCTAGTTGAGGCTTTCTGCGGCCGCTCGTCAGGTATGCCGTCGGGAAGGAGCAAGTCCGATGAGCGAATCTCTTGCGATCGATCACGAGGGGAACGCGTTGGTGGCGTTTCACCGGGCTGCCGAAGGCGGCAGCGTCGATGACGCCCCGCTAACCGCGTCCCTAGTTGCCTGGTGGCATAACGAGCGGCTGCTACTGGTCTTTGATCGACAACGGCAACAGTGGGAGCTGCCCGGCGGCATGATTGACCCTGGCGAGACACCCCGGCAGGCAGCTGTCCGCGAGCTGCGAGAAGAGACCGGCTACGAGCTTGAACAACTAGCCCTCGCCGGCCATGCGCGGTTCGCTCTTGGTCCCGAACGGCGCTCGGAGTACGCGGCCGTCTTCGGGGCGTGCGCGGTGCCGCACGGGCGCGACTTCACCCCGAATGAGGAGATCATCGCAGTGTGCTGGTGGGACGGCGTGCAGCCGCTCTCCGGTCGGGTCCAGATACTCGACGTGCTGCTCGGGCAGCTTTCGAGATCAAGTTCCACCTGTCCAACTGGTGATGGCGGCCGCTGAGGGTTCTAGGCTGCGGTGTCGCGTCCGGTCGAAGGTTGCGGATGACGACGATGGTGACCCGCGGCTCGCACGTCGAGGCGCCACAGCGCGGTGACCTGGTCGCGGTTCAGCGCCCGGGTGTGCGCCCGGTAACCTTCGGCCGGACCCAGCCCGCAGCGGGGGTCCCCAGCGATCCAGCCGGCCGGCTCGCGCCACCAGGTGTCGGGGTACGGCTTGGAGTGCAGAGCCAGGTACACGATGAGCTACAAGGATCCACAAGCCGCCGCATCGACGTCGGGTGCATCGAGGACTGCCGTCGGCCACCAGGACGGCTGCCTGATCTAACTACGTTGGGTCACAGGAGGACGGAAGGATGAGCGTGGATCGCGGCTAGATGCGGACTCGTCCACTGCGCGAGCGGGTTATCCCTCGGCAGCGGGTCGGCTCCGCACCACCAGCTCGTCGATCTCCAAACGGCCGACGCGCAGCTCCCGCACCACCGCCCGGCGGATAGCTAACCGCCCGATGACCAGCACCCCAACGGCCACGGCCCCGACGGCCAGCGCCCCGACGGCCAGGGCGCCGAGCGACGCCGCCCCCGCAGCCCGCGCGCCTGTAGCCGCCGCGCCCGTCGCCACCGCACCGTCGGCGCGCGTCCCGGCCAACCGCATCAGGCGAACCTCTCGCTTCATCCCCCCATTATCCGCGCACCGCCGGCCGCCCGATCCCCACAGATCCCGGATGTCACCCCACCGCCCCTATCTTCGTCCGTACCGCCCGCCGCCAATCGCTGCATCCGGCGCCGAAGGGCGGAGGTGAACGGGCGGGCCGAGTCGCGGCTTCACAGGCCAATCCGGCAGGCCGCGGCCAAGACAGTGTCCCGGCACTGCTGCGCCGCATCGCAGACAGCATCGAACAACGGCCCGGCATCGAAGTCCAGGACGTCACCCTGCACAGCGAGGTCACCGCCGACGGAGCCGACGGGCCGCGCGCTATCTGCGGCAGATCAGGAAGCCGGCGCATACTGGTGTGGCTGGTAGGGCAGCGCCGCTGATCAGAGGCCGCGGTCTTCAGTCCCCGTCGGTGGTGCGAGTCCGCCGAGCTTGGTAAGAAATCGATCGACCTGCTCCGCGAGGGGTGGCCACGGCAGGTTGGGCTCGTTGATCCATAGCGAGAGCATGCCGATCATCGCGGCACGGAGATCGAGCGCAACGGTGAGAGGTCACCGGGCGGGGCTGCGCCGGCGTCCATGCACTCCTGTATGACAGCTGAGTTCAGCACCTTGAGTGGGCACCACTCGGGCAGGTTCTTCGGGCACCAGCGGGGCCGGCGATCCTAGTGATCGTGTTTTGTCGATGAGGAGGATCGGCACTTGGTTTCGATGCCAACCGGTGCGCTGGGGTCATGATCGGCAACATGTTTCGGCACCAGGTTCGACACGCGGCCGGTGCCCCGGAACCGTAACCCTTCACATTTGCCCGCTGCGGACCCGTCACCGTTGACGGTGCCGATCGATGGACACGGAGAAGGGTGCACGCTGTCGACGGCCAGGTGTCACCTCTGCCGCACCACTCCGCCGACCCGCAGCACGGCCGGCCCCATCCCTAGGGGTGGGGCCGGCCACACGTCGGACCGGGAGCGTGAGGGCTGTTATGGCGGGCGAGGAGCAACGCGGCGGGTTGCCCGGTGACAACGGGCCAAGCAACGCCGGCCGAGGCGGGACGGCCGGCCGGGACGATAGTGCCTACCTGCGGCCGGACCTCCCGCCGGTCATCGCCCGGCTACGCGGCAACCAGGGCCATTCCCGCATGGTCGGAGCTGAGCATCAGAAGCCCGCCAGCGGCCGGAATGCACCGATGCCCACCAGCGCGACCGATGCAAAACAGGCCGCCGATCTGGACCGTGAGCTGAAGGAACTGCGGGCCAGGGCCAGGAGCATCGCCCGAGAACTTGCAGTCCTTGCCCGGCGAGGGCGCGAGCTGCGCCGGCAGGTCGAGGCCCACCAGAAACGCCGATCCGTCTGATCGCGGGCCGCGCGAGCCTTGAATCGATCCAGCCACCGCCGGCTACGCGAGCCGCACCGCGACCCCACCCGTTCGCGGTGGTCAACCTGCCTACGCCCACCGCCCCAAGATCAGCAAACGGCTTACTGTGAGCGCCATCTCCCGCCCCGTTCTTCCCCACACACTGGTACCGGAACAAGCTGCCGATCTTCGGCACCCGGTCGCTGGTACCCAAAGAAGCTAATGATCAGCGGTCGCCGATCCCCTGTCATGTCAGGCGGTGCCCGAAGAACCTGCCCGAGTGGTGCCCGTTCAAGGTGCCGGAATCAGCGGGGTGAAGGTGGAGTCGCGCCCACCTCGAACCGCTACCGACCCGCGATGCCGAATCATGCGAGGTGGGTCGCTGGCAGGACAGGAGGGCCGACCTGTGTAGGCCGCCGGGCAGAGCCGGCAACGTACGGTTCGCCCTGAGAGGCACCTGAGACCGAGCTACTAGTCATTGCCGTGCCCACGGGCCTACCAGGGCGATGCAGCCGAGCAGATGAACGCGCCGCCGGGCACTCCGATCTATCCACGGGTCCGGCGCCGTCCTCAACACAACCCACATACCCAGCCGTCTCACGGAGCTGTCACCAACACGGGATCGATCATCTTGAGTTCAGGGATGCTTCCACTCATAAGAGCCGCTTCCCCCGACATCGACGAGCCGTGATATTAGCCAGACGACCAAGACAACAAAGATCGACGGACTGCTATCCCGTGTCGCCTCGTGGTGTTTCGTCTGCCCGGACTGCGCCCGGAAGGAGATCAAAAACCCCGCCCCCACGATCTGGGGGCGGGGCTCTGACCTGCACTTTCAGTTGTAGCGGGGACAGGATTTGAACCTGCGACCTCTGGGTTATGAGCCCAGCGAGCCGCTCGGCATTCCCGGCCCGCGTCGCCGCGCAAACTCCATGGCGCAGCTGAACACCCGCTTTGCACGGCGCCTCGACCAGGCGGGCAGGGACTGGGCTGCGGTACCACCGGCACAGGTCCAGCCCCCGCGACCCCGACGCATCATCCCAGGGGATGACGATCATGTGCTCCCAGTTTGCTCCCAATGTAAGGAGCACAACCAAAACAGCTCGTTACCGGTAATCCGGTAACGAGCCGCTGACCTGCTCATACAGCTGGTGGGCGATACTGGGTTTGAACCAGTGACCTCTTCCGTGTCAAGGAACGGTCCGCGACGCTCTGACCAGCACGGATGTCAACGCCCCTGGTAGACGCAGGGACGATCAGAGCAGCTCAACCGGGTTGAACGCCGTTCAGCGCTGTTGGGCGCGCCCCGCTGCTCCCAATCTGCTCCCCAACGCCCCCGCCGTCGGGACAGGAGCGCCCGGTCGAGTGCACCGTCATGCCGAGCCGCGGTACATCTCCAAATGCAAGTTGGCGAGGCAGCGACGTGTGCCGTCGCGGACGTTCATGGCGCGAACGTACGTGCTCGCCGTGATCGAGCACGCCAGTCGCCGTGTCCGCGTCCTGGGCGCGACCGCGCACCCCGACCTCCAAATGGGTGGCGCAAACGGCAAAGAACCTGGTCATGGACCTCGAGGACGCCGGCCACCAGGCCCGGTTCATGATCCGCGACCGGGACGGGAAGTTCCTACCCTCGTTTAACGCCGTCCTCAAGGACGCGGGCATCGACGTCGTGCTCAACGGCGTCCGGATACCCCGCATGAACTCGATCATGGAACGCTGGATACAAACCTGCCGGCGTGAACTCCTGGACCGCACCCTGATCTGGAACCAGCGACATCTCCTACACGCTCTACGCGAGTTCGAACAGTTCTACAACGGGCACCGCCCGCACCAGGGCATCGCGAACGCCCGACCACTCCACCCGCTGCCCGCACCGGTCACCGACCCAGACGAGATCGCACACCTCAACGCACGAAGACGCGATCGCCTCGGCGGCGTCCTCCACGAATACGAGCATGCCGCTCGACCTGCCCGGACGAGATTTTCGGCAAGGGCATCGTCGGTGTGGAGACCGATGACGAGGACAAGCTTCACATCGAAGACCTTGTTGCCGCTGCGGGGGGTGAGTGGTACGGGTTCCTGTTCGACAACCCGTCCCAGCAACTGCCACCAACGCTGACCTGGTGCTTTAACTTTCCCTTCGAGGACGTTTCGCGCAAGGACGAAGACACTCCGCTCAGCCTTGCCGTGGGGTGGCTTTCCATCCCAGCGGGGAGCTGGCGACGTCTCGCCGGGCACCACATGACGAACGCAAGCTTCGGGAAGCCAGCAGAGGCCAGCTTCTACTACTACCTGCATCACCGCTTCAACACGACCACCCTCGATCTGGTCGAGCAACGCGGACGTTCACTGAGGGCTGTGGCAACCGTGTCCGGTGATATCGATCATCTCGGCATCGATCCAGTCCACGCCGATGCCTGGCTAACGTTCACCGGGATACTCGTCTCGCTCCACGACGTGACCTCACCCGATGTCGCCCTGGCCCGGCTCAATCAGTTCACCGACACGGACGGTTTGGCACTCGACACCGGCGGCTCGGAGGCGGCGCTGCGATTCACGACGCGACCGGACTGACCGCCGACCCGCCTCACGCAGACGGGCCGATACGGTCAGGGCACATGCCCGCGCCCAGCAAGCCCGTCCTCGACCACGAGCGGGGTCAGCGTCGCGCGGAGTGGTCCGACCGAGATCACCTGCACGGATCTGGGCACCCCAACTACCGAGCATCGCCGCTAGCGTGGGGCTACTACATTGACCCATCCATCCGATGGAAGGTGAGCAAATGGGACTCTTTGGCCGTAGGGGGCGCTCCGGTGGTACACGGGAGAACGGTGCCCAGCCGACTCTGGAGGACGGGCTTGCGACCTTACAGGCGTTGGACGAACGCTATCTCGTGCTTGGCTTCCAACCAATGAGCGGCAACGGTCAGGCCACTGTGGCCAGGGGCAACCCCGATCAGGCCACGTACACCGCGATCTACGTTCCCGGCATCGGTAGCGGACTGAGCAGCATCGGAACCCACCTAAAGTCTGCCGAGCTGCTTCACCAGCAGGCCAGCTCGCAAACCACCGAGCCCGTGTCCGTGATCGCCTGGGCCGGCTACGACGCCCCGAGGAGCCCGCGGGACGCGGGCAGCTCCTCCCGGGCGGACGCGGCCGCCGTCGCGCTGGTGGGATTCGTGGCCGGGATCCGCGCTACTCACGAAGGCCCACGTCCAGCCCGGATCAGCGTCATCGGCCACGGCTACGGTGGCCTGGTCATCGGCGCCGCCGCCAAATCCGGCAGCCTCGACGTCGACAACCTCGTCTTCCTCGGCTGCCCCTCCGCCGGGGTAGACCACGCAAGCAACCTCCGCGTCCCTGGAGGAGTCTTCGCGACCTCGGCCGAAAACAACGACGACGGCACCCCCTTCGGAGTTCACGGGCCGCGCCCGGACACGCCCGACTTCGGAGCCCATGTCATAAAGCCCGTCGCACGTTCCGACGGGGATCCGGTTACGCCCTACCTACCCGCCCTCGGACACGTCATCGTGGGCCAGGCCTAGTCGCAACGCCGTTCAGTTAGGCGTGGGTGGGGCTGGTCAAGGGGCGTGTTGATCGGGTAACGGGAAGCGGGGTTCCGGTATCAAGGTTTGTCACTCCAAGACAACCCGAACCAGGAACCCCGCTCGGTGGATCAAATTGCTATAACCCGTACGGTCACGGCAGCCGCCGGTCCGTTCGCGGCCGGTCCTCTCGGTGAGCTGACCCGTCTCGCGCCGTTCGAGATGGCCGATGAGGTCCTGGCCACGACCCTGCGTACACAGCAACGTCCGGTTGTTGCCGGCCCGGGTCGTGGTGTGCCTGCTGCTGGCCTGTTCGCCGATCGGGGCTCCCGGCAGGTGCGGGCGAAACTCGTCGCTGGTCTGCACGGGCTTCCGGCGCCCGCTCCCAGCATGAGCGCCTTGCGGCAGGCCCGGCAGCGACTCGGCCCGTTCCCGCCCCACGGTTCTTCGGTCAACTCGTGCACGATCTCGGCCTCGCCAGACGTTGCCGGGAGCCTCTGCGGGTGACAACGGTGAGCAGCCATCCCAAGGTGAGGAGTCCTGCCCCCAGCGACGTGAGGAACCGGACGTCGGTACCGGTGACAGGGAGTTCCGCGGTGACTACAACCGATCCATCAGGATCACCGCACGTCGTTGACGCCGGGGAGTTGTTCGCGTCCCCAGTGTACGAGACAGTCCATCGGTACGCGCCAACCGAGGTCGGAATGAACGGGGCCGATGTGTAACTGCCGTTATCCGACACCGGAACGGTTGACGTGAACACCGGCGGACCCGAACACGTCTCGTCTTCGGGACCAAACAGAAGGAACGTGGTTGTCCCTGTCGGGTTCACCCCATCGGTGAGTGTCGCCGTAGCTGAGACCTGACCACCCAGCGTCACGCTCGGTGACGCCGTCGTCCTCAACGACACGGGCACCGGCGTCACACTGACGGACGCCCCAGGGTCATTACACGTCGTTGAGGCCGGTGAGTTGTTCGGGTCCCCGTTGTACGAGGCAGTCCACCGGTACGTGCCACCCGCATCCGGAGTAAACGGGGTCGATGTGTAATCGCCGTTACCCGACACCGTTATTTCCGACCGGAACGGCGGAGGATTCGAGCATGTCGGATCCCCGGGACCGAACAGAAGGAACGTGATCGTCCCTGTCGGGTTCACCCCATCGGTGAGTGTTGCCGTATCCGAGACCTGACCACCTAGCGCCACGCTCGGCGACGCCGTCGTCCTCAACGACGTGGGGGCAGGCAGGACTTCGACAGTCGTACCAGGGTCATTGCACGTCGTTGACGCCGGCAAGTTATTCGCGTTCCCGTTGTACGAGGCAGTCCACCGGTACGTCCCCGCCGCAGTCGGAATAAACGGGCCCGCATCGTAGCGGCCGTTACCGAACACCGGTATGTTGTCGGAGAACGTTGGCGCACGTGAGCACGTCGTATCCCCCGGACCAAACAGGCGGAGCATGATTAGCCCTAACGGGTCCACCCCGCCAGTGAGTATCGCCGTACTCGACACCTGACCACCCAATGTCACATCCCGCGACAGCATCATCCTCAATGACGTCCGGGCAGGCGTCACATCGACGGACTCGCCAGGATCATTACATGTGGTTGATACCGACACGTTGTTCAGGTCCCCGCTGTACCAGGCAACCCACCGGTACGTGCCCGCCGTAGTCGGTCTGAACGAGCGCGACGGGTAAATTCCGTTACCTGACACTGGCACGGTTGAGTCGAAGACCGGCGCGCGCGAACACGTCGTATCCCCCGGACGGAACAGAACGAACGTGATCGTCCCCGTGGGATTGTTTACCCCACCGGACAGCGTCGCCGTATCGAACACCTGACCACCACTACCCAACACCACGCTCGGTGACGCCACAGTCGTGAGCGTCGCAACCAAAGGTGCCGGCGCGGCTGGGCGGGGCCCGGTTCCCGCCCTGCCAACGGTGGGGGCTGATTTCGTGGGTGTCGGCGTGCGGGTTGCTTGCGCAGACGGAATGCCCGCTCGCGTGCGATCGGCGGTTGCGGCCGGGCTGGGCGATGTCTGGCCAGGCGCTACGGCGCTGGTCAGCGTGGTAGGGAGCGGATGTGCACTGGCCAGGCCGGTGCCGTAGGTGAGCGCGGCGGTCACGCCCACTGCGCAACTCGCGATGATCTTCTTGCCGGTGATTCGGCGGGTGTACTTTTGCGGCACCATGACTCCTGCTCGGGCGAGGAGAAGCCGACTCTTCGGCTATCGGCCTGATTGCTCCCCAAAAGCGAAGATTAGATGGTCAAACGCCGTAACGGACATAAACCAGAAAACACCGTACGTGCGCCCCTAGGTTCTTGCGTCTGCGAAACCGCAGGTGTCGGATCCGTCAGTACGACTTCTCCTGCCCCAGCACGTGTTGCGCGACGAAGTTGAGGATCATTTCGCGGCTGACCGGGGCGATCCGGGTCGCGCGTACGGTGCCGAGCAGCGTCGCTACGCCGTACTCGGTGGTCATGCCGTTGCCGCCGCGCGTTCGAGGTCCACCGGCGCCGCAGCGGGGTCGGCGCGGCGGGCTATGACCCCGGATGCTGCTGGGCTTGGCGCCGGCCCAGGCAGCCCGCAGCTGACCTACGACATCGCCGTCGATCCTGACTTCGAGCACTGGCGGCGCTGGTACGGCGAACAGATGGCGTTGCTTCCCACGCCGCAAGCCGACGCGCTCGCCCGGCGCCTCTGGCGGGACGAGCATTTCTGGCCCTGTGAGTGCCGAAAAGCTCATCCGTCCTGGCCGCAGCCATCTAAATCATCGAGGCGGAAGGCTCCGCTGAAGACGTGGAACCTCTCGGCTGGATCGCAACGGTTGTCTACGTCGAGTACTGCGCGACGAGGGGGTGTGCTGTTTCGACTGGCCTACCTCGGCGTGACCAACACCCTCGCCCTGCTACGACTGCTACCCATGAGCGACCACGACAAAGACACCGAAATCCTCGCGCTCCGGCACCAGATCACGGTCCTCAAACGACAACCGCACGGCGACCGCGTCCAACTCACCCCGGCGGACCGGGCATAGTTGGCCGCCCTGCTACACCCGTTGCCGCGAACCGCACTGAACCACCCGCGGCTACTGATCCGCCCCGAGACGGTGCTGCGCCGGCACCTGACCGCCCGCCGACACGCCAGACATTCCCACCCCCACCAACTCGGGCGACCACGAACAGTCCGGTCCATCCGTCGGCTCGTCCTGCGCCTAGCCTCGGAGAACGCCACCTGGGGATACCGCCGCACCCACGGCGAACTGCTCGTCCTGGGCGTCAAGGTCGCCGCCTCCACCATCTGGAAGATCCTGAAGGATGCCGGAGTCGATCCGGCACCTCAACGCACCAGCAGCACGTGGGCGGCGTTCCTACGATCCCAGGCGCAGGCCGTCATCGCCGCCGACTTCATCGAAACGACCACCCTGACCGGCGCCCGCCTCTACGTCCTGGCGGTCATCGAACACGCCACCCGCCGCATCCGGATCCTCGGCGCCACCACACATCCCACCGCAGCCTGGGTGACCCAGACCGCCCGGAATCTGGTCATGGACCTCGAAGACGCGAGACGCCCGGTGAAATACCTGATCCGCGACCGGGACGGCAAATACCCGACCCTGTTCGACCGGGTGCCCGCCGACGCCGGCATCACCGTGGTACACACAGGCGTCCGGACACCCCGGATGAACGCGATCAAGGAACGCTGGATACGGACCTGCCGACGTGAACTCCTCGACCGGACACTGATTCTCAACCAGCGACATCTACTACACCCGCTCCGCGAGTACGAGGTCTTCTACAACGAACGTCCGCTACCCGAACCGATCACCAACCCCACCGCGCTGAAGCGCCTACACGTCCAGCGACACGACCGACTCGGCGGGCTCCTGAACGAGTACAAAAACGCCGCTTGACCAGCACGGATGGGATTTTCGACACCCGCACCATCAAACGCCTGGCGGCGCCCGCCACTCAAATGATGGACACCGCCAGACTCACCGGATCTGCATCCTTTGAGAACCGAAGGCGGCGGATCTCACTTATCGCAACTTGGATTCACACAACGCACATTCAGGAAGCCAGGACGCTCTGGCGGTGAGCGCATCGCTCAACTCTATCAACTCGTTGAATAGCTCAGAGAGTCGAGCCCGGGAGGAGAGATAACCTGTCGATTCATCAATCCGCATACGCATAAGGCGATGTTCGCGATGACCTTGAGGCTTCAACCTTGCGAGTGCCGAAAACCTCGTCCATCCTGGTCACGGCCCTCTTGATTACTGAGATCAGGACGCCGGCGTAGGGTCGAGGACTCTCGGCCCGCCTGCGGCGATGATCTATGTGGAGCGCTGCGCGAGGATGACTTGCTGTGCTGTTCCGACTGGCCTACCTCGGTGTGACCAACACTCTCGCGCTGCTGCGGCTGCTGCCAATGAACGACCGGGACAAGGATGCCGAGATCTTGGCGCTGCGGCACCAGGTCATGGTCCTCGAACGGCAACTGCACGGCGAGAAGGTCCGATTCACCCCCGCTGACCGGGCATGGCTCGCCGCCGTGCTGCACCGGTTACCCCGCGACGTCCTACGCAGCCTGCGGCTGCTGGTCCGCCCGGAGACCGTACTGCGCTGGCACCATGACCTGGACGCCCGCCGGCACGCCAGACTCTCCCGGCCGCGGCGATCCGGGCGGCCACGCACTGTCCGGTCGATCCGCCGGCTGGCCCTGCGCCTGGCACGCGAGAACAGCACCTGGGGATACCGCCGCATCCACGGCGAACTACTCGTCCTCGGGGTAAAGGTCGCCCCCTCCACCGTCTGGGAGATCCTCCAGCATGCCGGCGTCGACCCGACGCCCCAGCGTGCCAGCACCAGCTGGGCGACGTTCTTGCGCTCGCAGGCGCAGGCCATCATCGCGGCCGACTTCTTCGAGACCACAACGATGACCGGTGCCAGGCTGTACGTCCTGGCCGTCATCGACCACGCCACCCGCCGGGTCAGCGTCCTGGGCGCCACCGCTCATCCGACCGCCAGCTGGGTAACCCAGGCGGCCCGGAACCTGATGATGGACCTTGAGGACACCGAACGCACGGTGAAATACCTGGTCCGGGATCGGGACGGCAAGTACCCGGCCCTGTTCGACGCGATCCTCGCCGACGCGGGGATCGCGGTCGTGCTCAGCCGGGTACGGACACCGCGCATGAACTCGATCATGGAGAGGTGGATCCAAGCCTGCCGGCATGAATTACTCGACCGGACACTAATCTGGAGCCAAGCGCACCTACTGCAAGCCCTGCGCGAGTACGAACGCCACCACAACCGGCATCGACCTCATCGGGGCATCGCGAACGCCCGACCTCTGCGTCCGCTACCCAAACCGATAACCGATCCCGCCACGCTGACACGCCTGAACGTCCACCGACGCGATCAACTCGGCGGACTCCTGCACGAATACGAGAACGCCGCTTGACCAGCGCGGACGCCATTCTCGGCACCCGCAACGCTCAGCACCTCGGCCAGCAGGCCGGCGATCCAGCCGGCAGCGAGCACTGCGGCGCCCGTGACGGCCACCGCTGGCGGGTCGGCGGCGCCGGCCGGGGTCAGCGACCGCCACCAGCCGGGCTGGCTGACCCTCAGCGCGATCAGCGCGACCGTACTCCAGAGCAGCGGCGCCGGCAGCCACCGCCACCAGGACAGCCGGCTCGGCGTGTCGAACAGCATCCGGTTACCCGAGACTCGACCGTAGGCGCCCCTGCCCGTCTCGGGTCAGGTGGCAGACCGGCACCGCTCCCCCGGGCGTGCGTCGCTCGCGGCGCGCGCAGAGGTCGATCGGGCACAGGTACGCCTCGTCCGCCGGCTCACCCTCGTGTCCCCGGGTGCCCCAGCGTACGTCCGGCTCCGGGCCGTCCAGCTCACGGACGAACTCGACGAAGTCATCGGCCCGGTCCAACCCGCCCAGCGCGTCCTCGCGAAACGCGTCGGCCTCCGCCGCCCGGTCCCGGGCGGTCGCGGCGGCGTGCGTCTGCGGCCACTCTCGGCACAGCCAACCGATCCACCCGGTCTGGCCCGGTGCTGGTGGTGACCGGGGCGGGGCGGGCCGGTACCGCGTTCGGCTCGGTCTCGGCATACCGGGCCACCGCCCGGGCGGCCAGCCGGAGGAAGAACGGCTTGATCGTCTCCGGGGTCGACGAGCGGCCGAGGAACAGCAGCGCGCAGGCGGCCAGCGAGAGCAGGTGCTGGGCCCGCCAGCGCTCCTCCAGCCCGCTGGGCCGGACCCAGGCAACCGCCTCCGCGTCGACCCGGCGGATCAGCAGGCTCAGCCACTCCGGCACCAGTGCGGCCGGCCCAGCGTGGTGCTGAGCTGACGAGAGGGCCTGATCGACCGCAAGGCAGCCGGGGCATGGCATCGCTCGAATAGGGTCGGACTGCCGCCACCACGGGATCGATGGACTTGAGTTCGAGGATGCCTCCGGACGGAACACAAACTTTCCCTGACATAGAGGAGGTTCGACGTCCAACTGATGATTGATACAGCGAAGATCGACGTCCCACTATCTCGTGTCGCCTCGTGGTGTTTCGTCTGCCCGGACTGTGCCCGGAAGGAGATCAAAAACCCCGCCCCCACAATCTGGGAGCGGGGCTCTGACCTGCACTTTCAGTTGTAGCGGGGACAGGATTTGAACCTGCGACCTCTGGGTTATGAGCCCAGCGAGCTGCCCAGCCGCTCCCGCCCCCGCATCGCCGCTCAACTCTTGGCGCAACCGACGGCCCACTTTCACGCCCCCGACTGGGAGAGCGGGTACTGAGCATGAGGTACGGCCACCGCACCCTCGCTACAGGCACCTCTTCAATCGAACACGGCGGCCGATCTACCTCAAGGGCCGACAACTACTTGTTGTCGTCGGCGTTCACTCGCTGACCGCAGCACCAACTCCCCGGAGCACGCCGACTTTCGATCACATCGACGGCCCGCCCGTAACGGGTCGGGACTACCGCACCTTGTATGCCTCAACGAACGCCGCAGGGATACCGCCCGTCCAACCCGTGCCTGGGTCGCCCAGCAGGCGAGAAATCTACTGATGGACCTCGACCAACGCGGCTGGGCTGCGGTTCCTGCTCCGCGACCGCGATACGAAATTTACGGCGGCCTTCGACACCGTATTCACCGCGGACGGCATCGACGTGATCAAGACCCCGCCTCAGACACCCCGGGCGAACGCGTTCGCCGAACGATGGGTGGGCACCGTACGCCAGGAATGCGCACACCGGATGCTCATCGCCGGCGAGCGCCACCCCACGCCGTCCTCACCGAATATACGACCCACCACCACAGCCACCGACCACATCGATCGCTCGGCCAGCAGCCGCCCAACCCGCCGTCGGGAGTCACTGACTTGACCGCCGCCAGGGTCCAACGGCGCCCGATCCTCGGCGGGTTGATCAACGAGTATTCGTAGGCCGCATAGCCGAACCGGCTTTACAAGCCCCACAGGCTCCGACCGCCGATAAGAACGTGCCCGCGAAGCTCACCGGCACGATTCGACCGACAATGGCGAAACGCATTCGCTCTCATTCGAGCACCATACGTCGATCAATTCCCCTCCGAGCCGGAAGGGCGGACGGCGATCACCGTCCCCGGTCTCGGTACGCTTCCCGCCCGTCCTGTTTGGGCTCCGCCGGTTCGACGGCCACCACCGGAGCGGGGTCTGCCCAGGGCAGCATCCGCAGGTCGACGTGGACCAAGCGGGCGTCCGCGGGCGCGTCCTCCCGGGGCCGCCGGTTGGCGAGGTAGGGCTGCAGGATCTCGGCCATACGCTCGTAGACCACCCGGAGTTCCGCCGGGTTGACCCGGATGCTCTTGGTGGCGAGTTGAGCCGAGTCACGCCAGGCGTATGACTCCTGCGGAAGCCGCTCCATCCACCGGACGGCGAGTTGTTCGGATGCCTGGAGGGTCGCCTGGAACAGCTCCTGCACCGTGGCGACGAGCTGCGCTGACGGCTCCTCGACATCGTCGATGCGGTAGCCCCGGATCCGCGCCTCCCACATCCGCTCGCGCATGTCGCCGCGTCCCGGCGCCTCGGCGACAAAACCGTGTCGAGCAAGCTGTCGAAGGTGGTAACTGGCGGCGCTCGGAGTCATCCCGGCGACCTGGGCGCATTCGGTGGCGGTGGCCGGGCCGTCGGCCTGAAGGCGCCGCAGGATCCCCTGTCGACCGGGATGGGCGAGCACTCTGATCGCCCTCGGGTCGGTGAGGTAGGCCCGGTCCGGGTCGCGGGGCCTACGCCAGTCCCGGTCGGTGCCATCGGTGTTCTGGATCGACACCCGTTCTCCTCGTCACTGTGAGTGCCCCAGCGTACGTCGCGGCCCCTCACCCCCACGATGGAGTCCTTCAGGGTTATTGAATTGTGACTTCATATCTCCTTCACAGTTGATGATCGATGCCCGTACCGTCCGTCCCGACGGGGTTCTGCCACCGAAAGGACGCCTCCGGTGAAGCCACGATCCACAATTCCCCTCTGGTGGCCGGCCGCTGTGACGGCCGGCGTGATCCTGGCCGGCGGCCTCGCCGCTCCGGCCAGTGCCCGCCCCGACACAGACGCCCGCACCCATCTGCCCCGGGTCGACGCGCAGGTCACCCAGGCGCTCGACCGGCAGGGGTCGACCACGTTCTGGGTGATGTTCGACCAGACCGCCGACCTCTCCGGCGCGGACCGGATCGCCGACTGGGGCGAGCGGGGCCGCCACGTCACGAACCGGCTGCGCGCCGCCGCGCAACGGAGCCAGGCCCCGGTGCAAGCCACGCTCACCGCCCGGGGCGCGAAGGTCGAGTCGTTCTGGGCCGCCAACGCCCTACTGGTGACCGGCGACAGGACGGCCCTAGACGCGGTCGCCAGCCGGACGGACGTACAAACGATCGCCGCGCCGAGGACCTACCGGGTACCGCGTCCCACGGCCACCGCCACCACCGACGAGGACGACCCGGTCGCGTGGAACATCGAGATGATCCACGCCGACCGGGTCTGGCAGGAGTACGGCGTCCGGGGCGAGGGCGTGACGATCGGTGTCATCGACACCGGGGCACAGTTCGACCACCCGGCGCTGGTACGCGGCTACCGGGGCACCAGGGGCGACGGGACGTACGAGCACGGCTACAACTGGTGGGACCCGAACTACGTCTGCGGCGACACCCGGTCGGCGCCCTGTGACAACAATGGTCACGGCACCCACGTGACCGGTACGGTCCTCGGCGACGCCGGTCCCGGCAACCGAATCGGGGTGGCACCCGGCGCCACCTGGATCGCAGCCAAGGGCTGCGAGTACGACTACTGCTCGGACCAGAGCCTGCTCTCCTCGATGCAGTGGATGCTCGCCCCGACCGACCGCTACGGCCGCAACCCGAGACCCGAGTTGCGCCCACAGGTGGTGAACAACTCGTGGGGCAACTCGGACGGCGCCTTCGAGGGCTTCCGCCAGGCGGTACGCGCCTGGGCCGCCGCCGGAGTGATGCCCGTCTTCGCCGCCGGCAACTCCGGCCCCACCTGCGCCACCGTCGACGCCCCGGGCAGCTACCCGGAGGCGTACACGGTCGGGGCCCACGACCGTGAGGGAACGGTCGCGCCCTTCTCCGCGCGCGGTAGCTCACCGCTTGACGGCGGTACCAAACCGGACCTCTCCGCGCCCGGCTCGGCGATCCTCAGCAGCGTGCCGGGCAACGGCTACGCCGTCGGCGACGGTACGTCGATGGCGACACCGCACGTGACCGGCACGGTGGCACTGATCCTCGCGGCGGCACCGAAGCTGCGCGGCGAACTGCCCGGGATCCGGGCGGCACTCGACGCCTCCGCCGTCGACACGGCCGACACCTCCTGCGGTGGCACCTCCAACGACAACAACGTGTACGGCGAGGGGCGACTGGACGCGGCAGCGGCGGTCGCGCTCGCCCCACGGGATGCCGCCGGCGTCGTGACCGGGGTGGTGACCGACGCGACGACCGGCGCGCCGGTGCCGGACGTGACCGTCGGGCTCGCCGACGGGCAGCGCACCGACACCGAGGCGGACGGGAGCTACCGCTTTGTCACACCGGCGGGTCGGTTCGCACTGGACGCGACCGGGTTCGGCTACCGACCGGCGTCCACCACTGTCGAGGTACCGGCCGACGGCACGATCCGGGTCGACCTCGCCCTCGTCCCGGTCGTCCGGCACACCGTCACCGGACGGGTCGCCGACCCAGCGGGAGCGGCCGTGTTCGGGGTCGAGGTCACCCTCTCCGACACGCCGCTCGCTCCGGTGAAGACCGCCCCCGACGGCGGTTTCCGGTTCGAGGGTGTGCCCGAGGGCCGGTACCGCCTGCTGACCACGGCTGGGGCGTGCGTGCTCGGGCAGGTTCTCGACCTGACCGTCGACGGCGACGAGACACCGACCATCACCGCCGAGCGGCGCCGGGACGGACGCGGTTACGGCTGCCACGAGGAGCCGAACGGTTTCCGGCCCACCGACACCACGCTGCCGATCACCGGAACCGGTGCGGCGTACGACCTCGCGCTGCCGTTCCCGTTCCGGCTCTACGGCAAGGCGACCGAGTCGGTTCGGATCCACGTCGACGGTCGGATCGCCACCGACCTCCGCCCGTTGAGCGCCGACGTCCTCGGCAGTCAGCCGGGCGGCCCGCTACCGGACGGTCCGGAGCCGGACGGCTCCCTCTACCCCTACTGGGCGGATCTCTTTGTCGACGGCTCGGCGAGTGTGCGTACCGGGAGCGGCGGCATTTCGCCACACCGCTGGCTGGCCGTGGAGTGGCGCAACGTACGGCTGCTGCTGGGCAACCCCGCCGTGCAACGTCGGATCACGGTACAGGCGGTGCTCAGCGAGGACGGGACCGTACGGTTCCAGTACGCCGGACTGGACGACGCGGCCGAGCGCGGTGCCGGTGACGCCTACAGTTCGGTGTCGGTCGGCATCGAGGACGAGGCTGGCAGCACCGCGCTGCCGTACACCTACCGGACCGACGCGCTCACCAACGACCGCTCCATCGTCTACACCCCGCCCGCCGCCGGCCTGGTGTTCGGCCGCGTCACCGACCACAACGACGGTCGCGCGGTCGACGACGTCCGGCAGCCGACCGTTTCCGCAAGCGACGCGACGGGTCAGATTGTCGCGACGGTGCCGGTGGTCGGTGGTGTCTTCGGGCTCGCGCTCCCCGACGGCCGGTACACGATCGAGGGCAACGCGGAGGGGTACGCCGCAGCGAGCAGCACCGTCGAGGTCGTTGACGGCGCGACTCGACACGGAGTCGACCTCGCCCTCACCACCGCCCGGATCGCGGTCTCGGGCTGGGACGGACGGGCGGATCTCGTCGCCGGCCAGCAGCGCGTCTACGACGTGCGGCTGACCAACAGCGGCGGCGCCGCCGCAGACGTCCAAATCTCCACCTTCAACCCGTCCACCTGGCTCCGGCTGCCCGACGGGCGGCGGTACCACTTCGTCACCGTGGGCCCGGGCGAGACGGTCACCGTCCCGGTGACGGCGGACAGCACCGGCCTGTCCGGCGGGGAGTACGCCGAGGAGTTGATGTTCTACTCCGCCACCGGCCGTGAACCACGCTGGACCCGGGTACCGGTGCACCTGACGGTCGCCGCATACGAGCAGGGGATCGACGCCGGTGGTGCGGCGTACACCGACCTGGCTGGCGGAACCTGGGCCGCGGACCAGCCGTACGCGGGTCAGTTCGGCTACGAGGGCAAAAGCCGGGTGGTCACGACCACCAAGGCGATCGCCGGCACCGACGACGACACGCTCTACCAGACTTGCCGGGTCGGGGCGGTCGGCTACCGGTTCGCCGGTCTGCCCAGCGGCAACTACGAGCTCGAACTGGAGTTCGCCGAGATCAACGGTGCCGCGCCCGGCAAACGCCGGTTCGACGTGTACGCGGGTGAGCAGCGGCTGTTGGCCGGCTACGACATCGCCGGCGCGGCCGGCCGCAATGCCGCCGCCCGCCAACGTTTCACGGTCGCCGTCACCGGTGGCGAACTCCATGTCCGGCTGGTCGGGTCGCCCGATTCGCAGGACCCGATGATCTGCGGCCTGCGGGCCACCCACCGGCCGTTCCCGTCGGCATGACCGCGAGGAGAACCACGATGAGTTCACTGCGACACGGCCTCGCGCTCGCGCTGGCCGCGACGCTCGCGGTGTCAGCCCCCGGCGCGGCCGGGGCGGCCCCGCTCGACACCGAGGCGAGCAGCACCGGCCGGGTGACCGTGGACGCCGAGGTCACCGGCGCAATCGCCGCGCACGGCCGGACCGACTTCTGGGTCCTGCTCGACGCGGAGGCCGACCTGTCGGCCGCCGCCGGCATCGCCGACTGGGGCGAGCGCGGCCGGTACGTGCACCACGCCCTGCAGACGACCGCCGCGCGGAGCCAATCGGCGTTGCTCTCGAAGCTCACCGCCAACGGGGTGGCCGCTACCGGCTTCTGGGCCGCCAACGCGGTCCTGGTCCGGCTCGGTGACCAGGCGGCACTCGACGTCGTACGGAACCGCCCGGAGGTCGCCCGGATCACCGCGACCGGAGAGGTCCCACTGCCCGACCCCGCGAAGGCGGCGGGCACCACCAGCACCGACGTGGCGTGGGGGGTGGATCGGGTCGGCGCGCCGAAGGTGTGGTCGGAATACGGCGTACGGGGTGAGGGCACGGTGGTCGGCAGCATCGACTCCGGCGCCGAGTACGACCATCCGGCGATCGCGGCGAGCTATCGCGGTAGTCGGGGGGACGGCACCTTCGACCACAACTACAACTGGTTCGACCCGTCGTACGTCTGCGGCGACCCGTCACTCGAACCGTGCGACAACACCGGGCACGGCACCCACACGGTCGGCACGATGGTCGGTGACGGTGGGCCGGGCAACCACGTGGGGGTCGCGCCGGGCGCCAAGTGGATCAGCGCGAAGGGCTGCGAGGCACGCTCCTGCAGCTACCGGGCCCTCGCCGCCGCCATGCAATGGATGCTCGCGCCGACCGACCTGTCCGGCCAGAATCCCCGCCCCGACCTGCGTCCGCACGTGGTGAACAACTCGTGGGGCGGGCCGGGCGGACCACCGGTGCTACAGCAGATCCTCTCCGCCTGGGTCGCCGCCGGCATCATGCCGGTCTTCTCCGCCGGCAACGACGGTCCGCTCTGCCAGACCGTCGGCTACCCGGGGGCCCTGCCGGATGCCTACTCGGTGGCGGCCTTCGACACGGACAACCGCATCGCGGACTTCTCCTCCAGGGGCTACCAGGACGGCAAACCAGACATCGCTGCGCCCGGTGTGGCCGTACGCAGCGCGGTGCCGGGTGACGGGTACGAACAGTGGAGCGGCACCTCGATGGCCGCTCCGCACGTCGCCGGCGCGGTGGCGCTGCTGCTCTCCGCCGCTCCCCTGCTGGTCGGTCGACCGGCGGAGATCCGGGCGCTACTGGACGGCGTGGCGGTCGACGCCCCGGCGGCGCTGGACTGCGGCGGTGTCCCCGGCAACGACCAGACCTGGGGCGAGGGCAGGCTCGACGTGTTCCCGGCGGTCGGCCGGGCCCCGCGCGACGCGATCGCCACGGTCACCGGTCGGGTGACGGACGCGGACGGTGCCCCGGTCGCCGGTGCCACGGTCCAGGCCGCAGCCGGGTCGGTCGTCCGGGCCACCACCGCCTCGGCCGACGGGTCCTACCGTCTCGTCTCGGCCGCCGGCACGGTGACGATCGACATCGGCGGCTACGGCTACCGGACCCACCGCCGCACGGTGGAACTGCCGGAGCGGAGCACGACCACGATCGACGTCGCAATCGCCCAGGCGCCCCGGCGCCCGGTGCGGGGAGTGGCCGTACGCGAGGACGGGACACCGGTGGCCGGGCTCACCGCGACCCTGGTGGGCACCCCGTTGCCACCGGTCACCACCGGCGCCGACGGTGGTTTCCAATTCACCGACGTACCGGAGGGCAATCACCGGCTGACCCTCTCCGGCGACCGTTGCCTGGTCGAGACGACCACGGAGATCACCGTCGAGGGCGACACGGCGGTGCGCCCGAAGGTGTCGAGCCGGACCGACACCGGCGGATACGGATACACCTGCGCGGAACACCGGTCGGGCTGGGTGGAGGCCGACCGGGTGCTGGTGGACCGGGCCTCCGGCGGCGGTCTGCACATCGAACTGCCGGTCGACCTGCCCTTCCCGTTCCGCCTGTTCGGCGAGTTCCACGAGCGGGTCACCGTCTGGGGCGACGGCCGGATCTCCCTACGCAGCAGGGCCAGCACCGAACTGGCCCCGTACCTGGACCAGCTGTTCCTGGACGACCACTCGTCGATCCGAACGGCGGTGGTCGGCCAGGCACCACGCCGCCAGTTCGTCATCGAGTGGCGCGACCTGACCGCGACCGACTACGACGAGAACCAGAACGAGGTCGGCACGTACCGGGTGTCGTTCGAGGCGCTGCTCGGCGAGGACGGCACGGTCACCTACCAGTACCGGAACCTCGACCCCGTCAACCGTGGCAGGTGGGCCACGGTGGGGATCTGGGGCTACGCCCCACCCCCCGGCATGTACTACTCCCAGGCCGAGCCGGTGCTCTCCGACGACGTCGCGATCCGGTTCCGCCCACCCGCGAGCGGAGTCGCGTCCGGCACCGTACGCGACGCGAACGACGGCCGGGCCGTGAACGGTGGCACGGTGAGCGTGTGGAGTGGTGGACAACTCCGGCGCCGGCAGCAGATCCGCCCCGACGGCCGCTACTTCGTCGAGGTGCCGCCCGGCGAACACATCCTCGAGATCACGTCGGGCCACTACGCCGCCGACCGCCGTACCGTCCGGATCGAGCACGACGCACAGCGGGTGACCGCCGACGCCACGCTCGCCAGCGGTACGGTCACCGCCGACCTGTCCAAGCTGACCGTGGTCGGCGAAAACCTCGGCCGGCAGCGGCGCACGGTCCGGCTCACCAACTCGGGCGATCTGCCGGCCGACTACCGGGTGGCCGAGGCGCACGCACCGACCGCGCCGGGCCAGTACGCCCAGCAGGCGTGGCGGCCCAGGATCGCGGGCACGTCCACCGTCCTGGGAATCGGCCTCGACCCCACCACCGGCAACGTCTGGCTGGGCGACGGCACGGCCGGCTCGGTGCACGAGTTCCGCCCCGACGGCACACCTACCGGGCGGGTGCTCGGTGTGACACCGGCCGAGGAGACGGTGCTCCGGCTGCGTGACCTCACCTACGACTCGCGTCGTGGCCGGATGTGCGGTGCCCAGGTGTACGAAAGCATCCTCGCGGAACCGCAGACGTGGTTGCGGTGCTGGGACGCCACCGGTGCGCTCACCCTCGACGTTCCCGGCAACAACCACCCCTGGCAGGGCGCCATCACCCTGACGTACCGCCCGGACGACGACACCTTCTACCTCGCCGCCCGGGACCGGGCCGTCCGCAGGCTCTACCACGTCTCCGGTGAGTCCCACGCCCGTCCCGGCAGCGTGCTCGACTCCTGCGACCTGCCCGACATCACCGCGAGCGGACTGGCCTGGCATGCGGCGACGAAGGAGATCTACGTGCAGCAGACGGAACCGAGGATTCTGCGGGTGGATCCGGACGGCTGTGGGGTGTTGGGTGAGCTGACCTACCCGGCGGCGGTCGGGCAGCCATTCGGTTCGATCGACCTCGACCGGGACGGGCGGATCTGGGGAGTGGCGAGCCAGGAAATCGGGGTGGTCGAACCGGCGATCCCGAGCCCGGTGGACCAGCCGTGGCTGACCACCTCCGTCACCTCCGGCACCCTCCGGCCGGGACAGTCGGCGGTCGTCGACGTTCTTGTCGACACGGCCGGTTTGGCACCGGGCGAGGCCCGCCAGGCCCAACTCCTCGTCACCTCGAACACCGGCTACAACCATGGCGTACTCCAGATCCCGGTCACCGTGGGGGTGCCCCGGTACGACATCGCCGTCAACGTGGGCGGGGCACGCGTGGTGGGGCCCGACGGTACGACCTGGCGGGCCGACCGACCGTTCACCGGGTCCGGCGACTTCGGTTGGGACGGCCGGACCACGAGGGCGGCCGACGCTCAGGTGGGCGACCCGGTCGCGGCGGATGCCCGGGTCGGCACCTTCGGCTACGAGTTCCACCACCTACCGGACGGGGTCTACGAGGTGGCGTTGACCTTCCGCGATGTCGCCGGCCCGACCGGTGCCGACCGACGCTTCGACGTGATCGCCGGAGGCCGTACGTTGCTCGCCGACTACCGGCCCCCGGCGGATCATAGCGACGTTCGACGGCTGCGGGTCGAGGTCACGGGCGGGACGCTACGGCTGGCGCTGGTAAGCCGGGGACAAGCTCCGCCGCTTCTCAATGCCGTACGGGTCACCGAACGCCCCGACCTGTGACGCGGTGGGGGTCGGTGCGGTCAACCCGGACCGGCCCCCACGTCCGCGCTCCGGACCGTACCGCCGCTGCGACCCCCCGGCGTAGCCCGAGGGCCGCTTTGGGACGGACGACAGCGCGTACCGGCCCGCCGAGACTGGGCGGGCGAGAGCATCCGACCCATCACACAAGGCACTGACCACCGTGCACATCGTCGCCTCGGTGGCCCTGATCGGCCAGAAACTAGTGATGCTGGTACTCGCCCTGGTCGCGATCCGCAGCACCGATCCGGCACTGGTACGCAGCGCTACACCCTGCTCGGGGCGCTGGTGCCGAGCCTGGGCATCCCGTTGTTCCTGGTGGCGCTGGCCTCCAGCGTGATCCTGTCGCTACGTACCCGGTAAGGGCTGTTCCGGCACTACTGGGTCGTCGCGAAGCTGGTGCTGCTGCTGGCTACCGCGATCATGGGCGCGCTCTGGGTCAGTCCGTACGCCGAGTGCCTGGTCGCCGATCCCCGCCCTGGCCTGCAACTGGCCCATCTGACCGGGGTCCTGACGCAGCTCGCCGGGCTCTGTCACGTTGAGGGTTGGCCGCGATCAAGGCAGGCTTGAGCAGTAAAATCATTGACCCGCTCTCGCCCGTGGCTGCCTCCGAGGTCGGCGTCCGCCGGGTTTCGGTTCCCGTCGGAGGTGATCGTCGTCGCGGTCCGCTGGTACCTGCGGTACAGCCTGTCCTACCGCGACGTCGAGGAAATGCTGGTCGAGCGTGGGGTCGAGGTCGATCACGTGACCGTCTACCGGCTGGGTGCAGCGGTTCACGCCGCTGCTGGCGGACGCCGCCCGATTCTGCCGCCACTCGCCGGGTGACAGGTGGTTCTTCGACGAATCGTACGTCAGGGTAAACGGCGTGTGGCGGTATGTGTACCGGGCGGTCAACCAGTACGGGCAGGTCATCGACGTACTGGTCTCGGCGCGCGCCGAGATGCCGACGCGGCCAGGCGGTTCTTCCGACGGGCGCTGTCGACGGTGAAGGTGACAGCCAGCGAGGTCGTCACCGACGCCTCCGCGGTCTACCCCGGCGTGCTGGATGAGCTGATCCCGTCCGCATGGCACCACGTCGAGCGGTACGCGAACAATCCGATCGAGGCTAATCACAGCCAGCTGAAACACCGGTTGAGACCGATGCGCGGACTACGGACGACAAGACGGCACAGGTGATCATCGCCGGACACGCGTTCATGCGGAACCTCCGCCGCGGACACTACGAACTCGCCGTCGACGCTCCGCCGGCAACGCGGGTGTCTACGGCGTTCGCCGCCCTCGCCTTGGCCATCTGACCTCAACCCGACGCGGGTTGACCGCATCCGTCGATCCCATAACGCAACGGCGCCCGCTGTCCTCAACGGGCTCAGCCCGACCCACGTATGGGCTGTGTTGACCAGGCTCGACAACGACGACCGGTCGATCCCGCCACCGCTGGAAGCGATGCCGGCGCCGTGTCTCCGCGACGCAGACCGAGGTGCTGCAGTTCGCCGAGGATGCCGTCCTTGACCTCGGCCGTGTACGTCGGCTCCTCCAACAGCTCGCAGACCCGCTGGAACGCCTCCAGGACCGGCCGCCCGGCCGACCAGGTCCGCTGGTCGAGAGCGCGCGCCCGGTTGAACAGGTTCTCGACGTTGTAGCTGGCGATGCGCACGTCCCACCTCCCACGGCGGCTACCCGGCCACCGCCGACGACGAATGGGCGATCGAGCTGATCCAGTGTGGTTCCAGCGTATGGCCACGCTTCGCGCCTGACGACGGCCTGCCGCCGCCGGCCCCCAGATGTTCGGGTCGTGTTGGGTGGCCGGTCGATTCCACTCGCCAGAGTGAGCCGACGAACCCAGCCACCCTGGAGGTAACACGTGTCCGAACACCTGGTCAGCAGAAGACAACTCATGGCCGGCGCGGCGGCCTCGGTGGGTGCGGCAGTGCTGCCCGTCGCCGCCGCCACGGGTCCGGCCGCCGCCCACGGTACGTCGACGGCCGCGCCGTTCAAGCTCGGTGTGGCCAGCGGCGATCCGCTACCGGACGCGGTCATCCTCTGGACCCGCCTGGTGCACGACCTCTACGACGCCGGTTCACTGCGCCGGCCGGTCGAGGTGGCCTGGCAGGTGGCGCACGACGAACGGTTCCGGCGCGTGGTACGGCACGGCGTGACCCGGGCCCGGCCGGAACTTGGCCACTCGGTACACGTGGACGCACGCGGGCTGGAGCCCGGCCGGGAGTACTTCTACCGATTCCGCGCCCTGGGCGAGCTCAGTCCGGTCGGGCGTACCCGCACCGCCCCGAGCCCGTGGGCCGACCCGTCCCGGCTGAACTTCGGCATTGTCAACTGCCAGGACTTCCAGAACGGCTACTGGCCGGCGTACTGGGGGCTCGCTGACGAGGACCTCGACGTGGTGCTGCACCTCGGCGACTACATCTACGAGTACGACCCGCGCAGCGCGTTCGCCGACCGCGCCCACGTCGCCCCGCAGACCCCGGGCCTCGACCAGCTGAGCACGTTGAGCGACTACCGCAACCGGCACGCCCAGTACAAGACCGATCCGGCGCTGCAGGCCGCGCACGCCGCCTTTCCCTGGATCGTGACCTGGGACGACCACGAGACCGAGAACAACTACGCGGGCCACCTCGACGAGGTCGACGACACCGGGGCCGCTCGGCAGACCCCCGAGCAATTCGCCAGGCAGCGCGCCAACGCGTACCAGGCGTACTACGAGCACATGCCGATCCGGGCCGACCTGCGACCGGGCAGCGCCGATCTGCGGATCTTCCGCCGGTTCGACTTCGGCCGGCTGGCCCGGTTCAACGTCCTGGACACCCGGCAGTACCGATCCGACCAGCCCGGCGGGTTCCCGGGGGACTTCGGACCGGAGGGCGCCGGTCGGACGAACACCGCGGGCACCTTGACCGGCGAAGACCAGGAACGTTGGCTCAACCAGGGACTGTTGCGGTCCTCGGCGCGATGGAACGTCGTCGCCCAGCAGGTCATGATGAGCCGGATCCGGTTCCCCAACCCGGCCCTGGTGCCGCCGACGATGTCCAACCTCGACCAGTGGGACGGGTACGCACCACAGCGCGACCGCCTGCTCGGGCTGCTGGCCGCCGGACGGGTGAGTAATCCGGTGGTACTCGCGGGCGACATCCACTCGACCTGGATGAGCGACCTGAAGCTCGATTTCGACGACCCAGCCTCACCGAGCGTGGCGGTCGAGTTCGTGGCCACGTCGATCAGCTCGGACTTCCCGGTCGCCTTCGACGCCCCGATCAAGGCGACGAACCCGTTGCTCAACCCGCATGTGCGCTACTTCGACGGGTCGCGCCGCGGCTATCTGCGCGTCCGCGTGGACCGGCAGGTGTGGCGGACCGACATCCGCGTCGTCGACACCATCGCGGTACGCAGGACGCCCGTCTACACGAGCGCGTCGTACGCGGTCGAATCCGGGCGCCCGAACATCGTCGCCGCCTGACGGGTCGCCGACCCTTCGGGCCTGCCGCCCGCGGCACGGCAACGCACGTGACCCGTCGAGCGGTCGTCTTCACGCCCGGCGACCGCTCGACGGCTCGACGGCGCCGGCTTCACCACGGTGCCAGGCGGATGAGGGCTCGTCGCGACGGACGCCGGCCGGGCGGCACCGACCCCACCCACTCTCGGTGAATCGGCCACCGGGCCACGGCGGGCAATCCGATCACATTCGGCCGGCGACCTTCCTGGCCAACTCCTCCAGCGGCTTGCGGCTCTCCGCCGGATCCTCGAGCAGAACCAGACGGACCGCGCCCCCAGGTACCGGACTTGCTGATGAACACGCACCGTCCTCAAGGTTGCGCTTGCCGAAATCTCCATCCGAGCAGGTGAGAGAGCTGTCTCATCATCCCAGGACCTCGACGGCTGCCACCTGAGCCGGACGCGCTACACAGGCCGTCGCTCGCTACGGCAACATAATCATCCGTGCTGCTTCGACTCACGTACCTGGGCGTGACGAACGCGCCCACGATGCTGCGCCTCCTGCGGACGAGCGACCGGAACAAGGATGCTGAGATCCTGGCGTTACGTCACCAGATCACGATCCTGCAGCGGCAACCGGGCGAACAGCGACCGCTGTTTCAGCCGAGCGATCGGGCGTTCCTGGCCGCTCTGCTGCACCGGTTGCCGCGGCACGTGCTGCGCGGATTGCAGATGCTGGTACGCCCGGACACCGTACTGCGTTGGCACCGCGACCTGCTCGCACGCCATCACGCGACACGATCTCGACCAAAACGCCCGGGCCGGCCACGGACCGTGCACACGATACGCATCCTGGTGCTACGCCTGCCCCGGGAAAACCCCAACACCGGCACCCCGCAGGGAGGGATCCTGTCACCGCTACTGGCCAACATCGCGCTGAGCGCGCTCGACGAGCACGTGATGGCGCCGTGGAAGCCGGACGGGACGATGGGCACTCTCTACCGCCGTCACGCTCGTCGCGGCAAGGGCCTGCCGACCTGGCGGATCGTCCGCTACGCGGACGACTTCGTCGTACTCGTGCACGGCAGCCGAGACGACGTGGAGAATCTGCGCGAAGACATCGCTGAAGTACTCGCCCCGCTGGGTCTGCGGCTGTCGCAGGCCAAGACCCGGGTGGTGCACATAAGGGCTCGGTCGCCGGTTGTGTGAAGTAGGTCAGTGCGTGAGTAGGACGCGTTTGCGGAGCAGGTCGAGACTGGCGCGGCCGAACATTTGGCGTTTGATCATCTTGAGGCGGTTGATGTTGCCTTCGACCGCTCCGGAGCTGTGCGCCAGGGTAAGGCCGTTGCGGACCGCGTCGAGGTCGCGGCGCAGGTTGCGGGCGAATCCCGCCAGCGGTGTGAGGGGGTCGTGTTCGATAGCGGTGATCCATTCCTCGAGGCGGTCGCCGGGGCGGCCGGTCATCATGACCGCGAAAGCTCGAACGTGTTTGACCAGCCGGTTCAGATCACGGTCGCGGCTGCGGACATCGCGCAGCTTGATCGCGCCGCGGGGATCGAGGTGGTCGGGATGGGTCATGATCCATGAGGTCACCTGGCGCACTGATGGTGGTTTCGGACCCGGGTCCGGGGCGTGGCCTCGGCCGCGGCGAAAGCGGCGCAGGTAGCGCTGGACAACGAGCTCGCCGCCGGGATAGCCCTGGTGTTTGATTTCGCGGAACAGTTGGGTGGCGTTGCGTTCGCCTTCGTTCCAACGCTGGTGCAGGTAGGCGACGTAGTCGTCGACCAGGTGCGCGTTGCTCGGACACGACGGTCAACTCGGCGGCGGTGGCGGCGTTGAGGTATTTGCGGACGGTGGCGTGGTGAAGGCCGAGTTTGCGGGCGATCGCTGATTTGTTCCACCCTTGAGAGGCCAGTTCGTGGACGGCGGCGTGGTGCTCACGAAGCCGGGTAACGATCTTGAGCTCGGGTAGTTGCCGCAGTTGGGCGGGCATGGTGTCGTCGGCGGGCGGTGGGGCCGGCGAGGCGAGCCGGGACCGATACGCGTTGACGGTCTTCTCGACCGCCTGGCCCAAGTTCTGCCAGAGGTGGAACCGGTCCGCGACCTGTACTGCGTTCGGCGCACCCAGGCGGGCGCCTTCACCATATCCACCGGCGCGGTCCCGGCAGATCACCTCGATCTCGGGGTGTTGCCGCAGCCAAGCGGCGAGGCTGTCACCGTCACGGCCGTCGAACATGTCCACGGGCCGGTGGCTGGCCATGTCGATGAGAACGGTGCCGTAGTGGCGCCCTCGCCGGAACGCGAAGTCATCGACGCCGAGCACCGTGATCGGGGCCTGCGGTGGATCGGGCAAAGCCTTGACCAGTCGCAACAGCGTGTCACGGCCTGCGGCAGATCCGATGACCACAGCGAGGCGGGAACCGGCCCGGCCGGCTAACGCGAGACCGATCTGCGTCAGCGTGACTTTCGGGCCCGCCGTTAACCGCGCATGCGGCGTGGTCACCCCTTCGACCTGTTCGACGAAGGTCTTCGCCGGGCAACCGGTGTTGTCGCAGCGGAATCGCCGAACCTGCACCTGCAGCACCAAGGCCATCCCAGCTACAGCGACGTCACGCAACCGCCGCTGATAGCGCCCATGAATCCGGCTTGACGGTTGCCGACACCGACCGCACCGCGCGGTCGTCGCCCGGATCCGGCCCGACAACACCACCATGCCGTCACGCTGCTCAACCACCTCGATCGACAGACCGGACAGATGCGGCAGCAACCGCTCCCCAAGCGAACACGCTGGACATGATCAACGAAGTAACGACGAGCGGGACGGAACCGTCCACATCACAAGATCAGCGACAGAGCCAAGGTCAGGGATGGGCAGGTGAGCAACCGGCCGTTCTACGCCGCGATCGGGGTCACCCTCGACGGGGACAAGGACGTTCTCGGGTTGTGGGCCGGGACCGGTGGTGAGGGTGCGAAGTTCTGGATGAGCGTGCTGACCGACCTGCGTAACCGGGGTATCAAGGACGTGTTCTTCCTCGTCTGCGACGGGTTGAAAGGGCTGCCGGAGGTCGTCACGAACGTGTGGCCCCGCACGATCGTGCAGACGTGCATCATTCACTTGATCCGTAACACGTTCCGGTTGACGTCACGCAGGTGCTGGGACGAGTTGAAGCGGGACGTCAAGCCGATCTACACCGCGGTCAACGCGACCGCGGCCTGGGCCGCGTTCGACGACCTGGCGGAGAAGTGGGGCGGGCGCCACCCGGCCGTGATCCGGTTGTGGGACAACGCCTGGGCGGAGTTCATCCCGTTCCTCGACTACGACCTCGAGATCCGGAAGGTGATCTGCTCGACGAACGCGATCGAGTCGTTGAACGCCCGCTACCGGCGGGCGGTCAAGGCCCGGGGGCACTTCCCGAACGAGCAGGCGGCGTTGAAGTGTCTGTACCTGGTGACCCGATCGTTGGACCCGACCGGGACCGGCAGGACGCGGTGGGCGATGCGGTGGAAACCCGCGTTGAACGCCTTCGCCATCACCTTCAACGACCGCTTCCCAACCGCTGAAACCTACTAACCAAGATCGCCGGAAACACCCTTCACGAGACAGGCCCAAAGGGGCGGGCTGGCCGAAGCCGGTCCCGCCCCTTTCGGACCTGAGGGTCAGCAGCCCGGCTGTGGGGGCGCGGCCTCACCGGGGCCGGGCTTGCCGGGGTCCGGGGAGTCGCCGCACCCGGGTGCCGGGGGTTGTCCGTGCCCGTGCACCTTGATGACCGACGCGACGGTGCCGTTGGCGGCAAGGGTCAGGCGGGTCGCCTGCCCCGGGGGAGCCTTGAAGTCGAACATGTTGTTCAGAGTTCCCGCGGAGGCGTCCGCCGAGACGCCGCCGATCTGGCCGGTGCTCCAGTTGTCCTCGATGAGCTTCAGGATCGACGACTGGGTGGTCAGGGTGTGGTCGATGAAGTTCTTCTTCGCGAACGGCGAGATCACCAGGAGCGGCTGGCGGGGGCCCGGGCCGCATCGGTTCTGCTCGCCGCCGATGTCGAGAATCGCGGCATTGGTGCAGATCGCGGAGTTGCCGGCGGCGGCGCTGCCGTTGGTGATCGGGGCGACCACGTGGTCGTACCAGCCGTCGGAGTCGTCATAGGCGAGCACGATCGCGGTGTCGGCCCACTCGGGCGACGCCTCGATCGCGTTGATCTCCTTGACCAGGGAGATCTGCTCGTCGACCGGGTTGGAGCTGCCAGGGTGTCCATCCTGGGCGGCCGCCGCCTTCACGAAGGAGACCGCGGGGAGCTTGTTGGCGGCCAGCGCCTGGTAGAAGTAGCTCACGTCGTAGTTGTGGTTGGCCTGACCGTCGTGACCGACCTCATCGAGCGAGGCGGGCAGCAGGTGGTGCGGGTTCGAGGTCGACTGGTAGTACGCGAACGGCGCGTGGTGCGGCACGTAGGCACCGAGCGGGAAGTTCGCGTTCTCGGCCGTGATCGGCACCTGGGCGCCGCAGACGGCGTAGCCGGTCGGGCTGTTGGCCGCGGTCGTGGTCGGCGTGAAGCCGTCCTGGAACCAGCCCCAGCTGACGCGGCGCTGGTTGAGCAGGTCGCCGATGTTTTTGCCGGTCATCTTGATGAGGTTGCTGGTTTTGGTGTGGTTGTTGTCGGCGCAGTCGTCGTAGTACGGGTCAGGGTCACTCGTCACGGTGCTGGTCGTCGTCGAGGTCGGGTTTCCCGTAACGGAGTTGACGGTGAGCGCGCCGGACGTGTTGCCCGAGACCAGGTTGAGGGCACCCGGCGTCGACGGGCCGAAGCCGGTGCTGAAGCTGTTGTCGCTCATCGAGTAGTTCTGGGCGAGGTTCCACAGCGCCGTCACGGTGTTGCCGTCGTAGTAGTCCATGACGATGCCGTCGGTGCCGTACAGGGTGGAGGGGCTGCAACTGCTGGTCTCGGTCTCCTCGACGAAACGGTCCATCAGACCGCCATCGAAGGCCTTCTGCTCGCTGCCGTAGGAGTGGCTCTGGTCGCAGGTGAGCGCGTGTGCCGCGTCCAGACGCTGCGGGTTGAAGGCGTTCGGGTTCTTGGTGAGCAGCTCCGGGTGGGAGATGTAGTTGTTCGGGATTGGCGTGCCGGGCACGGCCTTGAACGTTGTGCCGTCGGTGTTGGCCGCGTGCGGGTAGGTGCCGAAGTAATGGTCGAACGAGTTGTTCTCGTCGTAGATCACCACGACGTGCTTGATCGGGGTCGCCGTTTTGGCGGAGTTGTCGGCCTTGGGCGCGGCGTTCACCGATGTCTCGGCGGTATACACGCCGCCGATCGCGACCGCTGCGGCTAGCGCGGCGACCGCGGCGGCGGCACCTAGGGGACGGACGAGCGGCATTACGTGGTTCCTTCCACTTGACTTTCTGGAGAGGTCAGCTCATGAGGGTGCGGCCGAGCCAGTCGTGCTCGTCCTGGGCGCCGGGCAGCGCGAAGTAGTAGCCGCCGCCGAACGGGGAGATGTAGTCGGTCAGGGCCTCGTCGACCAGCCGCCGTTGCACGGTGGCGAACTGCCGCTCGAGATCCTGGTTGAAGGTCGTGAAGATAAGGCCCATGTCGAGCTGGCCGTTGGCGTCCAGGCCCGCGTCGTAGTTGTAGCCACGGCGGAGCAGCCGCGAGGAGTCGGTCGTGGGCGTGCGCGGGTTCGCGAGCCGGATGTGCGCGCCGGTGGGGATCGCGTCGCCGTTCGGATCGTTCAGATAATCCGGCGCGTCCGTCTCCCGGACGCCGGTCAGGGGTGCGCCGACGTCGCGCGAGCGCCCGATCATGTTCTCCTGCTCGCGCAGTGAGACACGATCCCAGAACTCGACGAGCATGCGGATGAGCCGGACGACGTGGTAGCTGCCGCCCGCGGTCCAGGCAGGCTCGCTCCCATCGGTCGCGGCCCAGACCAGTCGGGCCATCTGCGCCGGGTCGTCGATGTCCGGGTTCGCGGTGCCGTCCTTGAATCCCATGAGGTTGCGCGGCGTGCCGCTCGGGCGAGGCGGGGAGATGAACCCGTCCATTCGCCATCGGACCTGCACCCCACCGCGCGCGGCCCGGGTGATGTCGCGCATCGCGTGGATCACCGTGTCGGCGTGGTCGGCGCGCAGCTGCAGCATGAGGTCCCCGTCGCAGACATCGCGACGCAGCGCGTCGTTGGGGAAGTCCGGCATCGTGCGCAGCCTTGCGGGGATCCGCTCGCCCAGCCCGTAGCGGTGGTCGAAGAGGCTCGCGCCCACTGACAGCGTGACGGTGAGCCCGTCGGGCCCGACCTCGGGTCCGACGACGCCGGAATCCGACGGCGGCGCCGTGATGCCGACGGTCTCCGGCGCACCACCAGCGGTGAGAAACCGTGCGCGTGCGGTGATCGACTGGAACAGTTCCTGCAGCTCGGAGCGGTTCGCCGCCGTGACGTCGAGCGCGAGGAAGGCCGACGCGGCCTGGGGCGGGGTGATGATGCCCTGCTGGTGGGCGCCGTGGAAGGCGAACCGGCGGGGCGCGGGCGGGCTTTTCTCGGGGGTCACGTTCGCCGTGCCACGGCCGACGCCGCTCGCGGCCGTGCCGATACCGGCGGCGACCGCGGCCGCGCCGATACCGGCGCCGAGGAATCCGCGCCGCCCGACGATCCGGGTGGGTTCGTTCCCGCTCATCGGTCCGCCACCCTCGGGTCGGTGATCGAAGCGACCGGGGCGAGCAGTTCGACGGTGCGCTCGAGATCAGCGTCGAGCGCCTCGCGCTGGGCACGGTCCAGCGAATCCAGGGGGCGCCACGTGCTCCCGGTCGCGTAGGAGGCGACGAGCGCGGCGCTGCGGGTCAGCCACGCTTCGGTGTCTCTCAGTTCGGGATAGCGCGGTGCGACGAGGGGCCGGATCGGGTCGAGCACGGCGCGCGTCGCGTCGATGTCGGCTGCGATCACGGCCAGACCAGTATGCGAACCGCCGTCGTCCGCGCCGGTCAGGGTGAACTGGATGGCGTCCTCGAGGATCTCGTGCGAGCGTAGGCCGAGATCGATAGCGTTGACCGGGGTCGTGGCGAGCGTCGCGTCGAGGGACCCGACGTCCGTGGTGAGCTGCCGGGCGGCAGGCGCGGCGTCGGTGACCGGTCGGCCGCTCCACAGCAGTCCTTCGATCCTGCGTAGCCCGTGTAGGTCGGGGTCATCGAGCGCCGTGGTGCCGGGGGCCGGATCCCCGTCAATGGCGTCGGCCAGATCGCCGAAGGCGCCGTAGGCGGCGCCCAGCCGGGAGTAGTCCTGCTGGGCGGTCAACCAGGCCGCTTGGGAGGCACCCCGGTCGCCGCCCGTGATCGCCGTGTTGAGCCGGCGTGCGTCGGTCGCCAACCCCGTCACGCGGGCGCGGACCCACGCGTTATACGCGCGGGCAGCGGGGAGCAGGTCGGCGCGGGTCACGACCTGGATGCCGGGGGTGAGGACGAGCCCGGCGGGGGCATCGTGCACCGTGACCACGGGCCCGGCGATGGGATCGTTGCCGGTCGGTATGCAGACGAAGCGGTACCGTCCGTCGGCGAGGGTAACCTTCAGATGGTATACGGTACTCGGTCCGAGGCCCTCGGCCTCGGCGTACACCTTATGGTCGTCGGCTCCCTCGAGATAGATCGCTTCGCCGGCGATGGTGGAGTTCGACACAGCGAAGTCGAAGGCTCCGCCGGTGGCCGGGCCCGTCCATCCCTCACCACACGCGTCGAACCCGTTGACGACCGCGATCGCTCCCGCCGTTGACGGCGCTCGTCCGGCGCCAGCCGCCCGTGTCTGTCCTACGCCAGCCGCCCGGGACGCGAAGAATGCGAGCAGCGTGAGGAGCACGCTCGCCACGATCACGGCCGGGATCACCAGAAGCCGTGACCTCTTCGGCAGCACAAAAGCGGGAAAAGGCACAGGGAATTTCTTTCAAGTAGGGCTCGTGGAACGGAACTTTCAACTGGGGCTTGAGGAACGAAATTAACCCTAGGTGAACGCCTCGGACCGGAGCCACTCTCCGTGAGAGCTTTCCCAGAGGGTTCACCGGTAGTTCACCGACGCCGAAACGAAATTGGGCGTTGCTTACCAGTTGGGTACACGACGGTTTGTGACGCGACGACCGGTTGCGCACTGATCGGTGCTCTGGTGTTCAGTCTGTCGCCAATCACGCCTTCTGATGAGTCGGATCCCGCGGACCGCACAGAACCCCCCACCGGTGACGCGGATGAAGCGGTCACGCGACGGGAAGCACGGTGCATCGGCGACCGTGTTGGTCGGCGGTTTGCCGAGGTCAGCTGCCTCCGACTCGACTCGCTGGAAGGCATGCTACTTGGGCAGCGTCACAATTGGTCGCGCCAGGCTGGGCCGGCCCAGTGGACACATCTGGACGACCTAGCGATGCTTCTTGTTGACGCTGAACCGAAGCTCGAGGACGGCCACCCGTATCGCAATGACCAACGACGGGAGCGGCGTATCGAGGAGCGCACTTCTATCGATTTTGGGTCGCGCAGTAACCAGGAGCGTGGCAGGGGGAGGAAGGATCACCTGTTTTCGGAAATCGCCGCGCATCCGCTCACGCCACGTGCGCCGACGCACCATCTCGATTCGTATCTCCGAGTCCCGCAACTGAGCATCGACGGACGCTACCGATCATCGCAGAGCCAGACGGCGCAATCCGCTCATCGGCTACTTGTTAACTGGACCTACGACCGCAGCCCGGCCAGGCTTGGTCGAGGTGACCGGCGGGATAGCTCTCTCATCGGCTGCCCACCGCAGTTTGGTGTGGCTCTCATCTGGCATGCGCCCGCCGGTCACCGTGGCGCGGAGAGGCTCAAGAGGGGTTTGCCCAGCTCGAAGTAGCGCTGCCCTCCTCGCCGACATCAACTCGGCATGATCGAGGAGGACAACATGGCACGCGTGATCATCGGCATGGACCCCCACAAACGGTCCGCGACCATCGAGGTCGTCAACGACCGCGAAAAAGTCCTGGCCCAGGGCCGGTTCGGCACCGACACTGACGGCTACCAGGCGATGCTCGCCCTCGGCCGACAGTACAAGGAACGTCTCTGGGCGGTCGAGGGCTGCAACGGCATCGGCCGGCACATCGCTCAACGCCTCGTTGCCGACGGCGAGACCGTTGTCGATGTCCCCGCGAAACTCTCTGCCCGGGCCCGGATGTTCGCCACCGGTCAAGGCCGTAAGACCGACCCCGTCGACGCGCACTCCGTGGCTGTGGTCGCGCTGCGCACCGAGGGGTTGCGGCAGGTCACCGTCGACGACGCCGGTGTCGCGCTGCGGCTGCTGGTCGACCGACGCGACAACCTCGGCCGGTCACGCACGGACACCATCAACCGGCTGCACCAACTGCTCCTGGAACTCCTGCCGGGCGGGGCGAAGAAGTTCCTATCCGCGCCGCAGGCCCGTGCCCTGCTCAACACCGTGCGGCCCCGCGACATCGTCGGGCGCACCCGCCGTCAGCTCGCCTCCGAACTCATCACCGAACTCGCGAGCATCGACAAGAAGATCAAAGCCGCGAACACGCAGCTGACCGAACTCGTCGAGGCGACCGGCAGCAACCTTCTGGGGCTCAACGGTATCGGCCCGTCGGGCGCCGCCCGACTGATCGGCGACGTCGGTGACATCCACCGGTTCGCCAGCCGCGGGCACTTCGCCTCCTGGAACGGCACCGCCCCCATCGACGCGTCCTCCGGCGACCAGCAACGCCACCGCCTGTCTCGGGCAGGGAACCGCCGCATCAACCGGGTTCTGCACATCATGGCCATCGTCCAGCTCCGCAACGACACCGAAGGCCGGGACTACTACCGGCGCAAACTCGCTGCCGGGAAGACGTCGATGGAAGCGATGAGGGCCCTGAAACGGCGACTTTCCGACCTGGTCTACAAGCAGATGATCAAGGATGCTGGAGCAGGAGAGACGGGTCCGGGAGGACAAGTGGGAGCGACACTTCAATCCAGCGCGGCCAGCTCAATCCCGACAGCCGGCACTTCGGAACAGTCACTTCCCGGACCCGCCAACACCCAGCCTAGAACACCGTTCCTCGCCGCCTCTTGACACAGAGGTGTCCCTATGACGCGTGTCAAGCCGTTGTTGTGGTGCCGTCGTCGTTCGACGGGACGGTGGGTTGGTAGGGGGTGCGGTCGCGGACCATGGCGTAGAGGACGTCGGTGCGGCGTCGGGCGAGGCAGAGAAGCGCTGAGGTGTGGTTCTTGCCCTCGGCGCGTTTCCGGTCGTAGTAGGCGCGGCTGTCAGGGTGCTTCAGGCTGGCGAACGCGGACAGGTACAGGGCTTGTTTGAGTGCCCGGTTCCCGCGCTGGGGCTGGCGTTCGCTACGGATGGTGCGTCCGGACTGGCGGGTGACGGGCGCCAGTCCGGCATAAGCAGCGAGGTGTCCGGAAGTACGGAACGTGCTGCCGTCGCCGAGGGTTAGCAGCAGCGCGACCGCGGTTCTGGCTCCGACGCCGGGCATCGAGATGAGCACCTCGACGAGGGGGTGCTCCTTCAGAAGGGTGTCCAGGTCGTGGGCGACAGACACCCGCTCGTCCAGGACCGCCAGCAGTTGGGCGGCGACACCGCTGATCACCCGCCCGTACTGCACGGTGGCGGGGATGACGACGCTCTGCTGTTCCAACGCGGTGTGGATCTGCGCCGGCAGGGTCAGCGCGAGACGCCGTGACCGTGGTGCCAGCGCTTGACGCAACGCGTCCTCGTCGAGTGCGCAAAGCTGCTGCGGAGTCCCTGCCGCGGTGAGTAGTTCCAGCACACCGCGGCGACGGAAGTGCTTGCCGAGTAACCGTTCCAGGGCTGGATGAACGTGTAGCAAGGCGTCGTGCAGCCGGTTGGTCAGCCGGGTCGCCTCGGCGGCGAGGTCGGCGTCGTAGCCGGCAAGCACACCCAAGGCGGTCACGGTCTCTTCGTCCGGGCCGACCCGCCGCAGGGTGTGCGGCAAAGTCCGGGCGGCGTCGGCGATGACGAATGCGTCTCGCGCGTCAGTCTTGCCCTCACCGGGATACAGGTCTGCGATGCGTCGCATCGCCAACCCAGGAAGGTAGCCGACCTCGATGTTCATGCTGCGGGCGACCGCGATCGCCAACGCCCCGATCGACGCGGGCTGGTCGACGACCATGAGCAGCCGGCCGTGCTCCGCCAGCTCGGCGAACAGCGCCCGCAGGGCGGGCTCGTCGTTAGGCAGCGCACGCTCGACCAGCCGCCGCCCGTCACGGTCGAGAGCCACCGCGTAGTGGGTTTCCCGGGCTACGTCAACGCCGCAGAAGATCTCGAATCCGCGGCCCCCGCCGGGGCTGATGTCATGGGACTTGGTCAACAGGCGCTCCTTGTCACGGTGGGTAGGCCAGCCGCGGACGACGCGCCGGCAGCCACGCTACAAAGGCCTCCACACTGCACCGGCCAGGTCCCTATAAGCGGTCACGAACGCCCTGCGGTCCCGGTGACACCACCTCTGAGATCATGACGACAGGAGCCATGAGTCATGCCGAAACCGCTGGCCTACACCCCCAACACGAGGGCTCCAAGAACGTAACGGGAGCCAGATCCGGACGTGGATCGACGCCAGAGGTCAAGACGGAGCGGCACGGTGCTGGCTGAGGGTAGCGCGCACGGACAGCGGCAGTTGTGCGCGGCCGGTCATCGCCGCGGCGGACGAACAGGCCGTACGAAGAAGCGGTAGTCGACGTCTGACGACTGGCTCTGGCACACATTTTGTGAGTCGCGTTCGTCGGTAGTTCGGGTTGAGTGCGCGGGTGGAGATCATCTCGGCGTTGCTTCCGCATCTGGTGGGGTTGCGGCTGGAAGCGGTGGTGGTGCGGGGCGTCGGGGTCAGGATCGACGCGGCGACACAGACGGTGCAAATGCCGTGCGGCGCTTGCGGCACCTGGTCGTCCACCATGCATGGTCGATATGTTCGGCGGTTGGCCGATGTCAGGTTGGGAGGCCATGAGGTGCTGCTCGCGCTGACGGTCCGCCGATTCGCCTGCGTCAACAGCGGGTGCCGGCGGCGGACGTTTGTCGAGCAGGTGCCTGGGCTGACCCGTCGACATGCCCGTCACACGGTCCTGGCGGCGGGTGACCTGGAAGCAGTCGCGGTGGCGCTGGGCGGCCGACCGGGCAGCCGGTTGGCGCATCGGTTGACGGTGTCGGTGTCCCGGATGACGTTGATCCGGATGATCCGGCGGATGCCCGACCCGCCACCGGTGACGCCGACGGTGCTGGGCGTGGACGACTTCGCCCGACGCCGTGGGCACCGATACGGCACCGTGCTGATCGACATGCACTCTCGCCGGCCGATCGACGTCCTACCCGACCGCACCGCAGACACCCTCGCCGCCTGGCTGCGCGAGCACCCCGGAGTCCAGATCATCTGCCGCGACCGCGGCGGCGGCTACGCCGACGGCGCCCGCAAGGGAGCACCTGACGCGATTCAGGTCGCCGACCGGTGGCACCTGCTCAAGAACCTCAGCGACACCATCGAGAAGGTCATCCGTGGGCACCGCCGCTGCCTACGCACGCACACCGATCCGATACCCGTCCTGGCCACGCCGCCCACGGTCGAGCCGGTCACGACGGGACGCCGCGCGGCCAACACTCGCCAACGCCACGCCGCCGTGCATGCCCTGGGGGCCGAAGGGCTATCGATCAGCGCGACCACCCGCCGCCTCGACATGAACGTCAGAACCGCCCACAAGTACGCCCGCGCCGCCACCGCCGAGACGTTGATCGGCCCGAACGCCAGCAGCCGACCCAGCGTCCTCGCCCCATTCCACCCCTACCTGCGGCAACGCCTCACCGACGGCGTCCACGAAACAGCTGACCTGCATGCCGAGATCGTGGCCTGCGGCTATCACGGCAGCCTGCGCGTGCTGCACGACTGGCTCACCACGAACCGCACCCGACCCACCGCCATAACTGTCCCGGTGCCATCGGCCCAGCGGATCACCGCCTGGATCATGCGCCCCGGACACAAACTCACCGAGGACGACCACACCGACCTCGCCGACGCCTGCAGTCGTTGCCCGGACCTCGACACCATCGCCGACCTCGCCCGCGGGTTCGCCGCACTGGTCCGCCACCAAGGCACCGGACAACACCTCAACGCCTGGATCAACCGCGCCCGGCACGCCGGATATCCAGAGTTACGCGGCTTCGCCGCCGGTCTGGTCAGCGACCGCGACGCCGTCGTCGCCGGCCTCACCCAACCCTGGAGCTCGGGCCCGGTCGAAGGCCAGGTCAACCGCATCAAAACGATCAAGCGACAGATGTACGGCCGCGCGAACCTCGACCTCCTCCGCAAACGCGTCCTAGCCACCCCATGAACCACCCGAAGATCAGTCACAAAATGTGTGCCAGAGCCAGACTTCAGCCGCCGTTGACAGGTTCGTGCGTTCGGCGGCCTTACTATGGTCGCCGCTCAATCACACCGGTGGGTTGGACGCTTTCACCGGTGACGCCGAGCTGATGGGTTGGGGCGAACGTCTGCTCGCCTCGAACCGCTCCTGGGCGTCATCGACTGCGTCGGCGTACCTGGTGGCCCAGGCGCGCCGGTGTCGGCGTAGCGGTTGAACAGGTCGCAGGAGAACAATCCGGCGTCGGCCAAGACCAACATGTCGGGTTGCACCGCACAGGTCAGGTCAGGTCAGGTCAGGTGCCAGGGTGCGTTCCCGGATACGGCAGGGGCCCCAGCACGGCGCCGATGATCGCGTGGCTGCCACCCTCGGCGAGGGCCGCGACGTGCAACTTCGGGTACGCCGACGCCTCGGGCCCACGGAGTCCGGTACACCGCAAGTGATGCAAGCAGGATCAGCGCGAGGAGCACCGCTCCACCGTCGGCGACGAGCGAGGGCAGCGGTCCTGCCGTACCGAATCGGTCTTTTGTGACCCCGAAGACCTCGTGCGGAATGACGACCACGCCGGCTGCCTGCGTCGCGTTGACGAGTATCGCGACCCAGAAGACTCAGGCATGCCCGCGACGGCAAACAACCCGACGGCGTTTCCCACGAAATACAGGCTGCAGACAATACGGAAGCCGAGGAGGATACCGGGTGCCTGCGACTGGGCGTCCGCCTCCGAACGCCCCGCCAGCCGCCGTGCACGGACTCCAGGTCGATGATGACGAAGTTCTGCGCAGCGGTACCGACGACGAAGACCAGGGAGCAGATCACCACGGCGGTCTGCATCGAGACGGTCATCGAGCTGTTGTTGCCGTTGACCAAGGAACCGGGCAGGGTGCGAAAGCATCCGCGTCGGCACGTGGTCGACAGGATCCTGTACGTGATGCGAACAGGGTATTCGTGGCGGCAGTTGCCGGTGGCACCCATCTCAATCACTCACCGAGTCGGACTGCTCCAGTCTCTGCCTGGCTCTTCGGAGGGTGGTCTTGGCCATGGCCAGCCAGTAGGGCGAATGAATCTCGGTCCAGATAGAGACTGCCGCCTGGGCGCGCCGTTGTGCGAGATCCGGTCTCCCAGCCAATAACTGAGCTTCGGCCAGGCAGTGTAAGGCGGCCGCTTCCCCCCAGCGGTTGGCTGCGGCTCGGTAGATCCAGAGACATTCGGCCAGAACGCGCCGGCCCTCGACCGCTCTGCCCTGTTTGATGAGGACATCGCCGAGCCAGCACGCGGCGTGGGTGGCGGTCAGCTGGTCGCCCAGGGACAGGCTGATGCGCTCGGCGTTCCGGTAGCGCCGCTCGGCTGCGGCGTAGTCCCCCCGCAGCCGGCTGATCTGCCCGAGGCAGCGCCACGCCTGCGCCTGCCCCGGCAGGTAACCCGTGGCCTCGCTGCGCCACAGGCTTTTGTCGAACATTGTCGCTGCCTCACCGAGACGGCCCTGTTCCATCAGCGTGACCCCGAGACCGGTGGTCGCATAGATGAGGCAGTTGTCATTGCCGGCACTGCCCGCCAGGTTGATCGCCTTGCCGAAGAACTCTTCCGCCTCGGCGTACTTGCTCTGCAACCGGTACAGGTAGGCCAGCCCGGCTGAGGTACTGGCGAGGCGGGCCTCGTCGGCGGGATCAAGCATCGCGATCGACGCGTGGTAATAGCGTTCTGCCGCCGGGTAGTCGTCCACGATCGTCGACAGTTCACCCAGGTTTCGCCGCAGGCTGGCCCCGATCGGGCCGCTGGGTGCCTGAACCAGCGCACCCGCGTGCAGGTGCAGCCAGTCGTCGAAGTAACCCGAGAGTTGCATGAATGGCGCGAGAGCCACTATCAGACCAGCTGCGGGCAGTGGTGCGGACGGGAGCATGTCTTCGGCGAGCGCCTTGAGGAATCCGTACTCGTCCCTGAACCAGGCGAGCGGATCGTTCAGGACCGCGTCACGCGTTTGAGCGCTGAATGACCAGGGAGGGGCGGCGAATGGCACCTCGTCGAAGTCGGTGTTGATACGGTTGCCGGCGGCGCACGCCAGGCCCAGCGCCCCGCCGAGCATCCGCAGCCTTCCCCGCTCCGTCTCGGCCGGCGTGAGGATCTGTGTGGCCCTGTCGCGCGAGAACGCCGAGACCAGGTCATGCATTTGGTAGCGCGGTGAGGCGCCTTCGGTGTAACGCACCCGTAGCAGGTGCAGCTCCACCAGGTCTTCGAGAAGCTTCGCCGCGTCAGCTGGTGAGACGTCCATCAGGGCCGCCAGTGCCCACGGGGCGACGTCGACGGTGTTGAGCTGCGCCAGATAGGACAGCGCCTCCTGCTGAGGTCTGGATAGTGCCGCATACGTCAGCTCGATGCTGGCACGTACCGCCACATCGCCGACCGTGAGTTCGTCGAGCTTTCGATGCTCGTCGGCAAGAGCCCTGGCCAGGGCGCTCAGGGGCATGTCCGGTCGGGCTGCCAGGCGCGCTGCGGCGATCCACACCGCCAGCGGCAGGCGGGCGCAACGGTTGACGATCTGGAACGCGGAGGGTTGTTCCTGGGAGACCCGCTCCTCGCCGATTATGCACCTGACCATCTCCAGTGCCTCCGCCTCGCTGAGCATTCTCAGCGGGACCCGGTAGCCGTCCAGCCCGGGTAGGACACTCCGGCTGGTGATGATGGTGGCGGTCCTCGGCCCCGAGACGATGAGTCCCTGGAGGTCCCGACCTGCGGCGGCATTGTCGAGAACGATGAGTACGCTTCGCTGCGCGAGCAGGCTGCGGTAAAGGTTGATGCGGTCTTCGAGCGCGGCGGGAACAGAGTGGCTGTTGACGCCGAGTGTGCGCAGGAAGACACCGAGAACGTGCCAGGAGTTGCCCGACTGGGGCTGCGGGCCACGCAGATCAGCGAACAGTTGTCCGTCCGGAAACTGTTCGACGGCCAGTTGCGCCAGCCGGACCGCGAGGGTGGTTTTTCCGACGCCGGCAGGGCCGGTGATCAGTACCGTACGCGCGCTCTGCCCGCCGGCCAGCAGGATCCGGCCGGCTCGGGCCAGTTCCGCCTTCCGCCCGACGAACGAGGTCGGCCCGCTTGGCAGCAGGTACGGTGTGACCAGGCCCGTGTCAACGGGAGCGACGACGGCCGGCTCCCCCTCGGCTTCCAGCCGAGCCAGCTGACGGCGCAGGCGCACCCACTCAGCCACCTCGTCCGGCGTCAGCTCGCACGCCTCGGCGACAGCGATGACGAGGTCCATCGACGGCAGGGTTGGTCGTTGGAGCGCCGAACTCAGGGTGCTCGCGGGCAGGAACCGTCCTCTCTCCCGGGCCAGACGTGCCAGATCACGGAAGGAGCGCCCCGACCAGGCTTTCAGCTGGCGGAGCGCTCCCACGTATTCCTCTGGGGTGGTTGCCTTGCTGGGCACAGGTGCTCGATCTTGCACGCTGAGGAGTTTAACTGGCTCGATTCAACTCACAACCGTGGCAAGTCGGATGCTCATGAGGACGTTTTGCTGACCAGAGCGATCGGCCGGGTAAGCCGCGGCCACCCTCCTGGTGCGCATCGCGTCGGTGCCGGGATCAGACGCCGCAGGCCAGCGTTGTCGTCGACGTCTTGGACGCGCCGGTGGAGGCGTTGTAGATCGCGCCCTTGAAAGTCTCGCTACCCGTACCCGAGCAGGTGTGACTGGTGGAGCGGCTCGTGTTACCGCTGAAGCTGACGTAGTTCAACAACTCCCAGCTCGCGCCGTTCCAGACGTAGAGCTGCGTTTCCCAGCCGGATGAGGCGCCGCAGCCTGCGGTGGTGCCCGTGGTGACCGCCCTGCCGCCGCTCTTGACCGGCGTCGAGATGGTCCAACTGCACGCTGCCTGAGCGGGCTGAACGGTGACTACCGACGCCCCGGCCCCCAGAATGCATGCCGCCGCCACCACGGCCCCCCGTTGCCACAATGTGCGCATCATGATTTGTTCCCTTCAAATAGATGCTCTCTCTTCGGACGGCGCCGCGAAGTGGAAGTGGCTAGTTGTTGTTACGCCACCAGGACGACCATCCGGAACAGCCCCAGGCGCCGCATGCCCGGAACCGCACCCGACTGCCTTGATCACCGTAAAGGTGGGTCGTGCTGTCCTCGTAGAAGTCGTAGTTGCACACGCCCCATTCACCCTCGCCCTCGAGGTTCTGGCAGTCGCCGCTGCGGTAACCGTTCCACGCCCCGTCGTAGTAGAGCTGGTTCTCCCAGATGCCGATGGCCGCCTAGGGCGTGTCGCGGTCATAGACCCAGATCTGGTCACCATAGGCCCGGAAGCAGACCTGGGCCGGTGACGGCGAACTGGAGGGGGGGGAGGTGGAGCGTTCAGGCAGTTTGCCACGTCAGGCGGCGGTCCGGCCGGAGTCGCGATGGTCGCTGCAGCCGGCGCGCGGTGAGCAGGACGAAGAAGGCCACCAGGGCCACGACGAAAGCTGGGCGCGCCGCTCTTTTGGCCGACATGGGGCGAGCCAATCATCACCACTCATCCCGAACAAGGCATCATGGTGTACGAAACCGTACGGATCTGTCCCGGACAATTGAAGACGGTAGTCAAACGTGGGACACGCTGCGGATTTGCGACCGGCTCAATTCCGTACGCAATCAAGATGCGGTGCTTTTGTTCGATTTCGACCCCAATGTGGCAAATGATCGTCTAGACATTTTGATAGCGCCATCCATAGTCTCGTGTCAGTGTTAGTCACTACTAGGGGAGGCGTTATGAATAAGTTTTCCGCTGTGCGTTCTATCGGTCGTGGATTCGGTTCCACTGCCGCAGCCGTACTGGTGGCTGGGGCGATGCTGACGGTTTCTTCCGCGCCAGCCGCTGCGGCCACTGCCGCTGGCTGCCGTGACGGATCGGCAAGCATCTCGGGCGCCTACCTGCAATTCTCCATGTGTTGGGACTCGTCCGGGACGATGGTCGATTACTGGCTCGAGGACACCGCCGCCGACGGACGCCGCGCGGAGCTTTACCTCCAGTACCCCGGCAGCGGCTCGAGCGGGGTGGAGGTTGACGAGGTCACTGGAGGTGCCGGCGACTGGTCGGAGGCGTGGTGGTTCAACGGCAGTGCAACCAGCAACGTTTATCCCAAGCTGTGCACCAGTGATGCCAATACCGACCGCAGGTGCACCGGCTGGCTGTGATCTGAGGGGCGGCCCGCGAGTGGCGTGGTGAATACGCCCCCGGGGGCAATCTCACCCTGGTTCCGAAGTCGCGACGATCGTCGCCCTGGTGCCCGTTGATGAGGCGTCAGGGCGGCGTTCGGAACGCGATGAGCCCCGACGGCAACCGTCTGACTGGGTGACGTGTCAGCGGGCGGAAAGTCCGCTTAGATGTTCGTCGCGACGGCTACCGAGGCTCCTTGGCGAGCCATGAATTCAGGTCGCCGTAGTGGGCGGCGTGCGGCGGGTCATTTGTCACTGAAACACCCACCAATTTTGTTGCGTTGATTGCAGATCACCTTTGGGAGACGTTATGGGCAGATTTTCCGCTGTGCGTTCTATCGGTCGTGGGCTCGCTTCCACTGCCGCAGCCGTACTGGTGGCTGGGGCGATGCTGACGGTGTCTTCCACGCCAGCCGCTGCCGCACCTGCCGCCGGCTGCCGTGACGGATCGGCAACCATCTCAGGCGCCTACCTCCATTTTTCGATGTGCTGGGACGCTGTCAGTGGTACCTGGGTCGACTACTGGCTTGAGGACACCGCCACCGACGGACGCCGCGCCGAACTGTGGCTCCAGCACCCGGGCACCGGCGCGAGTGGTGAGGAGATTGACGAGGTGACGGGAGGCAACGGTGACCTCTCAATCAGCTTTTGGTACGAAGTCTCCGTTACCAGCAACGTCTACCCCAAGCTGTGCACCAGCGACGCCAACACCGACCGCAGGTGCTCAGGCTGGCTGTGATCTGAGCGGCACGACGCAGACAGCCGTCACAAAGGTCCGTGTGAAGCCCCTCCACCCCCGTGGTTGGAGGGGATTCACCATGCGGATCAGGCGTTTACGGACGAGGCCCGGTTTGAAGTGACCCCCTGAGACCGGGCACCTCCTGACTTGGCATCCTGCCGAGGAGGAGGAAATCGCTGTGGCTCGACAGAGCAAGTACCCCGAGGAGTTCCGCCGCCAGGCTGCGGCGTTGGTGCTCGACTCCGGTCGCACGATCCGGGACGTGGGCCGAGAGTTGGGCGTCAACCACGAGACGTTGCGTAACTGGGTCGACCGGCTGCGGCAGGAACGTGATGGCGGCCGGCCCAGTGACCTGGCCGCTGACGAGCGGGCCGAGCTCCTGCGGCTGCGTCGTCAGGTCGCCCAGTTGGAGTTGGAGAAGGAGATCTTGAAAAAAGCCGCGGTCTTCTTCGCACGCGAGACGGAGCGGTGAACCGGACCGACGTGTACCGGTTCATCGACGCCGAGAAGACCAGCTACCCGGTCCGTCTACTCTGCCGCCTCCTCGGCGTCGGCCACAGCGCCTACTACCAGTGGCTGCGCGCCGGCCGGCAACGTGCCGCCGACCGGGAACGCCACGACCAGCACCGGGCCGAGGTGCCTGGTCTGAACACTGCGGCGTTTTACGGCGCCCGCCGACTCACCGTCGAACTGCACGAACGCGGCCACCGGTGGAACCGCAAGGCGGTAGCGAGGCTGATGCGCCTGGCCGACATCGAGGGAGCCCACCGCCGGCGACGCGGCAAGCCTCGCCGCAGGGCCGCGTCCACGGCGACCGCACCGGACCTGGTCCAGCGACAGTTCACCGCCATCGCCCCGAACCGGCTGTGGGTCGGCGACATCTCCTACCTGCGCACCTGGGAAGGATTCCTTTACCTCGCGGTGGTCGTCGACGCCTACTCCCGCCGGGTCGTCGGCTGGGCCATGGCCGACCACCTGCGCACCGAACTGATCCTCGACGCGGTCGGCATGGCTATCCAGCACCGCCGACCCGCCCGCGATCAGGTCATTCATCACTCGGATCGCGGGACCCAGTACACGTCCTTCGAGTTCGGCCGGACCCTGCGTTCCTGCGGCGTCCCGGCCTCCATGGGTTCAGTCGCCGACTGCTACGACAACGCCCTCGCCGAGACGTTCTTCGCGACCTTGAAAACCGAACTGGTCTACACCCGCGCCTGGCCCAGCCGACACGAGTTGGAGATGGAGGTGTTCTCCTACATCGAGGGCTTCTACAACCCTCGCCGCCGGCACAGTCGTCTGGGTAACGTCAGCCCCGACACCTACGAAAAAGTCCACCGAGAGTCCCTGACAGACATCGAGGTGTCCGGCCAATAGGGGTCACTTCAATGGTCGAGCGGCGGAGACCTGATCGGCGTGACCGATGTCGCGCTCTCGATAGTTGATCTTAGAGGGCGTTTTAATCAGGTCCGGGATGGGTTGACCCGGCTTGGCCGGGCCGAGTGCTGGGCCGATCGGGCGGCCATATTGCGACTATAGACGCCATTCGGCCCGGTTCACGCCGCATCAAAATGCCAGCTTCGTCCCACGGGACGTGTCTGATTCAAGAAGTTGAGTAATCGTCGGACTTGGTGTGCGCTCCATTCCCGTCCATCCACAGTGGACCGATTGCGTGACCAAGCGACCCGCCTACCCTTCCGACCTGTCCGACGCCCGCTGGGCCCTGATCGAGCCCCGGCTGACCGCCGGGCGCCAGGCCCGCACCGACGCCGGAGTCCGCGGACGAACCGCCACCCACGACCTCCGAGAAATCTTCAACGGAATCCTCTACGTCAACCGCACCGGCATCGCCTGGCGCTACCTGCCCCACGACCTCCCACCATGGCAAACCGTCTACTGGTACTTCGCGACCTGGACAGGCGACAGCATCTCCACCCAGCTCAACTACGACCTCACCGGACTGGCCCGCACCAAGGCCGGACGCGCCGCGCAGCCGACCGCCCGCGTGATCGACACCCAGAGCGTGAAGACCTCCACCAACGCACCCCTGCCCACGCAGGGCACCGACGCCGGCAAGAAGATCGTCGGACGCAAACGCGGCATCGTCACCGACACCCTCGGCCTACTCCTCGCGGTCGTCGTCACCGCCGCCAGCGCCAGCGACAACACCATCGGCATCAACCTGCTCGACCAAGCCAAAGCCGCCCACCCCGGCCTGTCGAAGACCTGGGTCGACGCCGGCTTCAGGAACAAGGTGATCGAACATGGCGCCGCCCTCGGCGTCGACGTCGAAGTCGTCACCAAAGACTCGCGCATCAAGGGGTTCTCACTGGTCAAACGCCGTTGGGTCGTCGAACGCACCCTCGGCTGGCTCATGCTCCACCGGCGCCTGGCCCGCGACTACGAAGCCCTGCCCGACAACTCCGCCAGCATGATCCGCATCGCGATGATCGACAACCTGACCAAACGCGTCACCGCCGAAACCACCCCAACCTGGCGAGACGACTGAAGACGGCATCACTCACAAAATTCGTGAATTAGACGCCCTCTCAGAACGCCACGTCGTCTACGACATCGACACCCACGCGGCCACGGGCGTACCGGTACAGGGCCGGCGCATGCCGATCGTAGAGAACCGTGAACAGGGAACGGTCCGACAGAGAGGCACTCACGTACCAGGCATCCGATTCCTGCTCCACCCCGGGCCGCCGGTCAACCAGCATCAACAGCACCACGATCTGCTCGCCCCACTCCGAACCCCCTCTTGACCTACCTGCCGTCACCTATGTATCGCCGCCAAGGCGTTTCGAGTTCACGTGGCCGCCGAATCGCCGATCCGGCCCGGTTCGACGGGCGTGGGGTGGGCGATGGCAGTGCTGCGAGACTGCCAGGCGACGGTTCTGCGGTCGATGACGACAGCCTGGACCCGCAAGGCATGGCGCTTGAGCTGATCGACGCGATCCATGAACGTGAGCCACCCCCGCTTTCATGGAGCTTCTTGATCATGGTCTGATGGCCGTGGGGAGGAAGTTTCTGTGGTCGCACCGAAGAAGTACCCCGATGAGCTACGTCAGCGTGCTGTGCGTTTGTACCGCGAGTCGGACCCGAAGCCGGTGATCCGGCGCCTGGCCGAGCAACTCGGCGTGCATCACGAGGCGTTGCGGAACTGGATCAGGCAGGCCGAGGCTGATGCGGGTGAGCGTCACGACCGGCCCACCAGCGAGATGGCCGAGGAGAACCGGCGGCTGCGTAAAGAGGTAGGCGAGCTGCGGCGGGCGAACGAGATCCTGAAGGCGGCGAGCGCGTATTTCGCGGCGGAGTTCGACCCGACCCGGCGACGGTCATGAGGTTCATCCACGAACATCGTGACCAGTTCGCGGTCGCGCTCCTACTACGGGTCCTCAACATCGGCGCCTCGACGTACTACGCGTGGGTCAAGCAGGCCGAACAGCCCTGCGACCGCGACGTGGTCGACCTGGGCCTGCTCTCCAACATCCACGAGGTCTGGGCCACGTCCGGGCACACCTACGGCGCGGACCGGGTACACCGGCAGCTACGCCGCGACGGCATCCGGGTGGGCCGCAAGCGGGTCGAGCGGTTGATGGCCGCCCAGGGCTGGCAGGGCGCGTTCCTCCGTCGCGGCTGGCGCGGCGGCTCCACGAAGCAGGACCCACGGCACACGCCGGCACCGGACCTGGTCAACCGGCAGTTCACCGCTGCCGGGCCGAACCGGCTGTGGGTCGCCGACGCCACTCGCATCCCCTGCGGCGAGGGCGTGTTCTGGCTCGCTGCGGTCCGCGACGTCTTCTCCCGCCGCATCGTCGGGTGGAAGACCTCCGACCGCTGCGACACCGACCTGATCCTCGCCGCCCTCGAATACGGCATCTGGTCCCGCGACGTCCGCGACGGCCAGTTGATCCACCACTCGGACAGGGGCTCGAACTACACGTCGTTCCGCTTCACCGAACGCCTGCAAGACAACGGAATCCTGCCCTCGATGGGCTCCGTCGGCGACTCGTACGACAACGCACTGATGGAGAACTTCTGGTCCACCCTGAAGATCGAACTGGTCTACCGCACGAGCTGGCGGACGCGAGACGAGGCCGAGAACGCGATCTTCGCCTACATCGACGGCTGGTACAACACCCGCCGCATCCAAAAGGAACTCGGCTACCTCAGCCCCGACGAGTACGAAACCGCCTGGCGTATCCGCCAGAGCAACCCAGCCGAGCCACCTATCGCCACCCCTGCGCCGGCCGGCAGCAGGTAACCACCGCTCCATCAAAGCGGGGGGAACTCACTATCCCCGGTGGACAACTGGCATTGCGGACCGGTACGGCGTCCGGGCTGGTCGTGGTCGACATCGACCCCCGCAACGGTGGCGACACCGCCATGCGCAACCTGATCGTGGCCGGGCTGTTGCCGGCAACCGCGCACGTCGTCACCGGCTCTGGTGGGCGGCACCTGTACTACCAGCACCCCGGCACGCCGATTCCATGCAGCCAGGGCAAGCCCGGCATGGGGCTCGGTCCGGGCATCGACGTGAAAGCCGACGGCGGCTACGTCGTACTCCCGCCGTCCGTGCACCCAGCCACCGGCCGCCGGTACCGGTGGATACCGGGTCGACAAGTGGAGGAGATGCCCCCCGCACTGGTTCAGGCGTGCCAACCGGCCGTGCCGGCACCGCCGCCCACCCCGGCCGCGCCGATCAGCACCCGTGAGGTGGGGGGCATCTCCCATCCCGATCGGCTGTTGGCTGCCCACCTCGACGCGATCACCCGCGCCCCGGAAGGCACCCGGCGGACCACCCTCTACGGCGCCGCACGTGGCGTAGCCCGAATGGTTGCCGCCGACGCCATTGACCAGGCCGACGCCATCAACGCACTCACCACCGCCGGCCGGAAGGCCGAACAGACCGAGCGGGACATCCGCGCCGCCATCCGGGACGGGTTCCGAGCCGAAGGGCTCACGGCATGACCGGCCAGCCGCACCGGCATGTGGTGACCTTCTCCGGCGGTATCACGAGTTGGGCTGTGGCCAGGAAGGTCGCCGAGACCTACGGGACCAAACACCTCACACTGCTGTTCGCTGACACCCTGGTCGAAGACGAAGACCTCTACCGGTTCATTGACCAAGCCGCTGCCGACATCGGGGTACCCATTACCCGGGTAGCGGACGGGCGCACGCCGTGGGACGTGTTCTCCGACCAGCGCATCATCGGAAACTCCCTCATCGCTCCGTGCTCCAAGCTACTCAAGCAGGTTCCTTCCCGGCGGTGGCTTGAGCAGCACACCGATCCCGATCACACGACCGTCTACGTCGGCATCGACTGGACCGAAACCCACCGGCTTCCCGCGATCGAAGCCGGCCACCGGCCCTGGCAGGTGAAAGCACCCCTGTGCGACCCGCCGTTCAGCGACAAGAGCGACCTTCTCGACGCTGCTCGCAAGGCGGGCATCACCCCACCCCGGCTCTACGAACTCGGCTTCGCGCACAACAACTGCGGCGGCGCATGCGTCCGCGCCGGCCAGGCGCAATGGGCGCGGCTGCTCAAGGTCTTCCCCGACCGGTACGCCGCCAACGAAGCCGCCGAACAACACATGCGAACCACCCTCGGCAAGAACGTCGCCATCCTGCGCGACCGCCGAGGCGGCACCGTGCGACCGCTTCCTCTCACCGACCTGCGCCACCGCATCACCAGTACCAGCACACGCGCCACCTCCGAAGCCCCCTACGACCCCAACGACTGGGGCGGATGCGGCTGCTACACCGCCACCGAGGAGAAACCCATGACACCACCCGCACCCACGACCCTCCCCGGCCGCACTTACAGCAGCGCCAGTGAATCCATGACCAACCCGAACCAGCCGACCAACGGCGCGGCGATCCTGGACGACCTACACGCCTGCCTCACCCGGTACGTCATCCTGCCCTCACCGGAAGCCGTTGACGCCGTGGTGCTGTGGATCGCGGCCAGCCACGCGCTACCGGCATGGGCACACGCCCCCCGACTCGTCATCCGGGCACCAGAAAAGCGCTGTGGGAAGTCCCGCCTGCTCGACATCGTGGAAGGCACCTGCCACAACCCACTCATCACCGTCAACGCCTCCCCCGCCGCCGTGTACCGGGCCATCGGCACCGACCGCCCACCGACCCTGCTCGTAGACGAAGCCGACACCATCTTCGGCAACGGCAAGGCCGAAGCGAACGAAGACCTACGCGGCCTGCTCAACGCCGGCCACCAGCGCAACCGGGCCGCAATTCGGTGGGACAGCAACACGCACAGCCTGGAAAAGATCCCCACCTTCGCTATGGCCGCACTCGCCGGCATCGGCGCCATGCCCGACACCATCGAAGACCGGGCCGTCGTCGTGCGGATGCGCCGCCGGGCGCCAGGCGAGACGGTGGCACCGTACCGACACCGACGCGACAGCCCGGCGCTGCGACGGGTGGCCGAAAGGCTGACCGAATGGCTCGGCGCCCACCTGGCCGACCTTGAAGCCGCCGAACCGGCTATGCCGGTCGAAGACCGGGCCGCCGACACCTGGGAACCCCTCGTGGCCGTCGCTGACCTCGCCCGAGGAACCTGGCCACAACGCGCACGGATCGCGGTTACCACTCTCACCGCGGAAGCCGACGACGCCTGCAACGTCTCCACCCGCGTCCGCCTGCTCGCCGACATCCGCACCGCGTTCACCGTCCTCGGGGAGCCGACCGCCGCGCCGACCGGTGACCTGCTCACCGTGCTCAACGGCGACCCGGAAGCGCCCTGGGCCGACTCGGGCCCAACTGGGCTGACCGGGAAGAAGCTTGGGGACCACCTGCGGGAGTTCGGGATCAAGTCCGACACCATCCGCTTCCGTGTCGGCCAGGCCAAGGGCTACACCCGCGACGCCTTTACCGACGCGTGGAACCGGTACTGCCCCGCAACACCGCCGGAGCCCGCCACCGGGGTACCCGTACCATCCGTACCAACGTCGTTTCCGCAGGTCATCCCCGGTACGGATCACCTGCCTGGTACGGATCAATCCGTACCACGAACCACCCGCGCGCATGTCCCTGGTACGCATCAATCCGTACCAGCACACCAATCCGTACCAGCCCTGAGCAGGGAAAACGAGGTTGGTACGGATGGTACGGATACCCCCCGGCCACGTGTCACCGACCGCCTGGCGTGACCGGCCGCCGAGCCGCTGAATCAGCCCGCTCAAGTGCTGTGAGAGTCTTCGCCCCCTCCACGGATACCCTGCCGACCGGAAAGGCACCTACCGTGCGACTCGTGGCCCGAAACGGCGACGCCACCATCCCTCACCCCCAGGAAGACGAAGCGTTCAACCTCTCCGCGAAGCCCTTCATGTCGACCGAGGAACTTGCCGAACTGCTCGACGTGGACCCGTCGACCATTCGCCGTTGGCGCACAGCGCCACCGGTCCAGGGACCACCCTTCATCCAGATCTCAGAGCGAGTCGTGAAGTACGCAACGGCGGACGTACAGCGGTGGCTGTCCGCGCGCCGTGTGAACCCGGAGGCGGCGTGATGGCAAGTCCTCAACAACCCCCGATCGGCGTCACGCTGTCGCCCGACGTGGAACACCGCCCGGGGCGGACACTGGCGTACCGAGCGCGTGTCCGCTGGACCGACCCGGTCACCAAAGAACGCCGGTCCAAGTCGACATCCACCGAAACACCCGAGGAAGCACAGCAGTGGATTGACGACATGACGAACGCTGCTGCCAGCGGCCTCGACCCACTGGCAGCAACGATGCGCCTCACCGACTACGGCGAGAGCGTCATGACGTTGGCGCTACGCGGCTTGGAGCGCAAGACGCTCGACCCTTACCTTGCCGGGTGGCGAAAGCGGGTCGTGCCGACACTCGGACACATCCCCGTCCGCATGATTTCCAACGGCGCCGTAGACCGGGCCGTACATGGCTGGATCGCGGACGGCTGTGGCCGGTCCACAGTGAAGAACACCATCGCCGTGCTCGTGCGAGTCATGGAGCAGGCCGTGCGTGATGGCATCCGGGATCGAAACCCCGCCGTCGTTACCGGGTGGCAGCACGAATTCAAGCTGGCAGAAGACGAGCTGGACGACCCGCGTTCGCTCGCACTCGCGGACTGGGAAGCGCTCACCACGCTTGCCGCCGCACTCGTGGCCGCATCCGCAAACGAATACGCCGGATGGTCCGACGTGGTTCTCTTCGCCGCCTGCACCGCGGCCCGCATCGGTGAGGTTTCCGGGGTCCGCGCCGAGGACATCGACCGGGAAACGTGGATGTGGACGGTACGCCGACAGACCACCGCCGGACCGGGTGGCCTGATCGACAAGGGGACAAAGGGAAAGCGGGCACGACTCGTGCCCCTGATCGAAGAGATTCAGCCAATCGTCGCCCGGCGCCTGGACGTCGCCACCAAGCCAGACTCGCGGCTGTTCGTCGGCCCGCGCGGCGGACGGATCAGCACTGCGGTACTTCGGGACGCGACGCACTGGGATGACGTGGTGGTCAGTTTGGGGTACGAACACCTACGCCGGCACGACCTACGGCACACCGGGCTGACGTGGATGGCCGACGCTGGCGTACCGGTGCACGTGCTCCAACGGATCGCAGGACACGGCCAGCTCACCACGACCCAGCGGTACCTACACCCGGACCGGCGAGCGTTCAGGGACGCGGGTGCGGCGCTGAGTGCGCACCTGAAGGCACGTCGGTCCCCAGATGGTCCCCAGCTACGCGTCGTCTAGATCGCTACGGACTACCTCACCGCTAACACGAAGGAAGCCGTTGACCAGGGCTTATGCTCTGATCAACGGCTTCCTTAGCAACTGTCGGGACGGCCGGATTCGAACCGACGACCCCTTGACCCCCAGTCAAGTGCGCTACCAAACTGCGCCACGTCCCGTTGCTACCACTTCGTACCCGGTGCGGCAGCCGCTACAGAGTAGCGCAGTCGCATCAGGCCTCGCACACAGGCCCTCTCCGTCTTTCACCTTCCGTCGCCCGCCCCACACCCCCTACCGCCGTCCTAGGAAGATAGGCGGATGGGGAGTGTGGGGCGGAGACGGAAGGGGGGCTTACCGGGTCAGCCGTGGGCCTTGCCGCGGCCACCCGGGCCGAGCTTCTTGCGCGGGCGGACCGACACCTCGACGGGGCTGCCCTCGAAGCCGAACTCCTCGCGCAGCTTGCGCTCGACGAACCGCTGGTAGCCGGCGTCGAGTGGGCCGGTGGTGAAGAGCACGAACCGGGGCGGGCGGGTGCCCGCCTGGGTGGCGAAGAGCACGCGTGGCGCGCGCCCGCCGCGTACCGGGTGCGGGGTGGCCTGGACCAGGGCGGTGAGCCACTGGTTGAGCTGCCCGGTCGGCACCCGGGTCTCCCAGCTTGCCAGCGCGGTACGTAGCGCCGGCGCGAGCCGGTCCACGGAACGGCCGGTCTTGGCCGAGACGTTGACCCGGATCGCCCACGGAATGCGCCGCAGTTCCCGCTCGATCTCCTTGTCCAGGTAGTACCTCCGGTCGGTGTCGACCAGGTCCCACTTGTTGAAGGCGATCACCAGTGCCCGGCCGCTCTCGGTGACCATGGACAGCACCCGCTGGTCCTGCTCACTGATCGGCTCGGCGGCGTCCAGCAGAACCACCGCGACCTCGGCCGCCTCGATCGCACCAGCGGTACGGAGGCTGGCGTAGTACTCGGTGCCGCTGGCCTTGCCGACGCGCTTGCGCAGGCCGGCGGTGTCGATCAATTGCCAGGTTTCGCCGCCGATCTGGACCAGGCTGTCGACCGGGTCGACGGTGGTGCCCGCCACCGAGTCGACCACCGCGCGGTCCTCCTTGGCGAGCCGGTTGAGCAGGCTCGACTTGCCGACGTTCGGCCGGCCGACCAGGGCGACCCGGCGCGGCCCACGCGGGGCGTTCTCATTGATCGGCGGCGGGTCGGGCAGCGCGTCCAGGATCGCGTCGAGCAGGTCACCGGCGCCCCGGCCGTGTAGTGCGGAGATCGGGAACGGCTCGCCGAGCCCGAGCGACCAGAGCGAGGTCGCCTCGATCTCGGTGGCCGCGTTGTCCACCTTGTTCGCGATCAGGATCACCGGTTTCGCGCTGCGACGCAGCATCCGTACCGCCGCTTCGTCGACGTCGGTGGCGCCAACCACGGCGTCGACGACGAAGAGCACGACGTCGGCGGTCGCGACCGCGATCTCGGCCTGGGCGGCGATCGCGGCGGCCCGGTCACGGGCGTCCGGTTCCCAACCACCGGTGTCGACCACCGTGAACTGCCGGCCGGACCACTGGGCGTCGTACGGCACCCGGTCCCGGGTCACCCCGGGTACGTCCTCTACGACCGCCTGCCGGCGGCCGATGATCCGGTTGACCAGGGTCGACTTGCCGACGTTGGGGCGGCCGACGACCGCGACCACCGGTACCGGCCCGGTCTCTTCGACCTCAAGATCGGGCTCTCGCAGCTCGATCCAGCCATCGTCCGGGCTCATGCCACTGCCTCGTTCCGCTTGTTGACTCTGGGGAATCCGGCTCGAAGCCGGTTGGTGCGGGCACTCATGCGTCGACCTTGCCGTCGAGCAGGTCACGCAGGCGGGCCACGACCTGCTCGATGTTCATCGCCGTGGTGTCGAGTACGACCGCGTCGCTCGCCTGCTGGAGTGGGTCGGCTGAGCGGGTGGAGTCGAGCCGGTCCCGGCGGGCGAGGTCGGCCGCGGTGGTGTTGACGTCGGTGGCGTACTCGGCGCTGCGTCGTTGGGCGCGGGCGTCGGCGGAGGCGGTGAGGTAGACCTTCAGGTCAGCGTCGGGCGCGACCACGGAGCCGATGTCCCGGCCCTCCACGACGATCCGCTCGGCCGCCGAGATGATGCCCCGCTGCATGGCGACGAGCAGTTCCCGTACGGCCGGGACCGCCGACACGGCGGAGACGGCACCGGTCACCTCGGGGCCGCGGATCTCCTGGTCGATACCGACCCCGTCGGCGCTGACCCAGGTTGCGTCGGGCTCCACGCCGATCGCCAGGTCGACCTCGCCAGCGACCTTGACCACGGCCTCGGCGTCCTTCGGGTCGACCCCGGCGCGTAGGACCGCCCAGGTGATCGCCCGGTACATGGCACCGGTGTCGAGGTAGCGGGCGTCGAGCGCGCTCGCCAGCCGCCGGGAAACGGTGGACTTACCTGAGCCGGACGGGCCGTCCACGGCGACCACACATCGCCCGGTCCGTACCTTTTCCGCCACCGCTCCTCCTTCTTCAGTTTCGGTACATACCGGCCTTGATCCCGGCCAGCGAGGTCGCTCATCCGCACACGAAGGTGCACTCGTCGTCGTCCATCATGCCCCGTCGGTCGGATCACCCCGCGTGCGGCTCTGTGCCGGGGGACCCACGCCACCCCGGACGACCGGCACCGAGGGCCGCGGGCCGGCCGCTGGCGACCCCGACGGTACGGGTGCGCCCGGGCCGCCCGGTGGCCGAGCGTGCCACCCCGGGTGGTCAAAGGTGAGGTGAATCTTGGTCGACGCGCTCCCGGAGATTTTGCCGGACAGTGCCGGGGAGTCCGATTCCGGGCACCGCTGGGCTGGTGGGGTGGTTCCGCCGGCCGTACCGCCGCTATCGCCGGTCAGTCACCGACGGCCTTGAAGAGCGCGGCGATCTCCGCGTTGGTCAGCCGACGGGTGCGGCCGGCGCGCAGGTCACCGAGGTGGATCGGGCCGATCTGGGTACGGACCAGCCGGGACACGGGGTGGCCCACCTCGTCGAGGAGCCGGCGGACGATGTGCTTGCGCCCCTCGTGCAGCACCAGTTCGATCTGGGCGGTACGTCCGAGCGTGTCGATCAGCTTGAACGAGTCGACCTTCGCGGAGCCGTCCTCGAGTTCCACCCCGGTCAGGAGTCGACGGCCGACCGAGCGGGGCAGGGGGCCCGCGACCTCGCACAGGTACGTCTTCTGGACCCCGTACGAGGGGTGTGTGAGCCGGTGGGCGAGGGTGCCGTCGTTGGTGAGCAGCAGCAGGCCCTCACTGTCGGCATCGAGCCGCCCGACGTGGTAGACCCGCTCCTCCACCCGGTCGAGGAAGTCCGCGAGCGCCGTCCGGCCCTTCTCGTCGGCCATCGTCGAGACGACCCCGCGGGGCTTGTTCATCGCGAGGTAGACCAGCCGGGTGTCGGTGATGAGTCGCTCGCCGTCGACGTGGATCACCGACGTGGCCGGGTCGACCTTGTCTCCGAGCTCGGCGACCCTTCCGTCGACGGTGACCCGGCGGCGGAAGATCAGGTCTTCGCAGGCGCGCCGCGAGCCGACGCCAGCGGCGGCGAGCACCTTCTGTAGCCGTTCGGCGCCTTCCTGCGCGCCGAATTCGCCCTGTTGGCCGACACCACCATTCGGTCGGTCGGTTGCCCTCCCGGTGGTGCGGGTCACCCGGGTACGGCTGTCATCGCGGGGCATCGGCTATCTCTTCCAGATCGTCGGGGAGGAACGGGGCCAGCGGGGGGAGTTCGTCGACGGTGTTCAGCCCGAGCTTCTCGAGGAACAATGTCGTCGTACGGTAGAGGAAGGCACCGCTGTCCGGTTCGCTGCCGCACTCCTCCACCAGGCCGCGTGTTACCAGGGTACGGATGACCCCGTCGCAGTTGACACCGCGGATGGCGGAGATCCGTGACCGGGTGACCGGCTGCTTGTAGGCGACCACCGCCAGTGTCTCCAGCGCCGCCTGGGTGAGCCGGACAGCCTGCCCGTTAAGGACGAACCGCTCGACGTACGTCGCGTATTCCGGGCGGGTGTAGAGCCGCCATCCGCCGGCTGCCCGGCGAAGGTCGAATCCGTGCCCGGCGGAGGTGTATCCGTCGGCGATCCGCTCGAGCATATCGGCGACCCGGTCCGTGGGCTGTTCCAGCACCTGGGCCAGGACGATCTCCGCGACCGGCTCGTCGACGACCAGCAGGATCGCCTCGAGGGCGGCGCGCAGCTCGTCGTCGTCGACCAACGCCAGCCGGGCGGGCTCCTCGGCGGGTACGGCCGGCGGCTCGACCGGAGCGGCGAGCATCGGGCCGGTGGGCGCTACCGGAGGCTCGAACGCCCCGACGACCTCGTCGACCTTGTCGACCTCGTGCGCCTCGTTCGCCCCGGGGACCTCGTGCGCCTCGTTCGCCCCGGGGACCTCGTCGGCCTCGTCGACCCCGGCCGACGGCGCGGCCCGGTCCACCCCAGCCGGCGGGTCGACCTCAATCGGCGGAGCCGGATCGTCCGTTCTGTCGGCGTCTACCGGTTCGTCCGCCGGGGCCGACTCGACGGAGTCGACGGGCGCGGTGGACTCGGTCGACTCCCCCGGCGCTTCGGCTGGTCGCTGCGCCGGGGTCGACACCTGTCGGGCCCACGGGGGCACCCAGGCGGCGGCCTGGTCGGCCAGGGAGTCCGGGGAGTCCCGCCGTTCCTCGCTGGTCATCCTGGCTCCTCCTCCGTGGTCCGCTCGCGAGCGCCGCCGCTGTCGGCCGGGCTGTCGGCCGGGCTGTCGGGACCCTCCGGCTGCGGCTGGCCGCCTTCCGGTGACGGCGGCGCGGTGGCGGGCGCGGGGGAACCGGCGTACTCGTCGATGTCGAGCTCGGTGCCGCCGTCGGCAGGGCCGGTCCACCGTACGGTGAGCTCGCCGAGCGCCTGTACCTGGGTGAAGCCGACCAGGCCCTCGCGGTACAGCTCCAGCAGGGCCAGGAACCGGGCCACCACCTCGAGGGTCGACTCGCAGTCGGCACAGAGCAGGCGGAACGTGGCGGTGCCCATCCGGCGCAACCGGTCCCGCAGAATGGCCGCGTGCTCACGGACGCTGACCCGTACCTCGTGAATGTGGGCGATCGAGACCACCGGTACCGGCTTCGGGGTCATCGCCTTGATCGCTAGCTTGAGCAGGCGTTCCGGTCCGATGCCGAGGACCAGGTCGGGCAGGGCCTGGGCGTACCGGTCCTCCAGGCTGACCGCGCGCGGGTAGCGCCGCGACCCGACGGACTCCAACCCGGCGATGTGGCTCGCCGCCTCCTTGAACGCCTTGTACTGCAACAGCCGGGCGAAGAGCAGGTCCCGCGCCTCCAACAGGGCCAGGTCTTCCTCGTCCTCGACCTCGGCGGCGGGCAGCAGCCGGGCCGCTTTCAGGTCAAGCAGGGTCGCGGCGATGAGCAGGAACTCGCTGGCCTCGTCGAGGTCCCAGTCGTCGCCCATCGCCCGGATGTAGGCGATGAACTCGTCGGTGACCTGGTGCAGGGCGACCTCGGTCACGTCGAGCTTGTGTTTGCCGATCAACTGCAACAGCAGGTCGAACGGGCCGGTGAAGTTGGCCAGCCGTACGGTGAATCCGGTCGTCGGCTCGGCGGGCGCCTCGTCCTGGGTGACGACATCCCCTGCGGCCGACGGATCGTCGGTGACCAGCGGCGGGCCCTCGGCGTCGGCTGCTTCGGCCGGAGGCTGCTCGGCGGGCGGGGCGGTCACCCGACGACCGTAGTCTACGGGTTGGATGGGCAACGGCCGGCTACCGCTCGGCCTGTTGCGCGATCACCTCGCGGGCCAGTTGCCGGTAGTTACGCGCCCCCGACGAGGCCGGGTCGAGCGTGGTGATCGGGGCACCGGCGACGGTCGACTCGGGGAACTTCACGGTCTTGGTGATGACGGTCTGGTAGACCTTGTCGCCGAACGCCTCCACCACCCGCTGGAGCACCTGCCGGCAGTGCGTGGTGCGACTGTCGTACATGGTGGCGAGGATGCCTTCCAGCTCCAGGTCGAAGTTGAGCCGCTCCCGCACCTTGTCGATGGTGTCGAGGAGCAGGGCCACCCCACGCAGGCTGAAGAACTCGCATTCCAGTGGGATCAGCACCCCGTGCGCGACGGTCAGCGCGTTGATCGCGAGCAGACCGAGCGACGGCTGGCAGTCGATCAGGATGAAGTCGTATTCCTTGCGGATCGTACGCAGCACCCGGGCCAGGGCCATCTCCCGGGCGACCTCGTTGACCAGCTGGATCTCGGCGGCGGAGAGGTCGATGTTCGCGGGGAGCAGGTGCAGCCCGGCCACGTCCGTCTTGATCAGGACGTCTTCGGCGGTGACGTCGTCCTGCATCAACAGGTTGTAGACGGACAGGTCGAGGTTGTGCGGGTTGACGCCGAGCCCGACCGAGAGAGCGCCCTGCGGATCGAAGTCGACCAGCAACACCTTGCGGCCGTACTCGGCTAGCGCGGCACCCAGGTTGATGGTCGTGGTGGTCTTGCCCACGCCACCCTTCTGGTTGGCCAGTGCCAGGATCCGGGCGGGACCGTGCCGGTCTGTCGGCATCGGCTCCGGGATGGGCTTGCGCATGGTGTACGCGGTGGGGTCCGCCGGGGCGAGATCGGCGCCGAGGTCGAACCCGGACTGCTGTTCGCGGAGCGCGGAGGTCCACGCCTCAGCACGGTCACCGTTGCCAGCCATGTCCTTGTCCGCCCCCTTCCGACGACTGCTCGGCGTCGAAGCCGATCGGCGTCCCGCGCAGCGCCGCTGCGAACCTCGATTGCGCCTCAGGAGGCCCGCGCCGATGCCGACTGTACGCCACGTCCCGTCACCCCTGCGGGCACCGTGCCGGCGTGTCGACGCGGCAGAACCGACGGCAGAACCGCCGGTCAGCCTCGGGCTCGCGGGTGAGCGGTAGCGTACACCTCCCGCAACCGGTCCACTGTCACCAACGTGTACACCTGGGTGGTGGTCACCGACGCGTGGCCGAGCAGTTCCTGCACCACCCGTACGTCGGCGCCGCCGTCGAGCAGATGGGTGGCGTACGAGTGGCGCAGGGTGTGCGGTGAGACGGCCCGTGGCCCGTCGACCGGCAGCCCGGCACGTTGTGCCGCCCGACGCAGAATGGTCCACGCGCTCTGGCGGGAGAGCGGGCCGCCCCGGGCGTTGAGGAAGACCGCGGGTGTGCCCCGGCCGTTCGCCACCAGCAGCGGCCTTGCCCGGACGAGATAGCCGCGCAGCGCCTCGGTGGCGTACCCGCCGATCGGTACGGTCCGGGTCCGTCCCCCCTTGCCGTGCAGCACGGCGGTGCCCTCGTACGGTCGCGGACCGGACGTTTCGGCGCCGGGCACGGGATCGGGCACGGGATCGGCCGGGCCGACGCGGTCGAGTTCGAGGTCGAGGTCGTCCACGGCCGCGCCGACCGCCTCGGAGATCCGGGCACCGGTGCCGTAGAGAAATTCCAGCAGGGCCCGGTCCCGCAGGGCCAGCGGGCCGTCGGCGCCGCCGGTCTGGTTCGGGGTGGCGGTTTCCAGCAGCCGTACCACCTCGGTCACGTCCAGCGCCCGGGGCAGTCGGCGGGTCGGCACGGACGGCCGGACGTCACGGCTGGCGTCGGCACCGACCAGCCCTTCCCGGAGCGCGAACCGGTGCAGTCCACGGACCGCGCTGGCGGCGCGGGCGGCCGAGGCCGCGGCGAGCGGCGGGTGCCGGTCGTCCCCCTCGCGCAGCCGGGCGATGTAGCCGGTGATGTCGGCCGGTGCGACGGCGGCGAGGTCGGTGACCCCGCCGCCGGCCAGTTCGGCCAGGTAGCGGTCCAGGTCCCGACGGTACGAGGAGAGCGTGTTCGTCGACAGCCCCCGCTCGACCGTGAGGTGGTCGAGATAACCACGGACGGCACGACGCAGGGCCGGAGACGGTTGCTCCCCGTCTCCGGCCTCACGCTGCTGTCCGGTCAGGCCCCGGCTTCCTTCCCGACGGTGGTTGGTCGGATCAGGCCAGCACGTCGGTGAGGGAGGCGCTGCTCATGCCGTGGGCCTCGGCGACCGGCCCGTAGGTGACCTGGCCGTCGTGGGTGTTCAGGCCGAGCGCCAGCGCCGGGTCGCGGCGCAGCGCCTCGCGCCAGCCGTGGTTGGCCAGTTCCAGAGCGTACGGCAGGGTGACGTTGGTCAGCGCGTACGTGCTGGTGTGCGGGACCGCGCCGGGCATGTTCGCCACGCAGTAGAAGAGCGAGTTGTGCACCGGGTAGACCGGGTTGTCGTGGGTGGTCGGCCGCGAGTCCTCGAAGCAGCCGCCCTGGTCGATCGAGATGTCCACCAGCACGCTGCCGGGCTTCATCCGGGAGACCAGCTCGTTGGAGATCAGCGTCGGGGCCTTCGCGCCCGGGACCAGCACCGCGCCGATCACCAGGTCGGCGTCGAGCACGGCGCGCTCGATCTCGTACGCGTTGGACGCCACCGTCTGCAGGTGGCCCCGGTAGATCGCGTCGGCCTGGCGCAGCCGGTTGACGTTACGGTCCAGCAGCAGCACCTCGGCCTGGAGGCCGAGCGCGATGGCGGCGGCGTTCATGCCGGAGACGCCGGCACCGATCACCACGGTCTTCGCGGCGTAGACGCCGGAGACGCCACCCATCAGCACCCCGCGCCCGCCGCCGGAGCGCATCAGGTGGTACGCGCCCACCTGCGGGGCGAGCCGGCCGGCGACCTCGGACATCGGGGCGAGCAGCGGCAACGCCCGGTCGGCGGTCTCCACCGTCTCGTACGCGATGCCGGTGACCCGCCGGTCGAGCAGGGCGTCGGTGCACGCCTTCGAGGCGGCCAGGTGCAGGTACGTGAAGAGCACCTGACCGGGACGCATCCGGTGGTACTCCTCGGCGATCGGTTCCTTGACCTTGAGGACCAGTTCGGCGGTGCCCCAGACCTCGTCCGCGCTGGCCAGGATCGTCGCACCGGCCGAGGCGAACTCCTCGTCGGTGATCGACGAGCCGGTTCCGGCTCCGGCCTCGACGAAGACCTCGTGGCCGCCGCGAATGAACTCGTGCACACCCGCCGGGGTGATCGCCACGCGGTACTCGTGGTTCTTGACCTCGCGGGGGATTCCGACCTTCACGATGAGACACCTTCCTTCCGGGGTCGAACACCCCGGACGCTCGGCACGCGCCGGCTTCGTTGCCGGCACGGTCCATCAGTACCGCCGGCGGCAGTCTAGAACCGTCGGACGGGTCGAGCAGCCGCCATTGTGACAGGCAGTGACGGCTGAGCCTGACGATGTGTCAGTCGTACCGGGCCCGGCACCGGCGTAGCTCTGGATTGGTGGGTACGGCAACGGGCCGGCTCCGGCCGTCGTACGCGACGACGACCGGAGCCGGCCCGTGGTTGCCGGAAACAGGGCGGTCAGCCCGGCAGCGGGGCATCAGCCGGTCGGAGCGGCGCCCAGCCCAGGTCGCGGGCACGGGCCGCGGCCAGCACACCGCCGACGCAGGCTGCGTTGGTGATCTCACCGGCCAGGACCATCGCCACCGCCTGGTCGAGGTCGACCCGGACCACCTGGAGTTCGGCCTCCTCGTCCCGCCGCTCGTGCCGTTGCGCCACCGGCACGTCGGCGAGCTGCCGGGCCAGGAAGACCCGGATCAGCTCGGTCGACGCGCCCGGCGAGGTGTGCAGGTCGACCAGGAGGTCGACCTGACCGGCGGTGAGGTCGACCTCCTCCGCCAGTTCCCGCAGGGCAGCGGCCGGCAGCGCCTCCCCCACCACGTCGACCAGGCCCGCGGGCAGCTCCCAGAGCATCCGGCCGATCGGGTGGCGGTACTGCCGGATCAGGACCACCCGGCCGTCGTCGTCGAGCGCCACCACCCCGACCGCGCCCACGTGCCGTACGTAGTCCCGGGGCGCGACCCGGCCGCCCGGCATCACCACCTCGTCGGTGACGACGGAGAAGACCCGGCCGTCGTACCGCTCGGTCTGGGACTTCACCTCGTACCGGTGCTCGCCGGGCGCGGCGGTCACGAGGCCGACCTCGCCCGGCTGGACCGGCTGGCGCCGTTCTGGCCGGCGGTCCGCCGTGCCGCAGTGGCCCCGTCCCCGGCGTTGGCGTCCGGTTCCGCCGTGCCGGCGTCGGCTGGCTCGACAGCGCCGGCAGCCGCGGCAGCGGCGGCCGTAGCGGCCAGTTCGACCGGGAGCTCGTCGGCGTGCGAGTACGTGACGACGGCACCGACGAACGCCGCGAAGAGCGGATGCGGGCGGGTCGGACGGCTCTTCAGCTCCGGGTGCGCCTGGGTCGCCACGAAGAACGGGTGCAGTTCCCGGTCGAGTTCGACGAACTCGACCAGCCGGCCGTCCGGCGAGGTGCCGGAGATCCGCAGACCGGCCTTGGTGAGGGCGTCCCGGTACGCGTTGTTCACCTCGTACCGGTGCCGGTGCCGCTCGCTGATGTCGGTGTCGCCGTACGCCTGGGCGACGATCGAACCCTCGGTGAGCCGGGCCGGGTAGGCACCCAGCCGCATGGTCCCGCCGAGGTCGCCCTTGCCGGCGACGATCTCCTCCTGGTCGGCCATGGTGGCGATGACCGGGTGGCTGGCCTGCTCGTCGAACTCCAGCGAGTTGGCACCCTCGAGCCCGCCCAGGTGACGGGCCACCTCGATGGTCATGCACTGCAGGCCGAGGCAGAGGCCGAGAATCGGGACTCCGTTCTCCCGGGCGTACCGGGAGGCGCCGATCTTGCCCTCGATGCCGCGTACGCCGAAGCCACCGGGGATGACGATGCCGTCGACCCCGGCCAGCGCGGCGGCCGCCCCGGACGGGCTGACGCACTCGTCGCTCGGCACCCAGCGCAGCTCCACCCGGGCCCGGTGACCGAACCCGGCCGCCCGGATCGCCTCGCTCACCGACAGGTACGCGTCCGGCAGGTCGACGTACTTGCCGACCAGCGCCACCCGGACCGTGTGCTGCGGGTGGTGCACCCGCTCGAGCAGGTCGTCCCAGCCGTGCCAGGCCACGTCCCGGAAGGAGAGCCCGAGCCGACGTACGACGTACGCGTCGAGGCCCTCGTTGTGCAGGACCTTCGGGATGTCGTAGATGCTCGGCGCGTCCGGGGCGGCGATGACCGCCTCACGGTCGACGTCGCAGTAGAGCGAGAGCTTGTGCTTGAGCGTGTCCGGAATCTCCCGGTCGGAACGGCAGACGATCGCGTCCGGTTGGATGCCGATGTTGCGCAGCGCCGCCACCGAGTGCTGGGTCGGCTTGGTCTTCAACTCGCCGGAGGGCGCGAGGTACGGCACCAGGGACACGTGCAGGTAGAAGCAGTTGTCCCGGCCGATGTCGTGGCGTACCTGCCGGATCGCCTCGAGGAACGGCAGCGACTCGATGTCGCCGACCGTGCCACCCACCTCGGTGATCACCACGTCCGGCGTACGTCCGTCCTCGTCCGCGTCGGCCATCGACCGGATCCGGGCCTTGATCTCGTTGGTGATGTGCGGGATCACCTGGACGGTGTCGCCGAGGTACTCCCCACGCCGCTCCTTGGCGATCACCGCGGAGTAGATCTGGCCGGTGGTGACGTTCGCCTTGCCGGAGAGCGCCCGGTCGAGGAACCGCTCGTAGTGGCCGACGTCGAGATCCGTCTCGGCGCCGTCCTCGGTGACGAAGACCTCACCGTGCTGGAACGGGTTCATCGTGCCCGGGTCGACGTTGAGGTACGGGTCGAGCTTCTGCATCACGACCCGAAGACCGCGAGCCGTGAGCAGATTTCCGAGGCTCGAGGCGGTCAGGCCCTTGCCGAGCGAGGAGGCGACGCCCCCGGTGACGAAAATGTGCTTGGTCGTCCGTGCTGATGGGGCCAACGCCTGCTCCCGTGGTCGTCCGTTGCGGTCGTGCAGACCGTCGTGTTGATCAGAAAATTGATCACGCGATCCACGGGATTCCACGGTAACACCCCTACGGCCGGCCCCGCCGGTCGCACCTACTGCCGGCTCGGTTCGGCCGACGACGGGGCGACCTCCCCCGGCCCCTGCGCGGCACCCGAACGTGCCGTCGCGTCCGAATCGTCCGCCGTGTTCGGGTTTTCCGCCGCACCTGCGTCATCCGCCGGGCGGAGACGTTCCACCTCGTCCGGGCCCTGCGCCGGCTGCGGCCCTCGCACGGGATCCGACTCACCCGGCCCCGGACGGTCCGAACGCCGCACCGGGTCCGACTCCCCCGACGGCCCGCCGTCGACCGGCACCGGCTGGGTACGGTCCGCCGCGTGGTCGAGCACCCGCAACGCGGCCAGGGCCGCCAGCGGCACGGTCAACGCCGCCGCCGCACCGGCCACATTCAGCGCCGACCCGCCGAGCACCCCGCCGATCAGCGTGGCAACGGTGATTCCGGCCATCCCCGCCCGTACCGCGGGATAGATCCCGAAGAGCCGCTTCAGGCCACCCCACGGGCGCAGCAGGGCGAACCACACCAGCACCCCGCCGACCACCGCGAGCACGGTCAACGGGCTGCCGACCAGGGCGTCCATGTTCGCGGCGCCGGACCGGTGCATGGTCAGCCCACTCGTACCATCCGCCACCGCGCCCAGGAAACGCCCCAGGCTCCCCTGTTGCCCCGAGGGAGCGCGCATGTCGAGCACGGCGAAACCGATGGTCACCGCCAGGCCGGCGATGGTCGCCCAGGCGAGCCGGCCAAGCGTCAGCCAGCCACCGGTGCTCATCGCCGCGGCGACACAGACCCCGGCGGTCATCGCCACCGCCCCGACCGAATCGGCACCCAGGTACGGGCTGCCGGTGATCACCACACCGATGCCACCGACCAGCACCACCACCGCCGGTCGCCAGCTCCGCCGTACCTGCTGGGCCAGGCAGCCGGCCGCCAGCAGCGTCCCGGCGACGAAGACGCCGAGCCCGACGGTGCCGAGACCGGCGTAGCGGCCGCCCTCCAGGGCCGAGTAGCCGGCGACACCGTTGAGTTGCAGGCGGGCACCGGTCACCACGTCCACCCCGACGACCAGCGCGGCCAGCCCCGCCACACTGCCCATCGGCCCCAGCGTCCGCTGGTAGATCCGGGCGAGCCGGATCCCGGCGGCACCGACACCCAGGACGAAGACGGTGACCAACCCGAAGTAGACGCCCCCCTGGTCCGCCCGCCACCACGGCACCACATCGGCGACCAGGGCCGCCGGAATCGCCAACGCGGCGGCGATCAGCAGCACCTCGACCACCGCCACCAGGCGGCGGGAAGCCGGAGCCGGGCCGGTCGGACCGGCGTGCCGGCGGGCCCGCCGCAACAGCGGCAGCACCGCGATCGCGAGCAGGCACTGCATCCCGGCCAGCAACACGAAGAACCAGCTCGCCACGTGCCGCTGCGCGCCCGCCTCCCGATCCGCGTCCGCCGGTTGCGCGATCGCCGTGGCCAGGTCGGCCGGGCGGCCGGGCACACTCGTCGCCGCCTGTCCGAGGAAGAGCCGGTCCGGCATCGGCCGACCGACCGCCGCAAGCGCGGTCGGTGCCAGGTCGACCAGCTGTACGTAGCCCTCGCGGCCGGTGCCGGAGGAGGTGAGCCAACCCCCGGACCAGCCGGGGCCGTCAGCGACCGCGACGTGCAGCCGGGAGGTCTCGTCGGTGTCGGAGATACCCGCGACCACGACCAGCGAACGCGCCGGCCGGGCCGCCAGCACCCGGGCCAGGGCGCTGTCCGCGCGGCGGGCGGCGGCGGCACGTACGGCGGGATCCTCCCCGGTGACGGCACCGAGGTCGACAATGCTGAGTACGCAGGAAGCGAGCAGTTCACTGGGGTTCGCCGGCAGAGTCGGCGCGTACCGGTCGACCCGGCCGAACGGGCGGGCGGCGGCGATCGCGGCACCCGGGCCGATCGCGGCGGTGCAGCGCACCGACTCGGCGAGTGCCCCGGGAATCGCACCCCAGGGCTGCTGTTCCTTGTTGTACCTGACCGTGGTCTGCTGCGCGGGCAGGTTCGCGCCGATACCGTCCGGCTGCTCGACGGTCACCTCCGGCGGTGAACAGTCGGCGCTGACCGGGCTTCCGTCCCAGGCGGCGTAGTTGCCCGCGCCGAGGGTGAGCCAGCCGTCCACCGGACACGTCGGTGTCCGACCCGAGCGCACCGAGAGCGAGCCGATCGACCCCCGTTCGGCCAGCTGCCACAGGTTCGGCGTGCTCTGCGGGTCGACATCCTCCCAACGCAGACCGGCGATACCAGCCAACACCACGTAGTCGGCGGTACGTTGCGGGGCGCCGACCGCCGGCCGGACCACCAGTGCCGCGACGGCCGACACCACGACCGCCGCGGTCAGGAACACGGGCACCAGTCGACGCAGCATCAGCCGCGCCCGTGGTCGTGGGTGTGCGGGGTGTCCGACGTACGAACCGGTCCCGGCGCCAGCTCCGCGTAGAGCGCGGCCAGTTGGGCGACGGTCTCGGCCTCGGTCGGCCAGGTCCCCGCCCGGGCGATGCCCCGCCGGCCCAGCTCGGCCCGCCGGGCGTCGTCGGCGAGCAGGTCCCGCACCGCCCGGTCGAGCGCGGCGGGGTCGGCCGGCGGCACCAGCACCGCCGCGTCCCCCACCAGTTCGGGGATGCCGCCGACGGCGGTCGCGACCAGCGGCACGCCGCTGTGCAACGCCTCCTGGGTGAAGAGCTGACGTGCCTCCCAGTCACTGGTCACCAGGGCAAGGTCGGCGCCGACGAGCAGGTCCGCGACGTCGGTACGGTGTCCGAGCAGGGTGATCGGGGCCCGTGCCGCCGAGATGTCGGCGGCCAACGGCAGATAGGAGGGGCCGCTGCCGGCGATCAGCACCACCGGCGGTGGCTTCAGGTCCCGCCAGCCAGCCGCCGCCTCGACGAGTACGTCGTACCGCTTCTGCGGGTGCAGACGGCCGACCGAGAGCAGCAACGGCTGATCGGGGGCCACCCCGAACTCGGCCCGTACCGCGGCCCGGCTGCGCCGCGCGGTCGGCAGGGCCGGTGCGGCGACCGGGGCCAGTCGGGCATCCCTGGCGCCGGCCGCGACAGTCCGCTCGACCAGATCCGCGGAGGCACCGAGGGCGACCCGGGCCCGCCGCGCGATGATCCGTTCGGCCCACCGGGACAACTGCCCGCGCAGCCCACCCGCGAGGACCGCGTTGTGCCAGGTGACCACGAGCGGTTGGCGCGGCCGGGCCAGCGCCGCGACCAGGCCGGCACGCAGCCCGTGGGCGTGGACCACATCCACGGGCCCGGCGAGCACCCGGCGCAGGGCGGCGACCGCCCGCCCGTCGGCCGGGGTCGGGCTGGCCGGAATCTCGACCGGGACGAACCGCGCGCCGGTGGCGGTGAAGGCGAACTGCTGATCGGTCGCGGCCGGCCCGCAGACGGTGACCGAGGCGCCTCCGGCGACCAGTCCGCGTGCCACCGAGACAACGTGCTGACCGACGCCGCCGGTGCTGGAGGCGAGGAGCAGGACGACCGATCCGTCCCAACCGCCCGCCATCCCGGACCGCTCACTCCTCGCGCTCACCAAGCCGACCCTTCGTTCGCGACTGCGGGGCTCGCAAGCTCACTCCTCGCGCTCACCCGGACACCGTCTCCTTTGCGTCTCCCCGACCCGGGCGGGTTCCGTCGCGGCCGGCACCGAGTCGCAGCCGACGGGTCAGACGGCTCAGACGCCGGGTCACCGAACCGACCAGCGGGCGTACGTCGTGCCGGTCCAGTGGGTAGGCCACGGCGAGGAACACCGCCGCTACAACGACTCCCGACAGCATGCCCTGAAGCAGAGCATCCACCTTCGTCGGGGTGGCGGGGAGCACTCCGGGCAACCAGTGGGCGACGGCGCTGCCGGCGAGCGCGGCGGCCGTACCGGCGGCGAGGCCGACCAGCCCGGACCGGGTGAGGCCGGCGAGCGCCGCCCGACCGGCCCGCCGGGCGACCACCCGGATCAACAGGCCGCCGAGGGCGAGCATGCCGATCGAGTTGGCCAGGGTGACCGCGAGCAGCCGGTCGGCGTCCGGCAGCAGCCAGGAGAGCAGGGCCGCGACGACCGGTACGACCAGCCAGCCGGCGGCGGTGGTGCTCGCCGCCGACCGGGTCTCGCCACGTGCGTAGAGGGCCCGGGAGAGGACGGCGAACAGGCCGTAGCCGAGCAGCCCGGGTCCGAAGCCGGCGATCGCCGCGGCGGCCGGGCCCGGGGCGGTGGGGAAGAAGAACCGGGCCACCGGCACCGCGGTGGCGATCAGCGCCGCCGCGCCGAGGCAACTGAAGATCAGCAGGCCACGGGTGGTCGGGGCGAGGGTACGCCGGAACACCTCCTCGTCGCCGTCCGCGTACGTGGCGACCAGCGTCGGGTACGCCGCCACCGCCAACGGCACCGCCAGCACCGCCCAGGGCAGCAGGTACATGGTCTGGGCGAGGTTGAGCACCACCGGGTTGTCGACGTCGGCGCTGGCCGCGAGGTGGAGCATCACCAGCAGGGCCACCTGCTGCCCGGTCAGGGTCACCGCGCCGGCCAGCGCGAGCCCACCGACCCGGCGGCGGTTCTCGGCGCTGAAGCCGTACCCGGGTCGGGGTCGCAGTCGCAGCCGGCTCACCGGGACAAGCAGGCAGCCGGAGAGCACCAGCACCCCGAGCGTGGTGCCGATCGAGAGGATCAACTGACCGTCGGTGCCGGTCCGGGCGATCGGCTCGCCGCGCCCCTCGACCGCGCCGAAGAGCAGGTAGACGCCGATCACGGTGAGGCTGGAGAGCAGCGGCGCGAGCACCGGCCAGGCGAACCGCCGGTGTGCCTGGAGCACGCCGGTGAGCACGATCCCGATTCCGTACAGCGGCAGCTGCGGGGCGAAGATCTGGAGCATCCGGGTCCCGGCGTCCTGCTGGGCCGGGGTCAGGTCACCGATGATCAGCGACACGATCGGACCGGCGAAGAGCGCCACCAGGGCCGCGAGCGGGACCAGCAGCGTCACCGTCCAGGTCAGCAGCGCCCCGGTGGTCTCGGCGACCGCACGCCGGTCACCGGCCGCGACCGCGCCGGCGAGCAGCGGTACGACCAGACTCGCCAACGCCCCACCGGCGACGATCTCGAAGACGATGTTCGGCACGGTGTTGGCTACGACGTAGACGCCACCGAGGTCGGTCTTACCGACGACCCAGGTGAAGATTCCGGTACGCCCGAAGCCGGCGAGCCGGCTGGCGACGGTGAGTACGGCGATGAGCGCGGCTGCCCCGGCGACGCGGCCGGCGCCGGCGAGGGGTGCCGGTGCGGTCACGTCAGGAGGGTCGCCGGCCCAGGGCGTCCAGCTCGCGCAGCCCTCGGGTGTTCTGGATGACCTGGGTGAAGCTGACCTTCTCGCTGGCCGCGGTGAGGGCCACCAGGGCGGTCAGGATGCCGGCCCGCCCCACCGGCCCGGTACGGGCGGCGAGTGCCACCCCGAGCAGCGCGCCGAGCGCGTTGGCCCCGCAGTCGCCGAGCATGATCTCCTCGTTCAGGTCTGCCGGGAGCAGTCCGCTGGCGGCGCCGACCGGTCCGGCGGCGAGTCCCCCGGTCGGGCCGGGCAGCAGTGGGGCGCCGAGCAGCACGCCGGCCTTGAGTGCCCGCCCGGGGCGCAGGTCGAGCAGGTTGACCAGGTTCGCCGTACCGGCGATCACCCCGGCGCCGAGCAGTACGTCCGCCGCCTGCCCGAGCCGACCGCGACGCCGACGTCGGGACCGTACGGTCGGGTCGGCGGCGAGCAGCGCGGCGGCGGCCAGACCGGCGGCCCCGACACCGGCGACCTTGACCAGCCCACTGGTCACCCGTCCCTGGCGCAGCGCGCCGACGTGCCCGGCGAAACCCTTGGCCGCCTTCTGCTCGGGTCGGGCGCCGACCACGTCGTCGTAGAGGCCGACCGCGCCGGAGCCGATGCCGGCGACCAGGGCGGCAGCGGCGGCGGGGCCGCTGGGTGCGCCGATCGCGGCGGCGGCGGAGGCCGCGGAGGCGAGTGCCGGTCCCCCGGCGAGGGTGACGGTCCGGCCACGGAAGTTGGTCCGTTCCAGGGCCGGCGCCACCGGTAGCCGGTTGACCAGCCGCAGGGCGGCCTGTGCGGCCAACGCCGCCGGGCCGGCCACCCAGCGGCGGCCGGCGCTCCGCTGCGCGCTCACTCGGGCTGCTTCGGCAGGAGCGTGGCGCCGGCGCCGAGCCCGTACTGGCCGGCCTTCTTGTCGATGACCTGCTCGATCAACGCGAGCGCGGTCACGACCTGCCCCTGCACCGTGTTGGCGTGGTCGACGGTGGAGATCGTCTTACTCAGTGCGGGATCGTCCCGGACGGCCTGGACGACGTTGCCCGTACTGGTGCCGCTGCCCGCGACGACGAGCGGTACGGCCTTGTCGAACTGTTCGGTCATGGTCACGACGGCCTGGTCCTTCTGGGCGGAGTCGCGGTCGACGTACGGCTGTCCGCTGACCACCACGACCGCCTCGGCCGGTCCGGTCACCTTGTCGCTGACGGTGAGATACCCGGCGTTGCTGTACGCGTCCAGCACCGACCGGCGGTCCTGCTCGGTGACCACCGTCGCGTCGGGGCGGTCCAACAGGGCACTGGCCAGGAAGGCGCTGGAGGTCTCGACACCGTTGCTGTTGCCGGGCAGGCCGTTGGCCGAGACGCTGGGCCGGGCGGCCTGCTCGGCGAGCCCGAGCAGGTCCACGCTGTTGTCGGGCTTGACGAACTTGTCCTGGATGTCGATCCGGCCGGTGAGCGTGGCGCCGGTCTGCCGCAGCATCTCGATCACCCCGTCGACGTGCTTCTCGCCGCTGGGCAGGCAGAGGACGAGCACCCGGTGTCCGGCGAGCTTGCCGCCGAGCAGGAGCGGTGCCGACTCCCGGGCGAAGTCCTCCTCCCGGGTGACCTCCTCCTGCAGGCTGCCGACGGTCTCCCGCAGCTGGTCGTTGTCCTTGCGCAGCTCGTTGACGCTCGCGCTGAGCGAGTCGGCGACCGGCCCGTTGAGCGCCGCTGTCCCGACCACCAGCCCGATTGCCAGGGCGAGGAAGACCGCGGTGATGGAGACCACGTGGTACCGAAAATTGATCACGCTTACAGCCCCTTGATCGTGGACGGCCTAGAACAGCTGCCCGAGCTGGAAGACCAGATTGTCCCACCACTCGGAGGCCACCCCGAGATAGGCCTTGCCCACGGTCGAGACCGCCACCGCGGAGGCCATCGCGGCCACCGCCGAGAGGACCAGCAGCAGCAGCGACGATCCGGAGATGTTCTGCCGGTAGAGCCGGCTGACTCCCTTCGCGTCGACCATCTTGCCGCCCACCTTGAGCCGGGTGAGGAAGGTCGAGGCCATGCCGCCACGACCCTTGTCGAGGAACTCGACCAGGGTGGCGTGGGTGCCGACCGCGACGATCAGCGAGGCGCCCTTGCCGTCGGCGAGCAGCATGGCGAGGTCCTCGCTGGTGGCGGCGGCGGGGAAGGTGATGGCGCTGACGCCGAGCTGTTCCACCCGGGCCAGCCCCGGTGCCCGCCCGTCCGGGTAGGCGTGGACGATCACCTCGGCGCCGCAGCGGAGCACGTCGTCGGTGACGGAGTCCATGTCGCCGATGATGATGTCGGGGGTGTAGCCCGCCTCGACGAGCGCGTCCGCACCACCGTCGACGCCGATCAGCACCGGCTTGAACTCCCGGATGTACGGGCGCAGCACGTCGAGGTCGGCCTTGTAGTCGTAGCCGCGTACCACGATCAGGCAGTGCCGACCCCGCATCGAGGTCTCGATGTCCGGGAGGCCGACCCCGTCGAGCAGCAGGTCACGTTCCTGCTTGAGGTAGTCCATGGTGTTGGCGGCGAAGGCCTCCAACTGCACGGAGAGCCCTTCCCGGGCGTCGGCCATCGCCTTCGCCACGGTCTCCGGATCCTGCCGGCCGCCGTGCGCGACCGGTTCGTCGCCGACGTAGACGGTGTTGCCGTCGATCCGGACGGTGTCGCCCTCGCGCAGCAGTTGGAAGACGTCCTCACCGAGGTCGTCCACGAGCGGGATACCGGCCTTGACCAGCACCTCGGGTCCGAGGTTGGGGTAACGACCGGAGACTGAGGGCTTGGCGTTGAGGACGGCGGCGACCCCGACCGCGACCAGTGAGTCGGCAGCGACCCGGTCGAGGTCGACGTGGTCGATCACCGCGATCTCACCGGGGCGCAGGCGACCCACCAGACGTTTGGTCCGGCGGTCGAGGCGGGCGGTGCCCACGACGATGCCCGGTTCCGCGGTCCGGGTCCGGCGCAAGATGGGTAGACGCATCGGGACCATCCTGGCATGCGCGCGCACGACTTTCCGTCACGACATGCCTGAGCAGGGCGGCAAGCAGGCCGTTACCTTAGCGAACCACACTCATTGCCTGTTCCATGTGCGAGATGTCACATTCCCCGCTATGGTCGGCGGTCCCTGGCCGCCATGGCCAGCAACTCCTCCGCGTGTGCGATACCCAGATCCGAGTCCGGCAAACCTGCCAGCATCCGGGCCAGTTCCCGGGCCCGGTCGGTGTCCTCGACCACCCGCACCCCACTGGTGGTCACCGCGCCTCCGGTGTCCTTGGCCACCACCAGGTGTCGGTCCGCGAACGCCGCGACCTGCGGCAGGTGGGTTACCACCAGTACCTGGTGGCTGCGGGCCAGCCGGGCCAGCCGGCGCCCGATCTCGACCGCGGCCTGCCCGCCGACGCCCGCGTCGACCTCGTCGAAGACCAGCGTCGGTGGCCCACCCGAGCCGGCGAAGACCACCTCGATGGCGAGCATCACCCGGGAGAGCTCGCCACCGGACGCCCCGCGCTGCAACGGCAGCGACGGTGCTCCGGGGTGGGCCAGCAACCGGAGTTCGACCTCGTCGGCACCGTCCGGGCCGACGCCGACCTCGGTGCCGTTGACCGTCAGCGTGGGCTCCGTCCGCCCCGCCGGCCGGGGCAGGACCGCCACCTCGATCCGGGCGTGTGGCATGGCCAGCCCGGCGAGTTCGACGCTGACCTGTTCGGCGAAGCGGACCGCCGCCTCACGACGTGCCGCCGAGAGCCGGGCGGCCAGTTCGGCCACCTCGCCGGCGAGCCGCTGCCGTTCCCGGTCCAACTCCTCCAGCAGGTCGTCGGAGGTGTCCAGCTCGGACAGCCGGGTCCGGGCCCGCTCCGCCCAGGCGATCACCCCGTCGACGTCGTCGGCGTACTTGCGGGTCAGCGCGCGCAGCGCCGCGCGCCGCTCGTAGATCGTCTCCAGCCGCGCCGGATCGGCGTCGAGGCTGGCGAGATAACCGGAGAGTTCGGCGGAGACGTCACCGACCAGGGTCGCGACCTCAGCCAGCCGGCCGGCGAGGTCGCCGAGGATACGGTCGACCCCAGCCTGCGCCTCCAGCGTGCGTCGGGCGGTACCGAGCAACGCGGTCACGTCCGGGGTGTCGTCAGCCGGCTCCGTCCCACCGGCGACGCACTGGTGGGCCAACTGCGCGGCCGTACGCAGCCCTTCGGCGTGCTCCAGCCGAGACGCCTCTTCCTTGAGTTCGTCGTCCTCGCCGGCCTGCGGGTCAACCCGGGTGATCTCGTCCAGCCCGAGCCGGAGCAGATCCGCCTCCTGGTTGCGCTCACGGGCGTTACGCCGCCGGTCGGCGAGGTCGTCGGCGATCCGCCGCCACTCGGTGTACGTCTCGCGCAGGCTCTCCAGCAGCTTCTCGTGCTCGGGCCCACCGAAGCGGTCGAGCGAGGCCCGCTGTTCGGCCGGGCGCAGCAGACGCAGCTGGTCGGACTGCCCGTGCACCGCCACGACCTGCTCGCCGACCTCGGAGAGCATCGAGACCGGCATGCTCCGGCCGCCGATGTGCGCCCGGGACCGACCCTCGACCGTGACCGTACGACTGAGCAGCACCGCCCCGTCGTCGTCCGGCTCACCCCCGGCGTCGACGATCCTGGTGTGCACGGCGGTCGCGGTCGGCTCACTCAGCCGCAACCGCCCTTCCACCATCGCGCGCCCGGGGTCGGCACGGACCCGTCCCGCGTCGGCCCGGCCACCGAAGAGCAGCCCGAGACCGGTCACCACCATCGTCTTGCCCGCGCCGGTCTCGCCCGTGATGACATTCATGCCGCTGGTCAGCGGCAGTGTGGTGTCCTCGATGACGCCCAGCCCGGTGATGCGAAGCTCTTCCAGCACAGCACCCGACAGTAGTGGCGGGGGCCGACACTTGACCACCCGACGGGCGGCCCGAACCCGGACGGTTCGACCGGGAACGTCTCCTGGAGGAGCCGGGAGCCGTCCGGGGCCGACGTACGGGACCAAGACAAGGCATTTCGTCGGCACCGCGTCACCACCGGACGTCATAACGTCACGATTGGCGTGCCGTGACGTACGGCTCCATTGGCCGTTTGTCCGGAACATGGCAAGAGCCTGTTTCAGCGGACCGAGGAGGCCGCGCCACCTCCGAGGGGCGTCACCTAGCTGCGACCGCCGCGCCAGCCCTGCACCGGCAGTCCGAACTTGGCCACCAGCCGGTCGGTGAACGGCCGGGGCCGGAGCCGGACGATCCGCACCGGCAGGGCTCCGCGCTGCACCGTGACCCGAGCACCCGGCGGCAGGTCGTAGACCCGGCGGCCGTCACAGCAGAGCACGGCCAGGGTGGTGAACGGGTCCACAGTGATCACGAAGGTGGAGGTGGGCGCGGTTACCAGAGGCCGGCTGAACAACGCGTGCGCGCTGATCGGCACCAGCAGCAAGGCTTCCACCTCCGGCCAGACCACAGGTCCTCCGGCCGAAAAGGCGTACGCGGTCGAACCGGTCGGGGTGGCGCAGACCACGCCGTCACAGCCGTACCGGGACAGTGGCCGGCCGTCGACGTCGACGAGCAGTTCGAGCATCTGGGCCCGCTCGCCCTTTTCCACGCTCGCCTCGTTCAGCGCCCAGGACTCGATCGTCGGACCGCCCTCGAACTCGGCCCGCACGTCGAGGGTCAGCCGCTCGTCCACTGTGTAGTCACGACTGACCACGTCCCGCACGGCGAGGTCCAGATCGTGGATCTCCGCCTCGGCGAGGAATCCGACCTTGCCGAGGTTGATCCCGAGCAACGGCGCCTTCGCGGGCCGGGCCAGGTCGGCGGCGCGCAGGAAGGTCCCGTCACCGCCCAACGCGAACACGATCTCGGCGCCCTCGGCCGCGGTCATACCGCTGACCGGCACCACTCCGGGCAGGTCGAGGTCCTCCGCCTCCTCGGCGATCACCCGTACCTCGAAACCCGCCGCGATGAGGTCCGCCGCGACCGTACGGGCGTGCTCGGTGCTGCGCCGCCGGCCGGTGTGTGTGACGAGCAGTGCCGTACGGCTCATCCGACCTCCTCCTCCGTCGCCTGCCGGTCGCCAGGCAGACCGGCCATCACCACCGAACGCACCCACTGCTCGTCGGCCGGGGGCGCACCCTGTCGTAGCCAGACGAAGAACTCCACATTGCCACTCGGGCCGGGCAGTGGGCTGACCGCCACGCCAGCGAGCCCCAGACCGAGGTCCGCCGCCGAGGTGGCGACATGGAACACCGCTTCGGCACGCAGCTCCGGATCACGGACGACCCCGCCCTGGCCGACCCGGGTCCGGCCGACCTCGAACTGCGGCTTGACCATCAACGCCAGGTCACCGTCGGGACGGGTGCAGCTGGCAAGGGCGGGCAGCACCAGCCGCAGTGAGATGAACGACAGGTCAGCCACGGTGAGGTCGACCTGACCGTCGATCAGCTCCGGGGTGAGGGTCCGTACGTTGGTCCGCTCGAACAGCCGTACCCGCTCGTCGCTCCGCAACGACCAGGCGATCTGGCCGTAGCCGACGTCGACCGCGACCACCTCGGCCGCGCCGGCGCGCAGCAGCACGTCGGTGAAACCGCCGGTGGAGGCCCCCGCGTCCAGGCAACGGCGGCCGGTCACGGTCAGCCCGTCCGGCCCGAACGCGGCCAACGCGCCGGCAAGCTTGTGCCCGCCACGGGAGACGTACTCCTGGGTCGGGTCGTCGCCGAGCACCCGGACCGCGTCCGCCGGGTCGACCATGGCCGCGGGCTTGCGGGCGGCCATGCCTCGTACCTGGACCCGTCCCGCTTCCACCAGCGCGGCGGCCTGCTCGCGTGAGCGGGCCAGACCACGACGAACGAGTTCGGCATCAAGCCGGGTGCGACGTGCCATGCGAGGGCTCTCCGGTGGGAAAAAGGGGGGATCGTCAGGCCTGGTCGATGGTGGCCAGGGTCTCCTGAAGAGTATGGTGCGCGGCTTCGTACTGGGCGATCTGGTCCGCCGGGGGAAGGTTCGCGGCGTTCGCGATGGCGTGCAGCGCCGCGTCCACCGCCGGGTGGCCGGAACCGTCGGAACCCTCGGAACCGGTCGGGCCGGCCAGGTCGACCGGGCGCGCGGCCGGGGGTGGTGCGGGCCGATAGGCCCCGGGTACGCCGGGACGCGGTGGCCCGGGGATGGGAGCGCTGCTCACCGTTCACCGGTACCGGTGGCTGGCGGCAACTTCTCCGAGGCGACCCTCTTGGCCGGCCGGGGCAGTCGCTTCGCGGCGATCTTCTTCGCGGTCGCGGGCGGAGCCTGCTCCGCGGCGGCCTTCTTCGCCAGGGAGGCAGCGGTCTTCTTGGCCACGGCCTTCTTCGCTACCGCGTCCTGGGCCACCGCGTCCTTGGCCACCGCCTGCGGAGCCACCTCTGGCGTGGCGACGGCCGGTGCGGCGACAACCTTCTTCGCCACGGCCTTCTTCGCCACAGCCTTCTTCGCCACAGTCTCGGGGGCGGCGGCGTCGGGCTCGGTCCCGCCCGGTTGTGGCCCGCTCGGACCGGCCGTCGCGGTACGCGCGCGACGCAGCTCCCGCTCCAGCTCGGCGACCCGATCGTTCAGGCTCGCGACCTCTTCCTGGGTGGCGAGCCCGACCACGCCGAGCGCGCGGTCAACCTCGAACCGGACAAGTTTGGTCATAGCCTCCCGGTTGGCGAGCCCGGTGGACCTCAGCTCCTCGGCCAGAGCCTGCAACTGGGCCGCGGTCGCGCCGCCCTGACCGACCAGTTTCCTGGCGACCGACTGGGCTCGCTTCCTCGACGACTCGGTCACGCCCATGGCCAGTTCCAGGTAGGCCCGCCACGCGTCCTGCATCCCGAATCCTTTCGCTGTCGGACTATCAGCTGTCACGCTACCGGGCGCCGGTCACCCCCTGGTGCGGTACGGTGCCGGGGAACGGTCGTGGCGTGCGACAAGGAGGGCGAGCATTGGCCAGCGTTGACGAGTGCCGAGAGGCGTTGCATAACCTGGCGGCGCGAATGGATGCGAATGCGGCCCAGGTCCGGGATCACGTCAACCTCGAACGGACGTTGGCCTGCCGGATCAGCGACCTGGATTGCGCCTTCCACGGGCGAATCAGTGACGGGCGTCTGGTCGACCTCGCCGATGGCGACGACCCGGACGCGAAAATCGCCCTGACCACGACCAGTGACGATCTCGTCTCCCTGGTGGCGGGTCAGCTCGATGTCCCGAAGGCGCTCGCCGCCCGACGGATCTCTGTCGACGCCAATCCCTTTGACCTGCTCAAACTGCGCAAACTGCTGTAGCGAAACCCATAGCCGCCTCACCCCCCTGTCGGGCACGCATCCGCAGGGCGGGATTCGGGGCGGCGAGCTGACAAGACGCCGTTTGCCCGGACCCATTATCGGATCCGGGCAAACAGGAGTCCCCGCGTCGTCGGCAGGAATCCCTCGAGCCGACCCGCTTGACGCTCAGCTGGTGAGGCCCAGCTCACCCAGTGCCGTGCCGGCAGCCTCCGACCCGGGCCGTACCCGGAGAACCGGGTGCCCCGACCAGGCAGCGGCGCAGAGCAGCCGCAGCGCGTGCAGGGACCGTCCCGCTCCGCTGAGTTCCGCCTTCTGGCCGTCGAGCGAGAGTCGCCACCCGTCGGCCTCGATGACCACCGGGCCGGCCTGATCCTCTGCCGGTGTCGGACCCACGCCGAGGCGCACTACCGAGTCGGCGTCGAAAAGCCCCCGGAGGTCGTGCGCCACGTACGTGGGGCGCGTCGAGGGGGGCGCGATCAGAAGGTCCGCCGCCGAGCTGACCCCGGTGAGCACGAGCAGGCTGTCCATGCCGGCCCGGGCCGCCCCCTCGATGTCGGTGTCCAACCGGTCGCCTACCGCCAGGGGCCGTTCCGCTCCGGCCTGCCGCGCGGCAGTCCCGAACAGGGCCGGTTCCGGCTTTCCGACAACCAGGTCGGGGTCCCGGTTGAGTGCGGTACGCAGTGCCGCCACCAGCGAGCCGTTGCCTGGCAACGGGCCGCGTGGACTCGGCAGCGTGCGGTCGGTGTTGGTGGCGACCCAGAGCGCTCCCGCCCTGATCGCCACCGACGCCTCGGCCAGATCGGTCCACCCGACCTGTGGCCCGTAGCCCTGCACCACCGCATCCGGCGACTGGTCAGCCCGCTCGACCGGCACCAGGCCGACGGCACGGACCTCGGCACGCAACGCCTCCGCGCCGACCACCAGCACTGCCGCGCCGGCCGGAAGACGCTCGGCCAACGCGGCAGCGGCCGCTACGGAGGAGGTCAGCACCTCGTCGGGACGGGCGTTGACGCCCATCCCGACGAGCAGCTCGGCCACCTCGGCAGGACGACGAGAGGCGTTGTTGGTCGCGTACGCGAGCGGCTTCCGCTCCGCGTGCAACCGGGCCACCGCCTCGACCGCACCCGCAATCGGGCGATCAATCAGGTAGATCACGCCATCCAGGTCGAAAATGACCAGGTCGTACGCGTCAACCAGCGACCCTGCCGGGGTGCCACTCATGATCCGGACGGCCCGCTGCGCTCTGCTGGTCCCTCGGTGTCGTCGCGCGACTCCGAAACCGGCTGAGCCTCCGCTTCCGACCCGCTACCTACGCGGTCGTCTTCGTCGTCTTCGTCTTCGTCGTCGTCGTCTTCGTCGTCGTCGTCTTCGTCGTCGTCGTCTTCGTCGTCGTCGTCTTCGTCGTCGTCTTCGTCGTCGTCTTCGTCGTCGTCTTCGTCGTCGTCGTCTTCGTCGTCGTCGTCTTCGTCGTCGTCGTCTTCGTCGTCGTCGTCTTCGTCGTCGTCTTCGTCCTGGTCGGCGTCCTCGTCGACGTCGGTGTCGTCCACCTCGTCATCGTCATCGCCCTCGAGGACCACGCCGTCGAGCTCAAGCAACCGCTCCGCCGCGTCCGTCTCCGCGTCCTCATCGGCGTCTGCCGCGCGAGCGAACCATTCCCGCGCCTCTTCCCGCCGACCCACGGCGAGCAGCGCGTCCGCGTAGGCGTAACGCAGTCGGGCAGCCCAGGGCTCATCAACCGCACCGGTAAGTTCTCGGACCTGCAGCATGGCCACCGCCGCGTCACCCTGTCCCAGGTCACCCCGGGCACCAGCTGCGACGATCAACAGCTCGATCGCCTGGGCCGGGTCCATCGCCTCGCGGTCAGCCCCCCGGAAGAGGTCGATCGCCCGCTCCGGCCGCCCCAACGCCCGCTCGCAGTCGGCGAGTACGGGAAGGTGGGTCTGCTTGCCACTCATCCGGTGGTAGGTACGCAGCTCCGCGATAGCCGTCTGCCACTCGCCGGCGTGGTACGCCGCCAGACCTACTGCCTCACGTACCGCCGCGATCCTCGAGGCGAGCCGCCGCGCGGCAAGCGCGTGTGCAAGCGCGAGCTCGGGTGCTTCGTCGATCAGCTGGCCGGTCGCCACCAGGTGTCGAGCCACCGTCTCGGCGACCGGCTTCGTGAGCGACAGCAGCTCCGCCCGTACGGCGCCGTCAAGGTCGCTCGCGACGATGTCGTCGGGGAGTACGGGCGCGTCGGCCCGGCCAGACTGTTCGCCCTCACGCGAGGATCCGCGGTCGAACCGGTTCGGTCCAGCCTCGGTACGGTTCCGATCGCCGCCCTCGCGCCCCCGGTAACCGCCCTCACGCTCCGATCCACGCCGGTCGTCGCCACGTGGCCGATCGTCGCGAGCTGGGCGGTATCCGTCCTGTTCTCGCCGGAATCCGCCACCTCGGGAGTCGCGGTCCCCACCAGAGCCGCCATCACGCGGACCGCTGCGGAAACCACCCTCACGGGAGCCACCACCATCGCGGGGACCAGAACGGAAGCCACCCTCGCGCGGGCCACCGCTGCGGAAGCCGCCGCCCTCGCGGGAGCCACCACGGGAATCGCGGTCGCCACCGAAGCCACCCTCACGGGGACCCGAACGGAAGCCACCCTCACGCGGGCCACCACGGGAATCGCGGTCACCACCGAAGCCACCCTCACGGGGACCCGAACGGAAGCCACCCTCGCGGGAGCCGCCACCATCGCGGGGACCGGAACGGAAGCCACCCTCACGGGAGCCGCCACCCTCACGCGGACCGGAACGGAAGCCACCCTCACGGGAGCCGCCACCCTCACGCGGACCGGAACGGAAGCCACCCTCACGCGGGCCACCACGGGAATCGCGGTCACCACCGAAGCCACCCTCACGCGGGCCGCTGCGGAAACCACCCTCACGGGAGCCGCCACCCTCACGCGGACCGGAACGGAAGCCACCCTCACGGGAGCCACCACGGGAATCGCGGTCGCCACCGAAGCCACCCTCACGCGGACCGCTGCGGAAACCACCCTCACGGGAACCGCCACCCTCACGCGGACCCGAACGGAAACCACCCTCACGGGAGCCGCCACGCGAGTCCCGGTCGCCACCGAAGCCACCCTCACGGGGACCCGAACGGAAACCACCCTCACGCGGACCGCTGCGGAAACCACCCTCACGGGAGCCACCACCCTCACGCGGACCGGAACGGAAGCCACCCTCACGGGAGCCACCACCATCGCGGGGACCGGAACGGAAACCGCCCTCGCGGGAGCCGCCACCCTCACGGGGACCGGAACGGAAGCCACCCTCACGGGAGCCACCGCCCTCACGCGGACCGGAACGGAAGCCACCCTCACGCGAACCGCCACGCGAGTCCCGGTCGCCACCGAAGCCACCCTCACGCGGACCGCTGCGGAAACCACCCTCACGGGAGCCACCACCCTCACGCGGACCGGAACGGAAGCCACCCTCGCGGGAGCCACCACCATCGCGGGGACCGGAACGGAAACCACCCTCACGGGAGCCACCACGCGAGTCCCGGTCGCCACCGAAGCCACCCTCACGGGGACCCGAACGGAAACCACCCTCACGGGAGCCACCCTCGCGCGGGCCACCGCTGCGGAAGCCACCACCCTCGCGGGAGCCACCACGGGAATCGCGGTCACCACCGAAGCCACCCTCACGGGGACCCGAACGGAAACCACCCTCACGGGAGCCACCACCATCGCGGGGACCGGAGCGGAAACCACCATCGCTCCGCCCGGCGCCACTGCGGTAGCCGCCGCCGGTACTGCCCTGGCCGCCTCGCTGCCCACCACCGGAGTAGCCGCCACGCTCGCCTGATCCGCCACGGGAATCACGGTCGCCTCGGTAGGGCGGGCGGTCATCTCGACGCGGGGATCCGCCACGACCACCGTCACGGTTGGGGCGATCGTCGCCTCGGCGCTGACGGTCGTCGCCCTGCGGTCCTGAACTCACGGGTACATCCTTCCTGATGGCACTTGGGCCGGAGCAACGCAGTCAAGGGCCGACCCGGATGGGGCGGCCCTTGACTGGAGGTTTGTCCGGCGGCGTCCTACTCTCCCACACCCTCCCGAGTGCAGTACCATCGGCGCTGGAGGGCTTAGCTTCCGGGTTCGGAATGTAACCGGGCGTTTCCCCACCGCTATAACCGCCGTAACACTATCGACTTAACAAACAACCCAACAGGGTCTTGTTCGCTTGTCGGGAATCACACAGTGGACGCGTAGCACCTTAGTAATCAAGTCCTCGGCCTATTAGTACCGGTCAACTCAACCCGTTACCGAGCTTACATCTCCGGCCTATCAACCCAGTAGTCTAGCTGGGGGCCTTACCCCATTTGCATGGGTGGGATACCTCATCTTGAAGCGAGCTTCCCGCTTAGATGCTTTCAGCGGTTATCCCTTCCGAACGTAGCCAACCAGCCGTGCCCCTGGCGGGACAACTGGCACACCAGAGGTTCGTCCGTCCCGGTCCTCTCGTACTAGGGACAGCCCTTCTCAAGTATCCTACGCGCACGGCGGATAGGGACCGAACTGTCTCACGACGTTCTAAACCCAGCTCGCGTACCGCTTTAATGGGCGAACAGCCCAACCCTTGGGACCTGCTACAGCCCCAGGATGCGACGAGCCGACATCGAGGTGCCAAACCATCCCGTCGATATGGACTCTTGGGGAAGATCAGCCTGTTATCCCCGGGGTACCTTTTATCCGTTGAGCGACACCGCTTCCACTCGCAAGTGCCGGATCACTAGTCCCGACTTTCGTCCCTGCTCGACCTGTCAGTCTCACAGTCAAGCTCCCTTGTGTACTTGCACTCAACACCTGATTGCCAACCAGGCTGAGGGAACCTTTGGGCGCCTCCGTTACATTTTAGGAGGCAACCGCCCCAGTTAAACTACCCACCAGACACTGTCCCTGAACCGGATCACGGTCCGAAGTTAGATACCCAAATCAACCAGAGTGGTATTTCAAGATTGCCTCCACCCATACTGGCGTATGGACTTCACCGGCTCCCACCTATCCTACACAAGCTAATTCGAGTACCAATGTCAAGCTATAGTAAAGGTCCCGGGGTCTTTCCGTCCTGCCGCGCGTAACGAGCATCTTTACTCGTAATGCAATTTCGCCGGGCCTGTGGTTGAGACAGTGGGGAAGTCGTTACGCCATTCGTGCAGGTCGGAACTTACCCGACAAGGAATTTCGCTACCTTAGGATGGTTATAGTTACCACCGCCGTTTACTGGCGCTTAAGTTCTCAGCTTCGCCCCCGAAAGAGCTAACCGGTCCCCTTAACGTTCCAGCACCGGGCAGGCGTCAGTCCATATACATCGAATTACTTCTTCGCATGGACCTGTGTTTTTAGTAAACAGTCGCTTCCCCCTGCTCTCTGCGGCCATACAACGCTCCACCCGCAAGGGGCTTCACGTCTCCGGCCCCCCTTCTCCCTAAGTTACGGGGGCAATTTGCCGAGTTCCTTAACCACAGTTCGCCCGATCGCCTCGGTATTCTCTACCTGACCACCTGTGTCGGTTTGGGGTACGGGCCGCTAAGAACTCGCTAGAGGCTTTTCTCGGCAGCATAGGATCACTGACTTCACCTGAATCGGCTCGGCATCACGTCTCAGCCACATGCGTCGCGGATTTGCCTACGACACGGCCTACACGCTTACCCCGGCACAACCACCGGCCGGGCTCAGCTACCTTCCTGCGTCACCCCATCGCTTGACTACTACCCACCAGGTTCCCAGAATCAACCGCATCAACCCGAAGGCATCAACGACATCAAATGGTTAGCACAATGAGGTTCACCACGGACGCTCTTTCGCGGGTACGGGAATATCAACCCGTTGTCCATCGACTACGCCTCTCGGCCTCGCCTTAGGTCCCGACTCACCCAGGGCGGATTAGCCTGGCCCTGGAACCCTTGGTCATCCGGCGGAAGGGTTTCTCACCCTTCTTTCGCTACTCATGCCTGCATTCTCACTCGTGCCGCGTCCACAACTGGATCACTCCGCTGCTTCACCCGCGGCACGACGCTCCCCTACCCATCCACACACCTGCACACACCCCAAAAGGAGCATGCGAAGTCACATGTGAATGCCACAGCTTCGGCGGTGTACTTGAGCCCCGCTACATTGTCGGCGCGGAACCACTTGACCAGTGAGCTATTACGCACTCTTTAAAGGGTGGCTGCTTCTAAGCCAACCTCCTGGTTGTCTATGCGACCCCACATCCTTTTCCACTTAGCACACGCTTAGGGGCCTTAGCTGGTGATCTGGGCTGTTTCCCTCTCGACTACGAAGCTTATCCCCCGCAGTCTCACTGCCGCGCTCTCACTTACCGGCATTCGGAGTTTGGCTGATTTCGGTAAGCTTGTGGGCCCCCTAGACCATCCAGTGCTCTACCTCCGGCAAGAAACACGCGACGCTGCACCTAAATGCATTTCGGGGAGAACCAGCTATCACGGAGTTTGATTGGCCTTTCACCCCTAACCACAGGTCATCCCCCAACTTTTCAACGTTGGTGGGTTCGGCCCTCCACGCGGTCTTACCCACGCTTCAGCCTGCCCATGGCTAGATCACTCCGCTTCGGGTCTAGGACACGCGACTGAACGCCCTATTCAGACTCGCTTTCGCTACGGCTACCCCACACGGGTTAACCTCGCCACATGCCACTAACTCGCAGGCTCATTCTTCAAAAGGCACGCCGTCACCCCTAAAGGCTCCGACGGATTGTAGGCGAACGGTTTCAGGTACTATTTCACTCCCCTCCCGGGGTACTTTTCACCATTCCCTCACGGTACTTGTCCGCTATCGGTCACCAGGAAGTATTTAGGCTTACCAGGTGGTCCTGGCAGATTCACGGCAGATTACAGGGGTCCGCCGCTACTCGGGAACATCCACAGAAGACCAGCCACTTTCACCTACCGGACTCTCACCGTCTACGGTTGGCTTTCCCACACCATTCGGCTAGCAACTGGTTTTATAACTTCTCGACCCAATGTCAGTTGAATCAGCAGAGTCCCACAACCCCAACCACGCAACCCCTGACAGGTATCACACGCAGCCGGTTTAGCCTCAATCCGCTTTCGCTCGCCACTACTCACGGAATCACATTTTGTTTTCTCTTCCTACGGGTACTGAGATGTTTCACTTCCCCGCGTTCCCTCCATACACCCTATGTGTTCAGGTGCAGGTGACAGCACATGACTGCTGCCGGGTTCCCCCATTCGGACACCCTGGGATCACAGCTTGGTTGACAGCTCCCCCAGGCCTATCGCGGCCTCCCACGTCCTTCATCGGCTCCTGGTGCCAAGGCATCCACCGTTCGCCCTTGACAACTTGACCACAAAGATGCTCGCGTCCACTGTGCAATTCTCAACAAACGACCAACCCACAACCCACAACCACCACACCAAACCCCACCACCAAAAAAACCTGGCTCCGGAGATCCGTTTGCAGTGACAGGCCATGCCTGGCAACCCGAAACAACAAACACACGTGTTTGTTCCTTCAGGACCCAACAGGGTGCTCATCATCCACCACCAGCCGCACCACCAAACGCTTTCCCACCCCAAAGGGCTGTACTCACATCAAAAGTGGCCGTTGCCGGCAACAAACTCACCAGTGTCTCCGCCATCGAGCACCCCACCACCACATTCGGATGATGCGGGCTCCTAACCCACTTTCGCGGGCAGGTGCTCCTTAGAAAGGAGGTGATCCAGCCGCACCTTCCGGTACGGCTACCTTGTTACGACTTCGTCCCAATCGCCAGCCCCACCTTCGACGGCTCCCTCCACAAGGGTTGGGCCACCGGCTTCGGGTGTTGCCGACTTTCGTGACGTGACGGGCGGTGTGTACAAGGCCCGGGAACGTATTCACCGCAGCGTTGCTGATCTGCGATTACTAGCGACTCCGACTTCACGGGGTCGAGTTGCAGACCCCGATCCGAACTGAGACCGGCTTTTTGGGATTCGCTCCACCTCACGGTATCGCAGCCCATTGTACCGGCCATTGTAGCATGCGTGAAGCCCTGGACATAAGGGGCATGATGACTTGACGTCATCCCCACCTTCCTCCGAGTTGACCCCGGCAGTCTTCGATGAGTCCCCGCCATAACGCGCTGGCAACATCGAACGAGGGTTGCGCTCGTTGCGGGACTTAACCCAACATCTCACGACACGAGCTGACGACAGCCATGCACCACCTGTGAACGGCCCCGAAGGACCCGACATCTCTGCCGGATTTCCGCCCATGTCAAACCCAGGTAAGGTTCTTCGCGTTGCATCGAATTAATCCGCATGCTCCGCCGCTTGTGCGGGCCCCCGTCAATTCCTTTGAGTTTTAGCCTTGCGGCCGTACTCCCCAGGCGGGGCGCTTAATGCGTTAGCTGCGGCACAGAGAACCGGAGAGGTCCCCCACACCTAGCGCCCAACGTTTACAGCGTGGACTACCAGGGTATCTAATCCTGTTCGCTCCCCACGCTTTCGCTCCTCAGCGTCAGTATCGGCCCAGAGACCCGCCTTCGCCACCGGTGTTCCTCCTGATATCTGCGCATTTCACCGCTACACCAGGAATTCCAGTCTCCCCTACCGAACTCTAGCCTGCCCGTATCGGCTGCAAGCCCGCGGTTGAGCCGCGGGATTTCACAGTCGACGCGACAAGCCGCCTACGAGCTCTTTACGCCCAATAAATCCGGACAACGCTCGCACCCTACGTCTTACCGCGGCTGCTGGCACGTAGTTGGCCGGTGCTTCTTCTGCAGGTACCGTCACTCTCGCTTCGTCCCTGCTGAAAGAGGTTTACAACCCGAAGGCCGTCATCCCTCACGCGGCGTCGCTGCATCAGGCTTCCGCCCATTGTGCAATATTCCCCACTGCTGCCTCCCGTAGGAGTCTGGGCCGTGTCTCAGTCCCAGTGTGGCCGGTCGCCCTCTCAGGCCGGCTACCCGTCGTCGCCTTGGTAGGCCATTACCCCACCAACAAGCTGATAGGCCGCGAGTCCATCCCAAGCCGAAAAAACTTTCCACCCCCAGCCATGCGGCCAGAAGTCATATTCGGTATTAGCCCCCGTTTCCGAGGGTTATCCCAAAGCCTAGGGCAGGTTACTCACGTGTTACTCACCCGTTCGCCGCTCGAGTACCCCGAAGGGCCTTTCCGCTCGACTTGCATGTGTTAAGCACGCCGCCAGCGTTCGTCCTGAGCCAGGATCAAACTCTCCAACAAAAATCTGTGGAAAAAATGTCCCGGCAACAAAAAAGTTGCCAAAGGAATCCAAACCAACAAACCAATCCCGAAAGAAAGGCAAGCCGGCCCGGGTATAAATCATAATTGGCACTGGCTTATCAAGCACCCTGTTGAGTTCTCAAAGAACAACCACACACCAGACCACAAACCCCAACCAAGGGGCCCACAACCCGGGGCTTCTATTCCCACTTCCATTCACACCCGGCGTTCCCGCCCGGCGCTTTTACTACGCTACCCGGTCGTTTCCGCCGAGTCAAACCGGTGTTTCCCGGTTTGTCCTACTCAATCCCATGGAAAGTCGCGGCGGGTGATCCGCCGTAGAAGTTCCAGAGGGATTTGCAGGCCGTCCTGTCCGCGGTCTCACCCGCGCGCCGTCCGGTTCCCTGCCGACCTGAAACCATACCCGGTCAGACCCGCGACGCCAAATCGACCCAACCAGCAGATCGTCCGTGTCGCTCCGCCCGGCCAGTCTCCTACCAGCGGTTGCCCGCTGGAGAGCCTGGAGGTTGTCCCGCAGATCCGGCCTTCCGGTGTTGTTTCCACCGTTTCCGTCCGTTCCCCTGCGGGCAGAGAGAAAGTTACGCGTCCGGCGGATTGATCGTCAAATCCGCCGGACGCGTTCCGCGTCACACGCGGCTAACCGGCCAGCTCCACACCGGCGAAGGTGCGCTTGCCCCGACGCAGTACGAGGAATCGGCCGTGCAGCAACGCCTGTGGCGCCACCGTGGCGTCCACATCCGACACGCGCTCGTTGTTGACGTACGCACCGCCCTCGGTGATCGCCCGTCGCGCCTCGTTCAGGCTCGCCACCAACCCGGCTTCCTTGAGCAGTACGGCAACCGGCGGTAACTCCGCGAGGCGTACCAGTCCGGCCTCGGTGAGCGCGGCCTCCAGCGTCTGCGGGGCGAGCTCGTCCAGCGAACCGCGCCCGAACAACGCCTGACTGGCCGCGATGGCCTGGCGGGTCTCCTCCTCCCCGTGCACGAGGGTGGTGAGTTCCTCGGCCAGAGCTCGCTGCGCCAACCGGGCCGCCGGTCGCTCCGCCGTGGCGCGCTCCAACTCCTCGATCTCGGCGTGCGACCGGAAGCTGAAGTACCGCAGGTAGCGGCTGATGTCCCGGTCGTCCGAGTTGATCCAGAACTGGTAGAAGGCGTACGGACTGGTCATCGAGGGGTCGAGCCAGACGGTGCCGCTCTCGCTCTTACCGAACTTCGTACCGTCGGATTTGGTGACCAGCGGGGTGACGAACGCGTGTGCCGGGCCGGCACCGCGGCGCCGGATGTAGTCGACTCCGGCGGTGATGTTGCCCCACTGGTCGGAACCACCGAACTGCAACTGGCACCCGTACCGCTGGTGCAGCTCGTAGTAGTCGTGCGACTGCAGAAGCTGGTAGCTGAACTCGGTGTAGCTGATCCCGCTCTCCAGCCGGGCGCGGACCACCTCCCGGGCGAGCATCTTGTTGATCGGGAAGTGCTTACCGACGTCGCGGAGGAACTCGACCACCGACATGGCCGCGGTCCAGTCCAGGTTGTTGACCAACTGGGCGGCGTTGTCGCCGGTGTAGCTGACGAACGGGGACAGCTGTTGACGGATCCGCTCCACCCATCCCGCGACCACCTCTGGCGGATTGAGTGACCGCTCCGCGCTCTCCTTGGGGTCCCCGATCTGTCCGGTCGCGCCCCCCACCAGCAGCAATGGGCGATTTCCGGCCAGCTGCAACCGGCGCGCGGTGGTGATCTGCATCAGGTTTCCGATGTGCAGGCTCGGCGCGGTCGGATCGAAGCCGACATAGAAGGTCACCGGCCCGGCGGCGAACTGCGCCCGCAGTTCCTCCAGTCCGGTGGCGTCCTGGATCAGGCCCCGCCACTGCAGGTCATCCATCAGCGACCCTGGCCCGGGCGATCCGGCGGGTGTTTCGCTGCTCTCGGTCACGGTGCTGCTATCGGTCACGGTAGGGATTCTCCCCCATCCCCGCTGGTGGCCCCTACCCGGTTTACCAGGCGGGTAGGGTGTCCGGCGGATGATCACCGGCGAGGGCGTCCGCCCGGTCGAGGAGGCGCAGCCATGGAACTACCCGAACTGACCGGTGGTTTCACCGGGCTGCTGGGACTGCGGCTGGACGAGGCGACCGCCGAGCGCGTGGTGATCAGGTGGGACTGCCGACCAGAGCTGCACCAGCCGTACGGAATCCAGCACGGCGGGGTCTACAGCTCGGTGGTCGAGTCGGCCGGGAGCATCGGTGGCGCCCTCTGGTGGGCCGACCGGGGCCAGGTGGTCGGGGTCTCGAACCAGACCGACTTCCTGCGCGCGGTGCGCGACGGCGAGCTGACCGCGGTGGCGACCCCGGTGCACCAGGGCCGCAGCCAGCAGCTCTGGCAGGTTGTCATCACCGATGCCGACGACCGGCTGGTCGCCCGGGGCCAGGTGCGGCTACAGAATCTGAGCAAGACGCCACCGACCGGCACGTCCGCCCGGTAGCCGCCGGCTCCCACCGCCGCCAGCTCGACCTCCGGGGTACGCCCTGCGCGCCCGTTCCCTCTCCCGGATACGGGACCAGTACGCGGCCGGGTGGCTGCTGCCTTCTGTCGCGCACCCGTCGACGGCTGTCCGGGCCTGGCGCCAACTCTTGACCCCGCCATCCGAGTAGCGCACAATCCCTATCACTTAAGTAGGGAACAACACCGCCTCGCCTCCTGCCCTCACGCCGGACCCCCACGCACCAACGCCGGCGACTGATTCAGGGAAAGGAACCACCGTGCGCAAACTCCTCCTCCTCGCCTTGGTGGGCCTCGGCGCCCAGTTGGTGGACGGCAGCCTCGGCATGGCCTACGGCGTCACCTCCACCACGCTGCTGCTGGCCATCGGCACCAACCCGGCCGCCGCGTCCGCCACCGTGCACCTGGCCGAAATCGGCACCACGCTCGCCTCCGGCGCCGCGCACTGGAAGTTCGGCAACGTCGACTGGAAGGTCGTCGCCAAGATCGGTATTCCGGGCGCGATCGGCGCGTTCGCCGGGGCGACCTTTCTCTCCGGTCTCTCCACCGAGGTCGCCGCACCGGTGATGGCGCTCATCCTGCTCGCGCTCGGCATCTACATCCTGGTCCGCTTCACCGCCTTCGGCATCCCCCGCGACCGCCTCGGCCTGCCGCTGCGCAAGCGCTTCCTCGGCCCGCTCGGGCTGGTCGCCGGCTTTGTCGATGCCACCGGTGGCGGCGGCTGGGGCCCGGTCGGCACCCCGGCGATCCTGGCCAGCGGTCGGATGGAGCCGCGCAAGGTGATCGGTTCGATCGACACCAGCGAGTTCCTGGTCGCCATCGCGGCCAGCCTCGGCTTCCTGGTCGGCATCGGCAGCGAGAACATCGATTTCGCCTGGGTGGCCGCTCTGCTGATCGGCGGCGTCATCGCCGCGCCGATCGCCGCCTGGCTGGTCCGGCACATCCCGCCACGGATCCTCGGCTCCGCGGTCGGCGGGGTCATCATCCTGACCAACAGCCGCTCGCTGCTGCGCAGCGACTGGATCGACGCCTCGGACAGTGTCCGGTACGCCGTCTACGCCGTCATCTACCTGATCTGGGCGGCGGCGCTGGCGTACTCGGTCAAGCAGTACCGGGCCAACCGCGACGCGGAGCGGATCGAGGCGGACACCGCCGAGCAGCACCGGTCGGCGGCAGCGCCGGTCTGAACCGGGGACCGCCGGCTCCGATCTGGAGCGGGTGGAGACGTACCTACGGCGACGCCGCGAGGATCACTCCTCGCGGCGTCGCCTCATGTTTGCCACCGGGGACGTGTACGGCTCAGCGCAGCGACCTCGGACTGGTCGGCCCGTACCGCCGTCGCAACGAACGTCGGCCGCTTCCCGCAGGTGCCCTCCCAATGGTGTCGACCATGAAGACGACACGACCGACGGCCACCGCCCGAATGACACATGCTCTCGTGCTAATGACTCCATTAGACGATAGGAAATGAGGAGGGCTAGCGTTCCCGGAGTTCAATTACGAAGGAGGCATTGTTGAGAGCGTCAGCATCCTGGGCGGTACGGGCGGCGGTCGCGCTCGCGACCGTATATGCCGTGTCCGCTTGCGGCTCCACGGACAGCGGAAACAACGGGGGTACGGCCGGATCCTCCGCGAATGGCGAGCAGTTGCCGGTGGTGGCGACGACACCCGAGGTGGCGGACTTCGTCCGAAATGTCGGCGGGAGCGGGATACGGGTGACCCAGCTCATCAAGCCCAACGTCGACCCGCACGAGTACGAGCCGACCCCCGCCGACATCCAGGCCATCAGCACCGCGTCGCTGGTGGTCAAGAACGGTGTCGGGCTGGAGAAGTGGCTGGACCAGACGATCACCTCGGCCGGCTTCAAGGGCACCGTGGTCGACACCAGCCAGGGCGTGACCCTGCGCAGGGGTGACCCCGACGACGAGGAGATGGCCGAGGGCGACCCGCACATCTGGCACAATCCGCGCAACGCCAGAATCATGGCCGAGAATATCGAGAAGGCTCTCGTCTCCGCCGATTCCGCACACGCGGCGGCGTACCAGAAGAATTACCAGGACTACGCGGCGAAGCTTGACGCACTCGATGCCGAGAACGTCAAGAAATTCGATGCCCTGCCGGTCGGCCAGCGCAAGTTGGTGACCAATCACGACGCGTTCGGGTACTACGTCGACCGCTATCAACTGGAGTTCGTCGGATCCGTCATCCCGAGCATGGACACCTCGGCGGAACTCTCCGCCTCGCAGCTCACCGACCTGGTCGCGAAGATCAAGGCGACCGGCACCAAGGCGATCTTCAGCGAGAGTTCGCTGCCGCCGAAGAGCGCCGAGGCGATCGCCCAACAGGCCGGGGTGAAGGTGGTCGGTGGCGAGGACGCGCTGTACGGCGACAGTCTCGGCACCGAGGGGACGCCACAGGGGACGTACATCGGCGCGGAGGAACACAACACCGACACGATCGTGAAGGCCCTGGGTGGCTGAGGCACCCGCCCCGACACCGGCCGCCGACGCTGCCCTGCGCTTCTCGCGGGCCAGCGTCGGCTACGCCGGCCGGACTGTCCTGCACGGCGTGGACCTGCGGGTCGAACCGGGCCAGGCACTGGCGCTGGTCGGGCCGAACGGCGCCGGTAAGTCGACCCTGATCAAGGCCGTCCTCGGCATGGCGCAACTGCTCGGCGGATCGCTGACGATCCTGGGGCACCCGCCGGCCGGCGCGCGCGGGCTGGCCGCGTACGTCCCGCAGGTCGACAGCCTCGACGCCGACTTCCCCGTCTCCGCCGGACAGGTGGTGCTGATGGGGCGCTACCGGCACAGCGGCTGGCTCCGCCCGCCGGGCCGGGCCGACCGGCGGATCGCCGCCGAGGCGCTGGCCCGGGTCGGACTGGCCGACCGCGCGCGGGACCGGTTCGGCCTGCTCTCCGGAGGTCAGCGGCAACGCGTACTGCTGGCCCGGGCGATCGCGGCGCAGCCCCGGCTGCTGCTGCTCGACGAACCGTTCAACGGCCTCGACGCACCAAGTCAGGAGGAGATCCTGCGGGTGCTGGCGGACCTGCGGGCCGAGGGCACCGCGCTGGTGGTCAGCACCCACGACCTGACCATCGCCCGGGACGCCTGCGACACCGTCTGCCTGCTCAACGGTCGCCAGTACGCGTTCGGCCCGGCCGAGCGGACCCTCTCCCCCGCGCTGCTGCGCGAGACGTACGGCAGTCAGGCGGTCGAACTGCCCGGCGGCCGCACAGTGCTGGTCGAACCGTGATGCGCGCTCTGCTGATCGACCCGTTCGCGCCGCCGTTCATGGCCCGGGCGCTGGCGGAGCTGGCCCTGCTGGCACTGATGTGCGGGCCGGTCAGCGTCCTGGTCTTCGTCCGACGACTCTCCTTCGTCGCCGACGCGCTCACCCACACCGTCTTTCCGGGAGTGGTGGTCGGTTACCTCGCCGGCGGCGTGGAGGGCATCTTCGGCGGTGCGCTCGTCGCCGGCCTGGTCACCGCGGTCGCGCTGAGCCTGCTCACCCGGCACGGGCGGCTGAGCGAGGACGCCGCGATCGCGGTGATGCTGACCGCGATGTTCTCCATCGGCGTCATCCTGGTCTCCCGCCGGTCCTCCTACACCGCCGACCTGACCTCATTCCTCTTCGGCCGGGTGCTCACCGTCAGCGAACCGCAGCTGTTGCAGACCGGCCTGCTGGCGATCGTCGTGCTGGGCGTGCTCGCGGTCAGTGCCCGGATATTCGTGTTCCGCGCCTTCGACCCGGTCGGGGCCACCGCCGCCGGCTACCGGATCGGCTGGCTCGACGCCTGGCTCAACGTCGTCGTCGCCCTGGTCGTGGTCGCCGCGGTCCGCGCCGTCGGCACCGTACTGGTGGTCGCCCTGCTGCTGGTGCCGGCGGCGACCGCGCGCCTGCTCACCGACCGGTTGTCGGTGATGGCGGTGATCGGGACCGGTGTCACCCTGGTCGCGGGGTACCTCGGCCTGCTCGCCAGTTGGACCGCCTCGGTCGACTTCGGCCTGCGGCTCACCTCCGCGTCGGCGGTGGTGCTGGCACTGGTGGCGGCCTATCTGCTCGCGCTGCCGGTCGGCGCGCTACGCGCCGGACGGGCCCGACGCCGGGCGGCGCTGCCCGGTACGACAGCCGCCGAGGGGAGCCTGCGATGAGCTGGTGGGACGACGTCTTCCACCGGGCCCTGGTGGCGGCGATGCTGGTCGGCCTGCTGGCCGCGCTGGTCGGCGTGCAGGTGGTGCTGCGCCGGCTCTCCTTCTTCACCATGGCGATGAGTCACGCGACCTTTCCGGGTGTGGTCGCGGCCAGCATCATCGGGATCAACATCTACCTCGGTGGGGCGCTCGCCGGCCTGCTCGTGGCGATCGCCGTGGCGGCGCTGAGCCGGGTCCGGGGCCAGGACGCGGCGGCGGCGACCGGTGTCATCCTCTCCGCCGGCTTCGCCCTCGGGGTGGGGCTGGTCGCCACCCAGAACGGCTTCAGCCGGGACCTCTCGTCCTTCCTCGTCGGTTCGATCCTGACGGTGTCGACCGGAGACCTGGTGGTGATCGCCGCCGTGCTCTGTCTGGTCGGGCTGGCGTCGACACTCGGGGCGCGGCAGTTGCTCTTCGTCGGCTTCGACCGGGTCGGCGCCCGCGCCGCGGGCCTCCGTCCCGGGCTGGTCGACCTGGTGCTGCTGGTGGGAATCGAGTTGGTGATCGTGGCGGTGGTTCCGGTCGTCGGCACCATCCTGACCCTGGCCCTGGTGGTCGCACCGGCCGCCGCCGGGCGAGCGTGGTCGGACCGGATCGGCGTGATCACCGGACTGGCGATGTTCTTCGGCGCGGTCAGCGGGGTCGCCGGCCTGCTCGTGTCGAGCGCGTACGACGTGGCCGCGGGGGCGAGCATCACGCTGGTGGCAACCGCGATCCTGCTGCTCTCGCTGGTCGGCGGGGGCTGGCTGCGGCCGGTACTGCGCCGGCTCCGTACCGGGGCGTCGACCGGGCCGACGGCCGCGGACCCGTACCGGTGACGGGAACCGCGACCGCCGGTCGTTCAGTCCTGTGCCTTGCCGGTGGTGAGCCGGGCCAGTAGCAACGCGACCAGGATGATCAGACCGTAGATGGCCTGGATCCACTGCGCGAAGACACCGGCGAGGGTCAGGATGTTGTTGATCAGGCCGAGCACGATCACACCGCAGAGGGCGCCGAAGAGGGTGCCCTTGCCACCGTCCATGCTCACCCCGCCGATCACCGCCGCCGCGAAGACGGTGAAGATCATGCCCTGTCCCTGGGCCGCGGCGACCGAGCCGAGCCGACCGGTCATCAGCAGACCGGCCAGGGCGGCGAGCACACCGGCGATCATGAACACGATGAACACCACCCGGTCGGTACGGATACCGGCCGCCCGCGCGGCATCGGCGTTGACCGAGCCATACATCCAACGTTAACTGCGCTTGACTGCACTGCCAGGATGGATGGAATCGCGCCTGTCCGGCACAGTCGACGGCGGCGGCGAGCGGTCGAGCCGCTACCCGCCGGTCCGGTCGAGCGGCCGCGACTCGGCTGACCGGTGGACGGCCAGCATCGCGGCGATCCGGGGCAGCGCGGTGCCGATCGGTTCGCGGACGACCTCCACCGCAAGCGCGTCGTACGGCGTCGGGTCCCGGTTCACGATCACCAGCCGGGCACCGGAGTTGACGGCCAGCGCGCAGAGCGAGGCGACCGGCTCGACCTGCAACGAACTGCCCACCGCGAGCATCAACTGACTGGCACGCGCGATCTGCTCGGCGCGCCCCAGGGTGTCCGAGTCGAGGTACTCGCCGAAGAGGACCACCGCGAGCTTGAGGATGCCACCGCAGTCGAGACAGGCCGGATCGTCCTCGCCTGCGGCGACACGGCGCAACGTCTCCTCGGTCGGTGTCCGGGTCCTACAGGCGAGGCAGACGACCTCCCGCATGCTGCCGTGCAGTTCGAGGACCTTACGCGGATCGGAACCGGCTCGCAGGTGCAGCCCGTCGACGTTCTGGGTGAGGACCCGGACCGCTGTACCGGAACGTGCCAGGTCGGACAGTGCCCGATGAGCGGTGTTCGGCTCCGCCCGCCAGGCGGGATGGTCGTGATAGACACGCCAGAACCGGGACCGCGACTCCGGATCGGAGATGAAGTTGTCGTAGGTGAAGGCGGAGACGGCGCTCGGGTCACGGGTCCAGACGCCATCGGGGCCTCGATAGTCCGGGATGCCCGAGTCGGTGGAGATACCCGCCCCGGTCAGCACCGCGACCCGCCCCACGCCGTACGCCCAGTCCGGGACGGCTGCTTCCATGCCGGCCGACGTTACGTGCCGTCGAGCAGCACGGCGACCCGATTTCCCGCAGCCTCCAAGCCGCAGGTTCAGGGCTGACCTGCGGGTTCAGGGCTGACGTGCGGGTTCAGGGCTGACGTGCGGGTTCAGGGCTGACGTGCGGGTTCAGGGCTGACGTGCGGGTTCAGGGCTGACGGAAGTGGACTTCGGGGTGGGCGGGCACCGGACCGTCGAGCAACGGTTGGGGCCACTGCCGTAGGTGGAGGTCGAGGAAGGCGGTGACGTACGCGCGGGTGATCGCGACACAGCGCCGGGCCGGCAGCGACTGGATCGGCCGTCCGATCTGCTCGCCCAGCGGGGCAAAATCGGTGAACGAGCTGTGTGTCGTACCGTCCACGCTGAGCCAGCGCTTCCAGCCGGTCAGTCGAGGCCAACTCCGGGTCCAGTCCGGATTGCTCTCCGGTCGGCCACGCCCCTCGGCGGCGACGATCAGGAACGGGCGGTCGAGGTCGCCCTGAAGTACCGGCTGGAACGCGCCGTCCAGATTGATCCCGACCCGGACCCGCCGATCCGCGAGCATGGTGCGGGCCGCGGCGGCACCGCCCATCGAGTGCCCCACCACCGCGATCCGGTCCGGATCGACCAGCGACGCGGCCGGCCAGGTCGAGCGTGGGCCGGCCAACCGGTCAAGGACAAAGGAGACGTCGGCGGCCCGGTCACCGGCGACGGTCGGCCCGTCCGGTTCGAGACTCCCGGCCAGGAACCCAGTCATCCGACCTCCCGGGAACGTGATCGCCGCCGACTCGTAGTTGTGATCTATCGCGGCCACCAGGTAATCCCGGCTGGCCAACTCCTCGGCCAGGCCGGTCAGCGACGTACGCGGAAAGGCAAAACCGGGTGAGAGCACCACGAGCGGCAGACGCTCCGTCATGGACAGTGGCGTGACCCCGGTCCGGGCATGGGTCCGGACGTTGGCGAACAGGTCTGACGGCTCACCGGTGATCTCCCGCAGGGCAAGGATCAGGGCGGATTCCGCCGAGCTGACGTACGACGCCGACTGCCCCCGAGCGCTCGCCGCCGGATACCAGACCGACACCATCAGCTCGCGCCGTTCATGAGGTGACCAGGGATCGGGACGCTCCGGGTCGACGAGGTGCAGCGTGGTACGCCCCACCGGGTGCAGGCCGGTCGGCACCGGCAGTGCCAGCTCGCCCGTGCCCGCGTCCGCCCAGGTCACCATGGGGTGAACGGCCAGGCCACCATCGCCACGGCCAGGGCCGAATCCCGCCCGGGGCCACCTCCTCGGCGAACATCCCGCTCGTCCATGGTTCCTCCGTCCGTCGGCCCGCCGCGCCGCATCGCGACGGCCAACCCTCAGCCTCAACGGTTTGCGCCACCCCGACACATCGGCCGACCCCGCGCGGACGAGACGGCGGGCCCGGACGGATCGTGATCAGGCCCAGCGGGATCCGGGCGGAACGTGATCACGCCCAGCCGGGAGAACGGCCACTCGCGCTCACGATCGAGGGAGAACGGCCGGCTCGCGCTCACGCCCGACGGGAGAGACGGCTCGCGCTCACGCCTTCCGGGGAGTGTGACGGCGGTAGACGCTCACCGTCGGGTCGCCGTCCAGCCAGAACCGCCAGGGTCGGTCGTGGGCGCTGGTAACCCCCACCCGCGGGCCGGCCGCTATCGCCGCCGGTGGCACGGGCTCGGCGGGCGGCGCCAGGCGTACCGGACCATCGCCGAGCAGGAACAGTCCGTAGGCGGCCCGGCCCACCCCGAGCGCCGCGCAGAGCCGCGCCGGCCCACGGGCAAGATCTAGATCTCGGCGTACGGCCGTCCGTCGACTCCGCGCCAGGTCGAGCCCGTCGACCACCTCACCCGCCCGAAGGAGTACGGCCGACGCCTCCCCCTCCTGCCCGGTCACCACATTCATGCACCAGTACATGCCGTAGGTGAAGTAGACGTAGGCGTACCCGGCCGGACCGAACATCACCGAGTTACGTGGCGTACGTCCCCGGTGTGCATGTGACGCCGGGTCGCCGGCCGTTCCGGCGTACGCCTCGACCTCGGTCAGGCGGACCGTGACCCCGCCGGCGGTGAGGGTGCAGTTGAGCAGGCCGCGCGCTGCGGGCAACAGTGGCCCGGCGAGCATCGTCGCCAGTTCCATCTCCGTCCCCTCGCCCATACCCGCCCTCTCGGTCACCCGGTCAGCACACCACAGCCGGGGCCGGTCGCACTCGCCGGCCCCGGCGCGTGACGGGGCCCCTCGCGCGTGCGGCGGACCTCGCGCGACGGCGGCAGTGGCGGCCGGTCGAGTCCGGTTCGGGGTGCCGCCGACGTGAGCGAATGGAGATGATTCATGGCGAGAAAGACTCACTCGCCCGGTAACCCGTGACGAAGTCTTGCAGCTCACGCGGGGTTACCACGAGAGTTACCTTCTGTCGCCAACACCTCGGGCGTCGCCACCGCGTCGCTCGCTTCGGTCGATGGACGGAGGACTTGTCGTGGTCGTCACCGTGACAGCGATCAGCGGCATGACGGTGGGTTTCATCGCCGGCCTGTACGCCTACCGGGTCTCCCGCCGCTGGTGCGCCGCCTGCGGCAGCAGCCTGAGCTGCCCCGCCTGCTCCACGCTGAGCGTGCGACGCAACGCCGCGGCTCGGCGGTTCTGATGGGAACGACCTCGCCGCAGCCGCCACACGTACCCGCCGGCACCGTTCTGGAGCTGTCGAAGGAGGACTGGCGCTACGGCGGCTTCACCCTGTTCCTCCGGGTCGAATCGGTACGAGACGACCTCTCCAGCTACTACGACGACGAGTGGGTCTGGGTCAGTGGCCAGCAACTCGCCCGCGACGGCACGCCGCTCGGTCAACTCGACGCGCTGGTACGGGTCTCCGCGCTGCCCGGCGCGGAGGACCCCGCCGCGCTCGGGGAGCAGTTCGACTGAGGCGACCTCGGCCCGCCGAGTTCCGGTAGGCCGGCCACGGCCCCCGCATTCCCCGGACCCGCATTCCCCGGACCGGTCGACTCGGACCGTTCCGGGGAAGCGCGGGCGTCGGTTGGCGCACCTACCTCAGCGAGGCACTACCTGCTCGGCCGCCCAATTTCGCCAGTTCTCAAGCTGGTCGGTAGCGGCGGCGAGTTGGTCGGCGACCGGGCCGGGGCCGGTCGAGCCGGGAGTGGTCCGGGCGGCCAGGGCCGAACGGACCGAGAGCACCGTACGGACATCGGGATCGAGGTGCTCACTCACCGTCGCGAGGTCGGAGTCGGAGACCTCGTCCAGTGCGCACTCCCGGGCGACGCAGAGGGCAACCAGCCGGCCGGTCACCTCGTGAGCGTCACGGAACGGCACTCCCTTGCGCACCAGCCAGTCGGCGACCTCGGTGGCGAGTGAGTATCCAACCGGGGCGGCAGCGGCGATCCGGTCCACCCGGACCGTCATGGTGGAGATCATGCCGGCCAGTGCGGGCAGCAGCAGTTGCAGGGTGTCCACCGCGTCGAACGCCGGTTCCTTGTCCTCCTGCATGTCCCGGTCGTACGTCAGTGGAAGGCCCTTGAGCATGGTCAGCACCGCCACCAGGCCACCCACCAGCCGTCCGGACTTGCCCCGCGCCAGCTCGGCGATGTCCGCGTTTTTCTTCTGCGGCATGATCGACGATCCGGTGGCGAAGGAGTCGTCCAGCTCCACCCAGCCGAACTCCTGCGAGGTCCAGAGCACGACCTCCTCGCCGAGCCGGGACAGGTGCACACCGATCAGCGAGGTCACGAAGAGGAACTCCGCGACGAAGTCCCGGTCGGCGACCGCGTCCATGGAGTTCGCGAACGAGGCCCGGAAACCGAGCTCCTTCGCGACCGCCACCGGGTCCAGCGGCAGGCCGGAGCCGGCGAGCGCACCGGCCCCGAGCGGGCTGACCGCGGTCCGGTGGTCCCAGTCGCGCAGCCGCTCCAGGTCGCGCAGCAGCGGCTGGACATGTGCCAGCAGCCAGTGGCCGAAGGCGACCGGCTGGGCGTGCTGCACATGGGTCATGCCCGGTGCGGGAGTGTCCAGGTGCCGTCCGGCCTGCTCCGCGAGGGCGTCGGCCAGCTCGACCAGCCGGGCGGCCACGCCCCGGGCGTGGTCGCGCAGATAGAGCCGCAGGTCGGTGGCGACCTGGTCGTTGCGAGAGCGTCCCGCGCGCAGCTTGCCACCGAGGCTGCCGAGCCGCTCCAGCAGACCACGCTCCAACGCGGTGTGCACGTCCTCGTCGTCCACCGTGGGCCGGAACGCCCCGGAGGCGCAGGCCGCCTCCAGGTCGTCCAGGGCCGCGAGGATCTGCCCGAGCTCATTCGGGTCGAGCAGACCCGCCCCGGCCAGCACCCGGGCGTGCGCCCGGGACCCGGCCAGGTCGTACGGAGCGAGACGCCAGTCGAACTGGACACTGACCGACAGTCGCGCCAGGGCCTCGGCGGGACCACCGGCGAACCGGCCGCCCCACAGGCTCGTACGGTTGGTGCCGGCGCTGTTCTCGGTCAGACCCTTGTCGTCCACGCCCGCCATTTTGAACGTCACTGCTGCGCGCCGCCCAACCGGGTGTCCCGGGCGGTGGCCAGGCGGCTCGGCAGGCCCCACAGCTGCACGAAGCCCTTGGCCAGCGACTGGTCGAAGGTGTCACCGGTGTCGTAGGTCGCCATGCCGAAGTCGTAGAGGCTGGCGTCGGAGCGCCGGCCGGTGACCACTGCGCGGCCGCCGTGCAGGGTGAGCCGCACCTCGCCGGTGACGTGCTGCTGGGTGTCGTCGATGAAGGCGTCGAGCGCCCGCTTCAGCGGCGAGAACCAGAGCCCGTCGTAGACCAGCTCGGCCCAACGCTGGTCGACGCCCTTCTTGAACCGGGCCACGTCCCGTTCGACGGTGACGTTCTCCAGTTCCTGGTGGGCGACGATCAGGGCGATGGCGCCCGGCGCCTCGTAGACCTCGCGGCTCTTGATGCCGACGAGCCGGTCCTCGACCATGTCGAGACGACCGACGCCCTGCGCGCCCGCACGGCGGTTCAGCTCCAGGATCGCCTGGTACGGGGTGACCGTCTCGCCGTCGATGGCGACCGGGACGCCGGCTTCGAAGGTGATCACGACCTCGTCCGGGTCGCGCGGCTCGGCCGGGTTGGCGGTGTAGGAGTAGACGTCCTCGATCGGCGCGTTCCAGATGTCCTCGAGGAAGCCGGTCTCCACCGCGCGGCCCCAGAGGTTCTGGTCGATCGAGTACGGCGACTTGTGCGTGACGTCGATCGGCAGCCCCTTCTCCTCGGCGTACGCGATCGCCTTGTCCCGGGTCCAGGCGAAGTCCCGGGCCGGCGCGAGCACCTTCAGATCGGGCGCGAGAGCGCCGATGCCCACCTCGAACCGGACCTGGTCGTTGCCCTTGCCGGTGCAGCCGTGCGACACGATGGTGCCGCCGTACTTCTTGGCCGCTGCCACGAGGTGCCGGACGATCAGAGGCCGGGAAAGCGCCGAGACCAGCGGGTAGCGGTCCATGTAGAGCGCGTTGGCGCGCAGTGCCGGCAGGCAGAAGTCGGCGGCGAACTCCTCGCGGCCGTCCACCACCTCCGACTCGACCGCACCGCAGTCCAGGGCCCGCTGGCGGATGGCGTTCATGTCCTCGCCGCCCTGACCCACGTCGATCGCCACCGCGATCACCTCGGCGCCGGTCTGCTCGGCCAGGTACGGAATGGCTACCGAGGTGTCCAGTCCCCCGGAGTACGCCAGTACCACGCGTTCAGTCATGGTGTCCTGCTCCTCTCAACATTGATGAATCCACGACCCACGTCGGCTGCTGGCCTTCGCCTGGCCGGTTCTGATCGAGTATCGGTAGCCCGGGCTGGCTCACGGCCCACCCGGAAAGCTGCTCCCCCAGTGCCGCGCCACCGTCGGGCGTACGGGCGACAACCAGGATCGTGTCGTCCCCGGCGATGGTGCCGACGACCTCCGGCAGGCCCGCCCGGTCCAGCGCGCTGGCCAGGTAGTGCGCCGCGCCGGGCGGGGTACGCAGGACGGTGATGTTGCCGCTGGAGTCGACTCCGGTGAGCAGTTCGCGCAGCAGTCGGATCAGGCGTGCGGGCGCCTGCTCGGCGTCGCGCAACGGTCGCTTGCCGTCTTCTGGGATCAGGTAGACGGCAGGTCCGTCGCCGCCGCGCACCTTGACCGCACCCAACTCGTCCAGGTCTCGGGAGAGAGTGGCCTGGGTGACCTGCACGCCGTCGGTGGCGAGCAGTTCGGCCAGTTCGGTCTGGGAGCGGATCGGCTGTTCGCGGATCAGCTCCACGATGCGGGCGTGCCGGGCGGTCCGGGTCAACGGGCTGGTCATGACGTCAGTGTCCCGGACGGTGTGATCGTCGCGTCCGTCGTCACGGGCCCCGACACGCCGGTGCCTCCCGGTGCCGTCGCCGAGGCCTCCACAAGCCAGGAGAGCAACGCCTTCTGTGCGTGCAGGCGGTTCTCGGCCTGGTCGAAGACCGCGCTCTGCGGGCCGTCGAGGACCTCGTCGGTGATCTCCTCGCCCCGGTGCGCCGGCAGGCAGTGCAGCACGATCGCGTCGGGCGCCGCCACGGCGAGCAGGGACTTGTTGACCTGGTACGGCCAGAACGGGGTGAGCCGGTCCCGGCCGTCGCCCTCCTGTCCCATCGACGTCCAGGTGTCGGTGGCGAGCACGTCCGCCCCGTCGACCGCCTCCCGGGGATCGCGCAACACCTGGACGGAGCCGCCGGTCCAGGCCGCGATCTCGGCAGCCCGGCTCACCACCGCTGCCGTCGGGTCGTAACCGGGCGGACCGGCCACGCGTACGTGCATGCCGGCGGTCACACCGGCGAGCAGGTACGAGTGGGACATGTTGTTGGCCGCGTCGCCGACATAGGCCAGGGTCCGGCCGGCGGTCCCGCCGCACCGCTCCCGGATGGTGAGCAGGTCGGCGAGGAGCTGGCACGGGTGGAAGCCGTCGGTGAGGGCGTTGACCACCGGTACGGTCGCTCCGGCGGCGAGTTCGGCCAGTCGAGCGTCTCCGTGGGTTCGCAGCACGATCGCGCTGACGTAGCGGGAGAGGACCTGACCCGCGTCGCCGAGCGACTCGCCGCGACCGAAGTGGGTCGCCTGGGTGTCCACGATGATCGGGTGTCCGCCGAGTTCGGCGATGCCCACGTCGAAGGAGATCCGGGTCCGCAGGCTCGGCTTGTCGAAGAGCACCGCGACGGCCCGGGGGCCGGCCAGTGGGCGGGCGACGAAGCGGTCGGCCTTCATCCGGGCGGCCAGGTCGAGCACCTCGGACTGCTCCGCCGGGGAGAGGTCGTCGTCGCGCTGGAAGTGACGGATCACAGGGTCACCGCCGCTTCGGACGCCGCGTCGGCCGGTGACCCGGCGGGCGCCGGGGCGGCGGCGTCGAGCGCGGCCGGCAGCGCGGCGAGGAACGCGTCCGCCTGTTCGGCGGTCAGGATCAGCGGCGGGGCGAGCCGCAACGCATTGGGTTGCACCGGGTTGACCAGGAACCCGGCGTCGCGCAGGAGGCCGGCGACCGCCGGGGATGCCGGGGCCGTCAGCACCACGCCGAGCAGCAGGCCAGCGCCACGAACCTCGGCGACCAGGGGGTGTCCGAGCGCCTCCACACCACGCCGGATCCGCTCACCGATCCGCTTGACGTGGTCCAGCAGACCTTCGTTGGCGATGGTGGAGACCACCGCGAGCGCCGCCGCGCAGCTGATCGGGTTGCCTCCGAAGGTGGTGCCGTGCAGGCCCGGTGTGAACAGCTCGGCGGCCGGACCGAAGGCCAGGCAGGCGCCGATCGGCAGGCCACCGCCGAGACCCTTGGCGAGGGTGACGACGTCCGGCTCGACGCCCTCGGCCTGGTGGGCGAACCAGTGTCCGGTCCGTCCGATCCCGGTCTGAATCTCGTCGAGCACCAGCAGGGCGCCGTGCGCGGCGGTGATCCGCCGCGCTGCGGTGAGGTAACCGGCCGGGGGAACGACAACACCGTTCTCGCCCTGGATCGGTTCGAGGATCACCATCGCGGTGGCGTCGGTGACGGCCGCCTCCAGCGCCGCCACGTCGCCGTACGCGACGTGAGTGACGTCGCCGGGCAGCGGCCGGAACGGGTCCGCCTTGCTCGGCTGCCCGGTCAACGCGAGCGCACCCATGGTCCGGCCGTGGAAGCCACCGACGGTGGAGACGACGTGGGTGCGTCCGGTGAGCCGGGAGAGTTTGAAGACCGCCTCGTTCGCCTCGGTGCCGGAGTTGGCGAAGAAGACCCGCCCCTGCCGACCGGCCAACGCGAGCAGCAGCTCGGCGAGCGCCACCGGAGGCTCGGCGACGAACAGGTTGGAGACGTGTCCGAGCGTGGCGACCTGCTTGGAGACCGCGGCGACCACGGCCGGGTGGGCGTGGCCGAGCGCGTTGACGGCGATCCCACCGAGCAGGTCGACATACTCTCGGCCGTTCTCGTCCACCACGACCGCGCCGCTACCGCGAACCAGTGCCACCGGCGGCACCGCGTAGTTGTCCATCATGGTCTGCGACCAGCGGTCGACCAGCGATGTCATGACGAGATCACCATGGTTCCGAATCCTTCCGAGGTGAAGACTTCGAGCAGGGTCGAATGCGCGACCCGGCCGTCGACCACGTGTGCCGCCGGGACGCCGCCGCGCACCGCGCGCAGGCACGCCTCCATCTTCGGCACCATCCCGGACTCGAGGCTGGGCAGGAGTTCGGCCAGTTCGTCGGCGGTCAGCGCGGAGATGAGGCTGGAGGTGTCCGGCCAGTTGGCGTACAGACCGGGCACGTCGGTGAGGACGACCAGTTTGCGTGCCTCCAGGGCCACCGCGAGCGCGGCGGCGGCGGTGTCGGCGTTGAGGTTGTGCAGCACCCCGTCGACGTCCGGTGCGACGGTGGAGATGACCGGGATCCGGCCAGCGGCGAGGATGTCGGTGAGCGCGTCGACGTTGACCGTGGCGACGTCGCCGACCTGGCCGATGTCGACCGCCTCGCCGTCGATGTACGCCGGGCGCCGGACGGCTGTGAAGAGCCGGGCGTCCTCACCGGAGAGGCCGACCGCGTACGGCCCGTGTTCGTTGATCAGCCCGACCAGTTCCCGGCCGACCTGGCCGACGAGCACCATCCGGACCACGTCCATCGCCTCGGGCGTGGTGACCCGGAGCCCACCCTTGAACTCGCTGACGATGCCGAGCCGGCTCAGCATCGACGAGATCTGCGGGCCGCCACCGTGCACGACAACCGGCCGCAGCCCGGCGTAGCGCAGGAACACCATGTCGGCGGCGAAGGCTCGCTGGAGTTCGGGGTCGATCATCGCGTTGCCGCCGTACTTGACCACGACGGTGGCACCCGAGAAACGGGCCAGCCAGGGCAGCGCCTCGATCAGCACGGCCGCCTTCTGCTGTGCCTGGCTCAGGTCACGGGAGAGCGGGCCGCTGGCCGTGGACCCGCCGTTGTCGCGCGCGGGCGTGTGCACCGTCATGACGAGTAGGCCGAGTTCTCGTGCACGTAGGCGTGCGAGAGGTCGTTGGTCCAGACGGTGGCCGCCTCGGTACCGGCGTTCAGCCGGACCTGGATGGTCACGTCACGGCCACCGAGGTCGACCTTGGCCCGGTCTTCGGCGGCTGCGCCGGAACGGCACACCCACACCCCGTTGACCGCCACGTCGAGCTGGTCGGGCTCGAACGCCGCAGTGGTGGTGCCCACGGCCGCGAGGATCCGTCCCCAGTTGGGGTCGTTGCCGAACAGCGCCGTCTTGACCAGGTTGTTCCGGGCCACCGACCGCCCGACCTCGACCGCGTCGTCCTCGCTCGCCGCCGCCGTGACGTCGATCGCGATCTGCTTGGTGGCACCTTCGGCGTCGGCCAGTAACTGCTGGGCCAGGTCGTGGCAGGCTGCGGTGACCGCGGCGGTGAGTTCCGCCTGGGTCGGTTCGATCCCCGAGGCCCCGCTGGCGAGCAGCAGCACGGTGTCGTTGGTCGACATGCAGCCGTCGGAGTCGATCCGGTCGAAGGTGACCCGACACGCGGCGCGGAGCGCGGTGTCGAGCGCCTCCGATCCGGCAACGGCGTCGGTGGTGAGCACGCAGAGCATCGTCGCCAGGGCGGGGGCCAGCATGCCGGCGCCCTTGGCCATGCCCCCGACCGTCCAGCCGGTGCCGGCGGCGACGGTCGTCTTCGGCCGGGTGTCGGTTGTCATGATCGCCTCGGCGGCGGCCAGTCCCGCGTCCCGGGCCAGCCCGCGCACCGCGGCCCGCACACCGGGCAGCAGCTTCTCCATCGGCAGACGCTCGCCGATCAGTCCGGTCGAGCAGACCGCCACCTCACCGGCACCGAGGATCAGCCGGGCGCTCGAACCCGTGAGGCTGGCCGCAGTCTGCTCTGCGGTGGCGTGGGTGTCCTGGAAACCGGGCGCGCCGGTGCACGCGTTGGCGCCACCGGAATTCAGCACCACCGCCCGGACCACTCCGCCTCGGACGACCTGCTCGGTCCAGAGCACTGGCGCGGCTTTGACCCGGTTGGTGGTGAAGACCCCGGCGGCGGTGGCATCCGGGCCGTCATTGACGACGAGGGCGACATCGGCCAAGCCACTGCTCTTGAGGCCGGCGGCCACGCCGGCCGCCCGGAACCCCCGCGGTGCGGTGACGCTCATGATTCGCGCTCCTGAGTCAGCTGCGGCGCGAGGCCGCCGGGACGGATGCTTGTTCCGGTCACGGCGCCACCCCGTGGACCGGCACACCGGTGGTCTCCGGCAGACCGAGCATCAGGTTGGCGCACTGCACTGCCTGACCGGCGGCGCCCTTGCCGAGGTTGTCGATGGCGCTCACCACGATCACGCGGCCCGAGTCGACGTCCACGGTCGCCTGAAGGTGGCAGGAGTTGGAACCGTAGGTGGCTGCGGTGTGCGGAAAGATCCCCTCGGGCAGGACATGTACGAATGGGGAGTCCGCGTAGGCGTCGGCGAGCACCGAGCGGGGGTCCGACGCACCGGCGCCGAGCGGCAGCGCGGTGACGGTGGCGAGAATGCCGCGCGGCATCGGCGCCAGGACCGGGGTGAAGGAGAGGCTGGTGGCGCCGGTTGCCTGCTTGATCTCGGGCACGTGCTGGTGGGCGCCGACCTTGTACGGCGTCAGGTCGCCCATCACCTCGCTGCCGAGCAGGTTCACCTTCGCGGCCCGGCCGGCACCGGAGGTGCCCGAGGCTGCGACCACCACCACGTCCTGGGTGGAGACCGCTCCGGCCGCGATCAGCGGGGCGAGAGCAAGGATGGTGCTGACGGCGTAGCAACCGGTGGCGGCAACCCGGTTCGCGGCGGCGATCGCCGTCCGCTGGCCGGGGAGTTCGGGCAGACCGTAGGTCCAAGCGCCGGCGTGGCTGCCGCCGTAGTAGCGGTGCCAGGCGGCGCCGTCGCGCAGCCGGTGGTCGGCGCCGAGATCGACCACCTTGACGGTCTCCGGTAGGGCCGCCGCGAGCGCCGCCGACTGGCCGTGCGGCAGGGCCAGGAAGACCAGGTCCGCGTCGGCCAGTGTGGCTGCCTCGGTCGGGCCGAGCGTCAGGTCGAGGCCGACCAGGTGCGGGTGCACAGCCGACACCGGTGCGCCGGCCTGGCTGTGCGCGGTGGCACTCACCAGATCGAACTCCGGATGTCCGGCGATCAGGCGCAACAGCTCGCCACCCGCGTAACCACTGGCTCCGGCGACCGCCACTCGGATACCCATGCCCACCTCCGCATTTCTATGCGGACAAACTATCAGGGCAGGTCCGAGACCGCAATAGCATACGGCGCCCTGAATGATCACTCATGGTCGTGGCGCGCTGGCGCGCCGGAAGCAGACCAGGACGCCACCGAAAACAGCCCAACCGCACCGGAACAGCCCGGACAGCACCGAGGAGACGGCCGGGAAACGCCGCCGGGGCCGGTCTGACGACCGGCCCCGGCGCTACTTCCACCACCCCGCAGGGCGACAGTTCCTAGGCTCCGCGCAGGGTGGCGCCCAGCCGCGACGCCGCCTCGGCGACCGCCCCGTCCCGGGCCGCCACCGCCTCCTCCACGGTCAGGGTGCGATCCGTCGCCCGGAAAGTGAGCTTGTACGCCAGCGACTTACGCCCCGCACCGAGCTGCGGCGAGGCGTAGACGTCGAAGAGCCGTACCGACTCCAGCAGGGCGCCCGCACCGTCGACCAACGCCCGCTGTACGTCCGCGGCGGCGACCTCCTCCGGCACCACCAGGGCGACATCGATCAACGCGGGCGGGAACCCGGAGATCCGCGGCGCCGGACGCACCGGAGCCTCCGGCAGCAGGTCCAGGTCCAACTCCATCGCACTGGTACGCCGAGGCAGCTCCAGCGCCTCCACGGCCGCCGGATGCAGTTCGCCCGCATAACCGACCACGGTTCCGTCCACCAGCAGCTCGGCGCAGCGACCCGGGTGCCACGGCGCGCGTTGCGCCGCCCGCACCGTCACCTGCCCGTCCAGGATGCCGGCGGCGGCGATCACGATCCGGGCCGCCTCCACCGCGTCGGCCCACCCCGCCGGTTGCCCGGACCCCCACCAACCGGTCCGCTCGATCTCACCGCTGAGCACCGCGGCCACGTGCCGGGGCTGGTGCGGCAGGACCGCGTCGGCGGCGGCGAACTCGGCGTCGCTGGGCCGGTGGTCGACCGCCATCGGCGGCGGGCTGCCGGCACCGGGCTTCGGCTCGAAGACCGTACCGATCTCGTAGAGAGCCAGGTCACGCTGACCCCGTCCGACGTTGCGTCGCAGCGCCCCGAGCAGGGAGCTGAGCAGCGTGGTACGCAGCAACGGCTCCTCGTCGGAGAGCGGGTTGGCCAGCCGGACCGCCCGGCGACGGGAGTCGTCGGCCGGCAGCCCGATCAGGTCGAAGAACTGCGGCGACACGAACGGGAACGACACCACCTCTACGTACCCGTTCTCGGCCAACGTCCGGGCGACCACCCGGCGGCGCCGCTGCTCCGCGGTGAGGCCACGACCGGGCGGCGCGAGCGGCAGCACCGACGGGATCTCGTTGTATCCGCCCAGCCGGGCGACCTCCTCGACCAGGTCGGCCGGATCGGTGAGGTCGGGCCGCCAGCTCGGCGGGGTGACCCGCAGCAGCTCAGCCTCGGAGACGACGGTGCAGCCGACCTCCTCGAGCAGTGCGACCACCCGCGCCGGCGGGTACGTCACCCCGATCCGGCGGGTCGGCAGCTCCGGGTCGAGCGCGATCGAGGCGGGCGGCGCGACCTGGTTGAAGTCGAGAATCTCCGGCCCCGCCGAGCCGCCGCCGTACGTGGTGAGCAGTTCCACCGCCCGGTCGAGCGCGACCAACGGCAGGCCAGGGTCCACCCCGCGCTCCCACCGCTTGGCGGCCTCGCTGAACAGCTTGTGCCGGCGGGCGGTGCGCCCGACCATGACCGGGTCCCAGTGCGCCGCCTCGAAGAGCACCTCCGTGGTGCTGGCGACCACCTCGCTGGTCTGGCCGCCCATCACCGCGGCGAGCGAGATCGGCACCCCTTCGCCACCGGCCGGGTTCGCCTGCCCGGCGTCGCAGATCACCATGTCCTCGGCGTCGAGCACGCGGGCGACGCCGTCCAGGGTGGTCAGCTTCTCCCCGGCCAGCGCCCGGCGGACCACCAGCGCCCCGGTCAACCGGTCGGCGTCGAAGGCGTGCATCGGCTGGCCGAGTTCCAGCATCACGTAGTTGGTGATGTCCACCGGCAGCGAGATGGTCCGGATACCGGCGACGGTCAACCGCTGCCGCAGCCACTGCGGGCTCTGCGCGGTCGGGTCGACCCCCCGCACCAGCCGGGCGGCGAACCGGTCACAGCCGACCGGGTCGCGGACCTCGACCGGGTACGCCGGGGTCTCGGTGGCGCCGGGGGCCGGCACCACACCCGGGTCGCGGAACGGCACCTGGAAGGCGTGCGAGAGTTCGCGGGCGATGCCACGCACCGAGAGGCCGTAGCCCCGGTCCGGGGTGATCTCCAGTTCGACCACCACGTCGTCGAGCCCGACCACCGGCCGTGCGTCGTCACCGGGCTTGGCCACCGTCTCCGGCGGCAGGACCAGGATGCCGGCGTGGTCCTCGCCGAGCCCCAGCTCGCGCACCGAGCAGATCATGCCGTGGGAGTTGCGCCCGTACGTCTTGCGGGCGCCGATCGCGAAGCCGCCGGGAAGCACCCCGCCGGGCAGGATCACCACGACCCGGTCGCCGGGGGCGAAGTTGGTCGCGCCGCAGACGATCTCCTGTAGTTCGCCGGTGCCGTTCGCGGCACCGACGTCCACCCGGCAGAACCGGATCGGCTTCTTGAAGCCGGTCAGTTCCTCGATCTCGCGTACCTCGCCGACCACCAGCGACCCGGTGACGGTGGCCCGCAGGTCCACGATGGACTCCACCTCGAGGCCGAGGTTCACCAGCGCCTGTTCCAGCTCCTCGGGGCCGAGGTCGACGGGGAGGTCGACGTGCTCGCGCAGCCAGGAAACACCAACTCGCATGACTCAGACCACCGCTTCCGAAATTCGATTCCGCATGCCGCTACGCCTCGACACCGAGTGCGCGGGTGAACCGCACGTCGCCCTCGAACAGGTCCCGCATCTCGCTGACCCCGTTGCGGACCATGACCGTACGGTCGATGCCCATGCCGAAGGCGAAGCCGGAGTAGACGTCCGGGTCGATCCCGCAGGCCCGCAGTACCCGGGGGTTGACCATGCCACAGCCACCCCACTCGACCCACTGGGCGCCACCACGGTGCTCCGGGAACCAGACGTCGAACTCCGCCGACGGCTCGGTGAACGGGAAGTAGTGCGGGCGCCAACGGGTCCGCGCGTCCGCCCCGAACATCGACCGGGCGAAGTGGTCGAGCGTGCCCCGCAGGTGTGCCATCGTGATGCCCTTGTCCACGACCAGCCCCTCGACCTGGTGGAAGACCGGGCTGTGAGTGGCGTCCAACTCGTCGGTGCGGTAGACCCGCCCCGGGCAGATCACGTAGATCGGGGGCTTGCGGCTCAGCATCGTCCGGGCCTGCACCGGTGAGGTGTGCGTACGCAGCACCAGTCCCGGGACGTCCACGTGGAACGTGTCCATCAGGCCACGGGCCGGGTGGTCCGGCGGAATGTTGAGCGCGTCGAAGTTGGTCCACTCCAACTCCAGCTCCGGTCCCTCGGCGACCTCGTAGCCCATCCCGACGAAGAGGTCACCGACCCGCTCCATCAGCAGGGTCAACGGGTGCCGGGCGCCACGCGGGCGCCGGTCGTACGGGAGCGTGACGTCGACCCGCTCCTCGGCGAGCACCCGTTCGGCCTGGGCTCGCTGAAGCTCGGCCCGCCACTCGTCGTAGCTGGCCTCGACCGCCCGTCGGGCCTCGTTGACCCGCTTGCCGGCATCGGACTTGGCGGCCGGCGGCAGCGCGCCGATCTCCCGGCGGGCCAGTGAGATCGGTGCCCGGTCACCGAGGTGCGCGGGGCGCAGCGCGGCGAGAGCGTCCGGGTCTGCGGCGGCGGCGAACGCCGCCCGGGCCGCCGCGACGGCTTCGTCGAGGGCGTGCTGGTCGAGCAGGGCGACCTGTTTCGGGTCGTAGGGATCGTTGCGGTAGGTCATGGCGTACGGGTGCTCCCTCACGGCGGAAGGCCAGCCTCGGCGCGGCGGCCATCAGAGTTTACGGACGCGCGGCGCCGCCGCAGCCCACCGGTGGGGAGAGGAGAGCGGAAAAGGGTCAGCCCTGCCGCCCGCCGACACCGGCGGGCTGGGTAAACGAGTCCGTCCTGGCACTCATGCGGCGGGGTCTCCTGACTTCTTCGTTCTCAACGCTCTGGCCGAAGCGTACAGGCAGACGGCGGCGGCAGCAGCCAGGTTAAGGCTCTCGGCCCGGCCGTGCAGCGGCACCCGGACCCGGGCGTCGGCCGCGTCGGCCAACTCGGCGGGCAGGCCGTGCGCCTCGGAACCGAACAACCAGGCGGTCGGCCTGGCCAGTCCGTCGGAGTCCGCCAGGTCGTCCAGGTCGGTCTCGCCGTAACCGGAGGCGGCGAGCACGGTCAGTCCCGCCTCGCGCAGGGCGGCGACCACGGCCGCGGGGGCGGTGGCCCGGACCACGTCGACGTGGAAGAGGCTGCCGGCCGAGGCCCGCACGCACTTGCCGTTGTACGGGTCGACGGCGTCACCGGCGAAGATGACCGCGCCCGCCCCGGCGGCGTCGGCGGTACGCAGCACCGTACCGGCGTTGCCCGGGTCCCGGATCTCGGCGAGTACGGCAACCAGGCGGGGCGCCCGTGCCAGTGCCTGTGCGAGCGGACGGTCGAACTGGTGGCAGACGGCGACGAGCCCCTGCGGGGCGACCGTCTCGGTCAGCGCGGCGAGCCCCTCGTCGGTTACCGGGGAGACCGGGATCCCACTGCCGTACGCGGCGTCGGTGAGTTCGGCGTACCGGTCCAGGGCGGCCGGGGTGCCGAAGAGTTCCACCACGACACCGGGTCGGTCCAGGGCCTCCCGGACCGCCTGCGGCCCTTCGGCGAGGAACCGGCCCGTGTTGTCCCGGTCCCGGCGTCGTTGCAGCCGGCGGGCGGCGACCACCCTGGGCGTACGGGGGGTGAACGCCTGCTGGTCCGCGCCCCGGACATGGTCGAGGCGCCCCACCTGCGGTCCGGACGGCATACGGGGCGCCTCGATCATCTGTTGCCTGGTCAGGCGGCCTGAGCCGCCGCGCCGCCGGTGCCCTCGGCCGCGACAGCGGCACGGGCCACCTCGACGATGGCGGCGAAGGCCACCGCGTCGTTGACGGCCATGTCGGCCAGGATCTTGCGGTCGACCTCCACACCAGCGAGCTTGAGCCCCTGGATCAGGCGGTTGTAGGTCATCCCGTTGGCCCGGGCGCCCGCGTTGATCCGGGTGATCCAGAGCTGCCGGAAGTCGCCCTTGCGGTCGCGACGGTCCCGGTAGGCGTACTGCATCGAGTGCAGCACCTGCTCCTTGGCCTTGCGGTACAGCCGGGAGCGCTGACCGCGGTAGCCACTGGCGGTCTCCAGCAGGGTACGACGCTTCTTCTGGGCGTTTACAGCCCGCTTGACGCGTGCCATCTCAACTACTCCTTCGGGTTAAGTGGCGGGCGCGTCAGCGGCCCAGCAGCTTCTTGATGCGCTTGGCGTCGACCGCGGCAACCTCGACCGTGCCGGTGAGCCGGCGGGTGTGCTTGGAGGCTTTCTTCTCCAGGTTGTGCCGCAGGCCAGCCTGCTGGGCGACGATCTTGCCGGAGCCGGTCACCTTGACCCGCTTGCCCATTCCGGTGTGGCTCTTCATCTTCGGCATTTGTTGCGTCTCTCCCCTGTTACTCGCCGACGGTGCCGGCGGGTTCGGCCGCCTCGACCGACGTTGCGTCGTCGATCGCGTCGGCACCGGCCTCTCGCTCACGCGGGCCGCCGGCCTTGGCCGCCGTGGCGGCGGCCTTGGTGGCGCGGTGCGGAGCAAGAACCATGATCATGTTTCGGCCGTCCTGCTTCGGCGCGGCCTCGACGTACCCCAGCTCCGAGATCTCCGACTCGAGCCGGCGGAGGAGCCGGTAGCCAAGTTCCGGGCGACTCTGCTCGCGACCACGGAACATGATCGTTACCTTGACCTTGTCACCCGCCTTGAGGAACCGCACCACGTGACCCTTCTTGGTCTCGTAGTCGTGCGGGTCGATCTTCGGCCGGAGTTTCATCTCCTTGATGACGGTCTGCTGCTGGTTACGCCGCGCTTCGCGCGCCTTCAGTGCGCTCTCGTACTTGAACTTGCCGAAGTCCATGAGCTTGCACACCGGCGGGCGCGCCATCGGCGCAACCTCGACCAGGTCCAGGTCGACGTCCGCGGCCAGCTGCAGAGCGCGCTCCAGCGGGACGATGCCCACCTGCTCACCCTCAGGGCCGACCAGTCGGACCTCACGTGCCCGGATCTGTTCGTTCACGCGTGGTTCGACGCTGATGGGGCCTCCTCGAGTCGGTTCTCCTTCGGTGCCGACCCCCTCGCCGGCTCCCGGGTGGGAACCGACCCGGAAAGCAGAAGGCCCCGGCACATGCCAGGGCCCGCTCGACCGGTCAGCGCGACACTACGCCGCACGTCCGGCTCGGATCAGGATCCGGGCCGGTGACCGGACCCGGCCACCAACTGGGGCGACTCGGGTGGGAGCAGGCGCTCCGCTTTGACGCTGTCATCAGAGACGACAGCATGGTCGACCTGACAAGGTTAGCAGGTCAGGTGGGAAGCCGTGAAAACGGGCACCCTCGGCGGGTCGGACCGGGGTCAGCTCGCGGCGGGCAGCGGCTGCGCGCGATCCCGCAGAGCGCGCAGTGCCCGTACCCCGGCCACCGCCGAATCCTTGTCGACCGCCTGCAGGGCGATCATCGGCACCAGTTCGTCGTCGTGCAGTTCCAGGCTCGCCCAGGGCGAGCCACGGTCGAAACGCACCGCCCGAACCACCTCCCAGGGGAGGTTGTACGAACCGATCACGTTGCGCACCCGGATCCCGTCCGCGTCGGCCTCGACCTTCACCCGGGTGAAGAGCAGGACCACCACGGCACCGAGCACGCCCAGCCCGATCATGGCGAACGAGTCGCCGCGCTGGAAGGTCGCCGCACCCTGGCCGGTCGAACCGTGCAGCGCCAACCCGAGCGCGGTGAAGACCACCACCAGGGCCGGAGCCAGGATCCAGCACATCACCCGGAGACGGTGCGGACGGAGCCGTACAAGGTCGGATTCGGTCACGACCGTCATTTTGCCACCCCGGCCGCACCGACCCTCTCCGTGGGGCGTCAGAGCCGGCAGGCGTCGATAGCGGTGACCAGGATCGCCCGGGCGCCGAGATCGTAGAGCTCGTCCATGATCTGGTGTACGTCGTTGCGCAGCACCATGGCCTGGACCGCCACCCAGCCCTCCCGGTGCAACGGCGAGATGGTCGGCGACTCGATCCCCGGGGTGAGCGCGGTGGCCCGGTCGAGCAGGTCGGCCCGGACGTCGTAGGCGAGCATCACGTACCGGCGGGCGACCAGGACTCCGTGCAGCCGGCGCAGCAACTGCTCGGCCTTCTGGTTGTTCGTCGGAGCGCCGACCCGCCGGATCAGCACCGCCGACGAGCGCAGGATCGGCTCACCGATGATCACCAGGCCGGCCTGGCGCAGGGTGGCGCCGGTCTCCACCACGTCGGCGACCACATCGGCCACACCGAGCCGGACCGCGTTCTCGACCGCACCGTCGAGCCGGACCACGTCCGCCTTCAGCCCCCGCTCGGTCAGGTGGCGTTCCACCACCCCCGGGTACGCGGTGGCGATCCGGCGTCCGCCGATCTCGTCCGGTGAGGTGATCGTCTCCGGGGGGGCGGCGAACCGGAAGGTGGCGCCGCCGAAGTTGAGATCGAGCACCTCCTCGGCCGGACTGCCGGCGTCGATCAGCAGGTCCCGGCCGGTGATGCCGAGATCAAGGTCACCGGAGCCGACGTACGTGGCGATGTCCCGGGGACGGAGGTAGAAGAACTCGACGTCGTTCGGCTCGTCCCGGCAGACCAGGTCCTTCGGGTCGGTGCGCTGGCGGTAGCCCGCCTCGCGCAGCATCTGGGTGGCGGGGGCGGAGAGGGTGCCCTTGTTGGGGATGGCGATGCGCAGCATCTGAGGTGCTCCTTCGATCGGCGGGATCAGGGTTCGACCGTTGAATCGGGGGCGGGTGGCACCTCAGAGATGTCGGTAGACGTCCTTGAGCTCCAGGCCGGTGGCGAGCATCAGCACCTGGGCCTGGTAGAGCAGTTGGGAGATCTCCTCGGCGGCCCGCTCGGGGCCCTCGTGCTCGGCGGCCATCCACGACTCGGCCGCCTCCTCGACGACCTTCTTGCCGATCGCGTGCACGCCGCGTTCCAGGGCGGCCACCGTCGCCGAGCCCGGAGTGCCGGCGGCGGCCTTGGCCTGCAGCTCGGCGAACAGCTCTTCGAACGTCTTCACGGAATCGGATTCTCGCAGCTACCCGCTGCCGGCCCCCGCGCCGGGTCGTCCCCGGCCACCTGGTGGACCGGTCAGCCGACCGTCACCCGGTGGTCGTCGGCGAACCGCTCGGCGCCGTCGGTCACGGAGACGACGTACGCCCGCAGGGTGTAGTCGCCCGGCGCGAGGGTGAGGACGAGCTCCGCCTCGCCCTGGGCGGACGGGCCGGCGGAGAGGGCGAGCACCTGCTCGGCCACGGTCCGGTCCCCCTGTCGCACCCGGAGATGGACGGTGGGCTCACCGGCGAGCGCGGCGACATGCACCTCGAACCGGCCGCCGACCCGGTCCCCCTGCTGCGGGTCGATCAACCAGACCGGGGCGAGTACGTCCACCGCCGGTCCCCGGCGCAGCACCCCCCGTACGTCGACCCGCTCCCAGAGCCGGTCCACCGGTGCCCCGTCGAGCAGCACCCGTACCCCGGTGATCCCGGTCACCGCGGTGACCGTCCAGACCAGCTGCTGGACCGTCTGCTCCGCGCCCCGGTCGTCGGCCGGGTGGGAGACGGCACCCGACCGGCCGGCGACACCGGAGAGGTCGACGGTGGCGGTGCCCGTGTCGACGGTCACCCCGCGCAGCCCGGACCCGGCCGGCCAGCCGCTGCCGTAGTCGGGGTCGTCGGCCCCGTCGGGCGCGAGGAGCTCCCGGACCGCCGCCCGGACCCGGGCGGCGGAGGAGCCGTCACCGACCGCGAGCTGCCGGAACTCCCGGTAGAGCCGGCGCTCCGGGTCGCCGCCCTGGTAATAGACCGCGACCGGGGCGGTCACCGGACCGGCCGGACTCCCGGGGCCGGCGAGCGGGCCGCAGGTGCTCACCCCGACCACGCAGGTGAGCACTACAGCGGCGGCCCCCACCAGGCCCCGACCAATCGGGACCACCCGGATTCGGCGCCACCAGCGCCGCCGGATGCGGCGGCGGATCGAGGCCAGCGCGACCGGCGACACCTCGACCCGGGCCGCCTCCTCGGCGAGCATCCGACGCAGCAGCTCCTCGTTCATCGCAACGCACCCAGTGACCGGCGCAGGGCGGCGACGCCACGGAAGGTGTGGCTCTTCACCGCCCCCCGGCTCAGCCCCATCACCTCGGCGGTCTCCGCCTCCGACAGGTCGGCGTAGTAGCGCAGCACGATCGCCTCCCGCTGCCGGGTGGGCAGGGCCCGGAGCGCGGCCAGTACCGCGTCGTGGCGGAGCAGGTCGAGCGCACCGGCCTCGGCGCTCGGCGCGTCCGGCGCGGGCCGGGCGGTGGCCAGGTGTGCCTGCACCACCCGGCGGTGACGCAGCGCCGAACGGCACCGGTTCACCACCGTCACCCGCAGGTACGCCAGGGCCCGGTCGGCATCGCGCAACCCGGGCCAGCGCCCGTGCAGCGCCACGTACGCGTCCTGGACGACCTCCTCGGCCGCGCCCTGGTCGCGCAGCAGCAGTACGGCGAGCCGGACCAGGGGGCGGTAGTGGGTGGCGAAGAGGTGGGTGACCGCCTCGTCCGCGCTCCACTGCGGTGCCCGCGGGTACGGCATGGTCCTCCCGCCGAGCGCGTCGGGCAGCGCGTGGATGGTCACCTGTGGACGACGCGCGGGTCCTGGTTCCGGTTTACCGCCGGTGGCCGGTCCACGCCAGAGTGTGACCAGAAGTCGACCGCGTCCCGCCAGGACGGTCCGCAATCCCTACTGAAGTAATGGGAAACTCCTATCGACGTCTACGTGGCTGCGCCTATGCTGTCCGCCATGGCTCGCCGTACCGTGCCGGTCGCCCTCGGGGCCGCGACCGCCCTCCTCGCCGCCCTCGCCGGCTGCGCCCCACAGGACGTGGAGTCGACTCCCGCCCAGGCGTCCTGCGAGAAGGCGTCCCTCACCACCAAGACCCCGGGGAAGCTCACCATCGGCACCGACGAGCCGGCGTACGAGCCGTGGTTCAACGACAACAAGCCGGAGAACGGCGAGGGCTTCGAGTCGGCGGTCGCGTACGCGGTCGCGGAGCGGCTCGGCTACGCCCGTACCGAGGTGGTCTGGAACCGGGTGAAGTTCGAGAACGCGATCGCTCCGGGGCCGAAGGACTTCGACTTCGACATCAACCAGTTCTCCATCACCGAGGAACGCAAGCAGGCGGTCGACTTCTCCGCCCCGTACTACCTGGTCCGGCAGACCGTGATCGCGCTGAAGTCCTCGAAGATCGCCGGCAAGACGACGCTGGCCGACCTGTCGGGCGCCAAGCTCGGCGCCCAGGTCGGCACCACCAGCTACCAGGCGATCACCGACGTGATCAAACCGGGACCGCAGCCGCAGGTGTTCAACACCAACGACGACGCCAAGAAGGCGCTCCAGAACGGACAGATCGACGGGCTGGTGGTGGACCTGCCGACCGCGTTCTACATCACCGGCGCCGAACTGACCGACGCCACCATCGTCGGCCAGGTGCCGCAGGTCGGCGTACCGGAGACGTTCGGGCTGGTGCTGGACAAGGACTCGCGGCTGACCGGGTGCGTCGGCGCGGCGGTCACCCAGCTACGCGAGGCCGGGACACTCGGCGAGCTGGAGAAGAAGTGGCTCGCCCAGGCGGCGGGCGCGCCCGAACTCACGTGAGCCTGCTCGCCCCCGCCCCCGCCCCCTCCGCGATCGCCCGCGAGCGGGCCGCCCACCGTCGCCGGCAGACTGTCCGCTCGGTGCTGGTCGCCGCCGCCTCCACGGGGCTGCTCGGCACCCTGCTGGTGGTGGCGGTGACCGGGTCGCCCGGTTGGGATCGGGTCCGGCAGTCCTTTCTCGACCTGGAGATCGCCCGGGCGGCCCTGCCCGACGTGCTCACCGGACTCTGGCTCAACGTCCGACTGCTCTTCTTCTGCGCACTCGGGGCGCTCGCCCTCGGCCTGGTGGTGGCGCTGCTGCGCACCCTGCGAGGGCCGGTCTTCTTCCCGGTCCGGGCCCTGGCCACCGGCTACACGTACGTCTTCCGGGGGCTGCCGCTGATCATCGTGCTCTACGTCTTCACCCTCGGCGTGCCGGGCTTGCGGCTACAGGGCATGCCACCGGTACTGGTACTCGGCGGCTGCGCGCTGGTGATCACGTACAGCGGTTACCTGGCCGAGGTGTTCCGGGCCGGAATCGAGTCGGTGCACCCGAGCCAGTTCGCCGCCGGCCGCTCACTCGGGCTGACCCACCGGCAGACCATGCGCCACGTGGTACTCCCCCAGGCCGCACGCCGGGTCGCCCCGCCGCTGCTCAACGACGTGGTGGCCCTACAGAAGGACGTCGGGCTCGTCTCCCTGGCCGGACCGATCGACGCGGTACGGGCCGCCCAGATCCAGACCGCCCAGCACTTCAACTACACGCCGTACATCGTCGCCGGGGTGTTGTTCGTGCTGCTCGCCATCCCGTTGATCGCGGTGACCGACTGGGTGACGCTGCGCGCCGCCCGCCGCCAGGCGGGTGGCTGAGCGATGACCCTCACCGATCAGAGCGCCCAGCGCCCGGAGCCGACCCCCGATCCGGGCCCCGGCCTGCTCGCCTGCCGGGGCCTGCGCAAGTCGTTCGCCGGCCGGCCGGTGCTCGACGGGCTCGACCTGGACGTGGCCGAACACGAGGTGGTGGCGTTGATCGGCGCCTCCGGCTCCGGCAAGTCGACCCTGCTGCGCTGCCTCAACCTGCTGGAGGAGATCGACGACGGGACGATCCACCTGGACGGCGAGCACATCACCGACCCCCGGATCGACCCCGACCTGGTACGTCGCCGGATCGGCATCGTGTTCCAGTCGTACAACCTGTTCCCACACCTGCGGGTGCTGGAGAACATCACCCTGGCGCCACTACGGGTGCACCGGCGCGACCGGGCCGAGGCGGAGGCACAGGCCCGCGAACTGCTCGACCGGGTCGGTCTGGCCGAGCATGCCCAGGCCTACCCCGACCGGCTCTCCGGCGGCCAGCAGCAGCGCGTCGCGATCGTCCGGGCACTGGTCAACTCACCCCGGCTGATGCTGCTCGACGAGGTCACCTCGGCGCTCGACCCGGAACTGGTGGGCGAGGTACTGAGCCTGATCCGCGACCTCAAGGCGGACGGGATGACGATGGTGCTGGCCACCCACGAGATGGGCTTCGCCCGGGAGGTCGCCGACCGGATCTGCTTCCTCGACGGCGGGCGGGTGATCGAGCAGGGACCACCGGAGCGGGTGCTGGGCGAGCCGACCGAGCCGCGTACCCGCCAGTTCCTCCGACGGATCATCGAGGCCGGCCGGCTCTGACCGGCCGGCCCCGATCCGTACGGTCACTCAGCCGCCGAAGCCCAACTGGCCGGAACGCGGCTTCAGGTCCCGGATCGCCAGGGCGGCGTCGAGGGCGGCGATGGTGGCCGCCCACCCCTTGTCCTCGGCCGACCCGGGCAGGCCGGCCCGGTCCCGGGCCTGCTCGATCGTGTTGACCGTGAGCACGCCCTGGCCGACCGGCTTGCCGGCGTCCAACGCGACCCGGGTCAGCCCCTCGGTCACCGACTGGCAGACGTAGTCGAAGTGGGCGGTGCTGCCCCGGACCACCACCCCGAGGGCCACCACGACGTCGTACTCGCGGGCCAGTGCCTGGGCGACGACCGGCAGTTCCACCGAGCCGGAGACCCGGGCCACCCGTACCTCACGTACCCCGGACGCCTCGGCGGCGGCGACCGCCCGCTCGACCATGTGGTCGGTCAGCTCGCCATGCCAGCGGGCCGCGACCACGCCCACGGTCAGCCCCGCCGCGTCCACCGCGGTCGCTCCCGGTTCCCCGAAACCAGCCATCGTTACGCCGATCCTTCCGTGATCCCGTCGAGCTCACCCAGCAGGTGGCCCATCCGGTCCCGCTTGGTCCGCAGGTAGCGGACGTTCTCCGGGGTGGCTCGCACCGGCAGACTCTCCCGCCCGGTGATGGTCAGCCCGTAGCCTTCCAGCCCGGCCCGCTTGGCCGGGTTGTTGGTGAGCAGGCGCATGGACCGTACGCCCAGGTCGTAGAGGATCTGCGCGCCGGTGCCGTAGTCCCGGGCGTCGGCCGGCAGGCCCAGTTCCAGGTTCGCGTCGACGGTGTCCCGCCCCTGGTCCTGGAGCTGGTACGCCTGCAACTTGTGCACCAGGCCGATGCCCCGACCCTCGTGTCCGCGTACGTAGAGCACCACGCCGCGCCCCTCCTGCGCCACCCGTGCCAGGGCGGCCTGCAACTGCGGCCCGCAGTCGCAGCGCAACGAACCGAAGACGTCGCCGGTGAGGCACTCGGAGTGCACCCGGACCAGCACGTCCTGCCCGTCACCGAGCTCGCCGTAGACGAGCGCGACGTGCTCCGCCGAGTCGTTCTCGACCGTGTAGCCGAGCGCCCGGAACTGCCCGTACGGGGTGGGGAGCTTCGCCTCGGCGGCCAGCTCCACCTGCTTCTCGGTCCGCCGCCGGTACGCGATCAGGTCGGCGATGCTGACCAGGGTCAGCCCGTGTTCGGCGCTGAACTTCTCCAGGTCCGGCAGACGCATCATGGTGCCGTCGTCGTTCACCAGTTCGCAGAGCACACCGGCCGGGTTGAGCCCGGCGAGCCGGGCCAGGTCGATCGCGGCCTCGGTGTGTCCGGCCCGGCGCAGCACGCCGCCGGCCCGCGCCCGTAGCGGCACCACGTGTCCCGGCCGGGCCAGGTCGGTGGGGCTGGTGGACGGGTTGGCGAGCAGTCGGATGGTGTGCGCCCGGTCGGCGGCCGAGATGCCGGTGCTGACGCCTTCGCGGGCGTCCACCGTCACCGTGTACGCGGTGCCCCGGCGGTCCTGGTTGGTGTGGTACATCGGCGGCAGTTCGAGCCGGTCGGCCTCTTCCTCGGTGATCGGCGCGCAGATGTAGCCCGAGGTGTAGCGGACCATGAAGGCGAGCAGTTCCGGGGTCGCCAACTCGGCCGCGAAGATCAGGTCGCCCTCGTTCTCCCGGTCGGCGTCGTCGACGACGACCACCGGTCGACCGGCTGCGATCTCGGCGATCGCCACCTCTACCGGGTCGAACCCGGGCGGGGCGGCGAGGGCCGGTTCGACGAGGTCGGACTCGCGCAGTGCGGAGTCTTCCAGGACGGACTCGCTCATGACGTGGCCTTTCCGGTGCCGAGTAGCCGCTCGACGTACTTGGCGACCACGTCCACTTCGAGGTTGACCGGGTCGCCGAGCTTCTTGTGCCCGAGCGTGGTGAGCTTGAGCGTGGTCGGGATCAGGCCGACGGCGAACGTGTCGTCACCGATCTCCGCGATGGTCAGGGACACTCCGTCGACGGTGATGGAGCCCTTCTCGACCGCGTAGCGCGCGATCGCGGCCGGCAGCGAGAACCGGACCGTCTCCCACTGTTCGGCCGGCTCGCGGCCGATGATCTCGCCGACCCCGTCGACGTGTCCCTGGACGAGGTGCCCGCCGAGCCGGGTGCTCAGCGTCGCCGCCCGTTCCAGGTTGACCGGGTCCCCGGGCAGCAGCCCGCCGAGGGCGGAGCGTCGCAGGGTCTCCCCCATCACGTCGGCGGTGAAGACGTCACCGTCGACGTCGACCACGGTCAGGCAGACGCCGTTGACCGCGATCGAGTCGCCGTGTCGGGCGTCCGAGGTAACCACCGGGCCGCGGACCGCGACCAGGGCGGAGTCCGCCCCCGTGTCGGTCAGCCGTACGACCTCGCCCAGTTCCTCGACAATGCCGGTGAACATGTCTCAGCCCTCCCTCTTTCGGGGCAGCGCGGTGATCCGCAGGTCGGGGCCGACCTGCGTGATATCGACGAACTCGAGGTCGATGACCTCGGAGATGGTGCGTGGTCCGGCGTCGGCGAGGGCCGCCGGGCCGGCGCCGAGCAGCTTGGGCGCGACGTAACCGACGACCTTGTCGACCAGGCCGGCGGCGAGGAACGCGCCGGCGAGGGTCGGTCCGCCCTCCAGCAACGCGGCCCGCACGCCCCGCTGGTAGAGCCCGGTCATCAGGGCGTCCAGGTCGACCCGGTCCTCCTTGGTGGCGCCGACCTCCGCGGTGGTCACCACCCAGGTGCGGGCGGCGCCGTCGCGCACGCGGGCATCCGCCGGGGTACGACCCTCGCTGTCCACCACCACCCGCAACGGCTGCCGGATGGCGAGACTGCCGTCGCGCAGGTTCCGGGCGGTCAGGCGCGGGTCGTCGGCGAGGACCGTGCCGATCCCGACGAGCACCGCGTCGACCGTGCCGCGCAGTGCGTGTACGTCCATCCGGGCGGCCTCGGAGGTGATCCACATGCTGGTGCCGTCGGCAGCGGCGGAGCGGCCGTCGATGGTGGAGGCGAACTTCCAGATGACATAGGGGCGGCCCCGTCGTACGGCGGTCAGCCAGGCGATGTTGCCCGCCTCCACCTCGGCGGCGCGTACCCCGATCTCGACCTCGACCCCGGCGGCCCGCAGGGTGGCCGCGCCACCCGAGGCGACCAGGTTCGGATCCGGCACGCCGATCACCACCCGGGCCACTCCGGCCTGGATCAACGCTCCGGTGCAGGGGCCGGTACGGCCGGTGTGGTCGCAGGGCTCCAGGGTGACCACGGCGGTGCCGCCCCGGGCGCGTTCACCGGCCTGGGCCAGCGCGACCATTTCGGCGTGCGGCCCGCCCGCGTAGGCGTGGAACCCCTCCCCGACCAACTCGCCGTTGACGTCGAGCAGGACGCAGCCAACCACCGGATTGGGGCTGGTGCTGCCCAGGCCGCGCGCGGCCAGCTCGATCGCCCGACGCATCGCCGCATCGGTGGAGACGCTCACCATGTCCGTGTCCTACTCTCCTCGCCCGTCGGTCAAACGCGCGACGAGTGGGAGACATTCCGGCACGAACCGGAGCAGGCGGTGGCGGAGAAACCCGGGGACGGCAGAGCCGACCCGGGCGGGGTCGACGAAGCTGGACGCCGAAGGGCGCAGTTCGAGACCCGTCCGTCCCGCGCGCTGTCTCCCATCCGGACTGTCTGAGTGCGGGCGGGAAGCCCGCGCTCAACCGTCGGCCCTGGGTTCTCACCAGGTCCACCGTCCGACACAGGGTCGTCCGGGTCGCGGGCTTACCGTGGCCGAGGCCGCGGATCACCGCCGGTTCGGAATTTCACCGAGTCCCGCCAGCGCGTGGTGGGTACGTCGTGAGTCTTACACGCTTTACCGCCTCGATCGCCATCGACGCGACCTACCTCACAACGTCGATCTTTCCGCAGGGCGCCCAATCGGGCGGGAATATCCGGGCGGCCGGCTCAACTTTCCGCCCGGTGCCGTCAGGTCGCCGCCCGGTGCCGTCAGCTCTCCACCCGGCGTCGGTCGACCGCCACGTACGAACCGGGTTGGTGCTTGGCCAGACTCTTCATCTCCGAGGCGGCGGCGATGACCTCGAGCGGGTCGGTGAACCGCCGTTCCGGCACCGACAGGGAGACCCCGATGGAGAGCGTGACCAGGGCGGCCCGTTGCACGTTCCCCCGCCGGTCGCGCAGTTCGACGTAGCCGCGCCCGGCGTCGGAGGGGTCGTACAGTTCGTCGGCGGCCTTCTCGAAGTCGACCACCGCGCGTTCGGTGAGCGGACGTACCTGGTCGGGGGTGCAGACGATGACGAAGTCGTCGCCGCCGATGTGGCCGAGGAACGCGGGCGGCAGCCCGACCGAGACCACCGCCCGGTGCAGGCTGCGGGCCAGGGCGCTGATGAACTCGTCACCCCGGCTGAAGCCGTACCGGTCGTTGACGCTCTTGAACCGGTCGATGTCGACGTAGCCGACCGCGTAGTCGACGCCGCTGCGGACCCGGTCGGTGATCTCCCGCCGGACCCGGCTGTTGCCGGGGAGCCCGGTCAGCGGGGAGACCTCCCGGAACTCCTTGTTCCGGCGCAGGGTGGAGCTGACCCGGGCGATGAGTTCGGCGGTGTCGAAGGGCTTGACCAGATAGTCGTCCGCCCCCGCGGTGAGGCCGTGCACCTTGTCCACGGTCATGCCCTTGGCGGTCAACATGATCACCGGCAGGGCGGAGGTCAGCGGGTTGGCGCGCAGCCGGCGGGTGAGTTCGAGGCCGTCGATCCGGGGCATCATCAGGTCGACCACGGCCAGGTCGGGCCGCTGCGCCTCGATCATGTCCAGGGCTTCCTGGCCGTCCCGGGCGTGCCGTACGTCGAAACCGTGCAACCGAAGGTTGAACTCGACAAAACGGGCAATATCCTCGTCGTCGTCGACGACCAGGATGAGGTCCTTCGGCTCCTCGGCCGGCTCGACGGTCACGGCCGCGGCACGGCGCGCTCGGCCAGCCCCCGCAGATGCCCGATCGCCGCCGCCGGATCGGCCGCGCCGTAGACGGCGGTGCCGGCCACGAAGGCGTCAGCCCCCGCCGCGGCGGCCTGCTCGATGGTGTCCGCGGCGATCCCGCCGTCGACCTCGATCCGCAGCTCCAGATGACCGCTGGCGGCATGCCGGCGAGCCGCCCGCACCTTGTCCAACAGCTCGGGAATGAACCGCTGCCCACCGAACCCGGCCTTGATCGTCATGATCAGCAGGGTGTCGAAACTCGGCAGCAGCTCCAGGTACGGCTCGATCGGAGTGTCCCGGTCGATCGCCAGCCCCGCCTTCGCGCCAGCCGAACGGAGCTCCTTGGCGAGCGCGACCGGGTTGTCACACGCCTCCGCGTGGAAGGTCACGTTGTACGCCCCGGCGTCGGCGTAGGCCGGAGCCCACCGCCTCGGATCCTCGATCATCAGATGCACGTCGAACGGCAGCGTGGTGACCGCGAGCAGGCTCTGCACCACCGGCAGCCCGATGGTCAGATTCGGCACGAAATGGTTGTCCATCACATCGACGTGCAGCCAGTCCGCCGACGACTCGACCACCCGGGCCTCGTCGGCGAGATGCGCGAAGTCGGCGGCGAGAATGCTGGGCGCGATGATCGGCGTCGGTGCGGTCACCGGGCCAGTCTACGAACGTGCGCCACGCGTACGACACGGGCCACCGGACCCGTCCCACAACCGGCCCGCGCCGACCGCCACGCGGCTGCCGGCTCGCGCGTACGGCCGGCCGCTGTTCGGCGCCGACCGAAGCGTCCGGCACCTAGCGTCCACGTCGTGCCCGAAGCCGTACCACCGCCGCGCCGCGTCCCACCGCCACTGCCCGAGATCGCCGCCTGCCCCCACCCCGCCGAGCGGTACGCGGCGTTACGCGCCCGCCCCGCACACCGGCACCCGGACGGCTGGGTGGTCGCCCGGCCCGAGGATGTCACCGCCGCGTTGAACTCGCCGGCGTTACGGGTGCCGCCCACCGCCGTGAGCACCGGCGCCGCCGGAGCGCTACAGGCGCGGATGGCACGCTTCTCCGACGGCGCCGCGCACACCCGCCGTCGCGCGCTAGTCGAGGAACTGCTGCCGAACCCGGACGAGCTGCGTCGCGCGGCCGAGGAACAGACCGGGCCGCTACTGGACGGGCGGCGCGCCCCGTTCGACGTCATGCCGCTGGCCCGGACGGTGCCGGTCGCCGTACTGGCCACGGCGCTGGGGGTCGCCCCCATCGACCGCGACCGGACCGTCACCCTGGTCGGGCGGCTCTGCGACGCGCTCGCCCCGACGTTGGCGCCGCCACCCACCCCGGACGACCCGGATGCCGTCGCCGACGAACTGACCACGCTGCTCACACCAGTGGGAGCGGGAGACTTCGAGCGGGTCGCGGCCGTCGCCGGAATACTGTTCCAGGCACGTGACGCGACCGCCGCACTCATCGGCTCCGCACTGCTCGCGGCCACCCCCGCGGACGGCACCGCCCCCACCGGAATCGGTCGGCTGGTCGAACGGACGCTCCGCGAGGAGCCGCCGGTGCAGTGCACCCGCAGACACGCGGCCGACCCGGTCGCGCTCGGTGGCGTCGGCGTACCCCCGGGCGCGACGGTGTGGGTGCTGCTCGCCGCCGCCGAGACCGGACCGCCCGCTCCACCCGCCACCTTCGGCGCCGGTCCGCACGCCTGCCCGGGAGCGACGCAGGCCCGCGCGGTGGCCGGCGGCTTCCTCAGCGCGACCCTGGCCAGGGGCCTGCGGCCGGTGCCGGGACAACGAATGGGCTACGAGCCCCGGCCGAACCTGCGGCTGCCGACGCGACTGCTGATGGAGCGGCGATGACCCACACCTCGGACTTCGCCGCACTGCACCGACGCGGCTCCCCGTTCCTCCTGCCGAACGCATGGGACGTCGCCTCCGCGCTGCTGCTGGCCGAGGCGGGCTTCCCCGCCGTCGGCACCACCAGCCTCGGCGTGACCGCCTCCGTCGGCCTACCCGACGGCGCCGGAGCCGGCGCCGAACTCACCGTCGCCCTCGCCGGACACCTCGTCCCCCGGCTACCGGTACCGCTCACCGTCGACCTCGAAGGCGGGTACGGCGACGATCCGGCCCTGGTCGCCACGCTCGCCGCCGAACTCGCCGAGATCGGCGTCGCCGGGATCAACCTCGAGGACGGCCGGGCGGACGGACGACTCCGATCACCGGAGCAGCACGCCGCCATCATCGGTGCGGTCACCGCCGCCGCGCCGACGCTCTTCGTCAACGCCCGTACCGACACCTACTGGCTCCCCGTCGGAAGGAAGGGCCCCTTGTTAACGCATAGGGATGTGAAGGGGCCCTTCCTAACCGGAGATGGGCGGGGGCGGGACCGGGTCCGGGAGACCGTCCGGCGGCTCGCCACGTACCGGGACGCCGGAGCCAGTGGCGTGTTCGTGCCCGGCCTGACCGAACCCGCCGAGATCGCGACCGTGGCCAAGGCGGTGGACCTGCCGCTGAACATCCTCTGGCAGCCCGGCCTCGACCTCGGCGCCTGCGGGACCGCCGGGGTGGCCCGGGTCAGCACCGGGTCGGCCCTCTACCGCAGTGCCCTAGGTGCCGCCCTGGCCGTCGCGGACGCCGCGCACCGCAGCACACCACCACCCGGTCAGGCCGTGGACTATCACGGGCTGCAACGGCTGGTCCGGGAGGCGGGCCGCCGGGCACCGCGCTGACCCGGCGCCGACCAACTCAGCGACAGCGGTCAACGACAGCGACAGCGACAGCGACAGCGGTCAACGACAGCGGTCAACGACAGCGGTCAACGACAGCGGTCAACGACAGCGGTCAACGACAGCGGTCAACGACAGCGGTCAACGACCGGGCACCGGCCACGCCGCCCAGGCGTCGGTGAGGATCTCCGCCAACGCCGACCGGCGGGGCTCCCAGTCGAGCATCACCCGGGCCAGGTTGATGTCCGCGGTCAGCCGGAACGGCTCGGGTTTGGGCGGCAGCCGGCGTACGTCGACGGTCCGACCGGTGACCTGCTGGGCGGTGGTGACCACCTCCAGCATGCTGGTCCCGTGCCCGCTGCCGATGTTGAGCAGCCGGTGCTCGCCGGGCCGGGTGCGTTCCACTGCCAGCCGGAACGCCTCCGCCGCGTCCATCACGTGCACGAAGTCACGGACCGCCGCCCCGCCCCCGTTGAGGGTCACGTGCGGCAGTTGACCGGTCATCGCCCGGAAAACGTTCGGGACGATCCGACCCGGGTCGAGGTCGCCCACCCCACCGGCCGCGCCGGCGAGGTTGAACAGACGCAGGGTCGTGGCACCGATCGCCCCGATCGAGGCCTGCGCGGCGACAAGCTGCTCCGCGGCAACCTTGGAGGTGGCGTACGGGCTCTCCGGGTGCGTGTCGAGGTCCTCGGTGAGCGCCCCCTCGGGCCGCGACCCGTACACGATGTTGGTCGAGGCGAACACGAAGGAGATTCCCGGCCGTTCCTCACTGGCCTGCTCGAACGCCTTGAGCAGGTTGAACGTGCCCACGGCGTTGACGTCGAAATAGGTGAGCGGGTCGGTGAGCGAGTCCCCGGCGCTGGTCAGCGCGGCCAGATGGCACACGCCGTCGAATCCGCCCTCGCCGACCAGCCGGGCCAGTCGTGCCCGGTCCCGCAGATCCCCGGTGACCAGTTCGGCTCCGGGAGCGAGCCGCTCGGTGGACCTACGCCGGCTCAACACGGTCACCCGGTGTCCCGACGCGAGCAGGTGGAGACTGACCGCGTGCCCGAGGAAGCCGAGCCCACCGGTGACCAGTACGTGCACGTGGGGTCCGATCTGGCCAGATTCCGCCGCTGCGAGGCAGAGACGTGAGAGGTCCAGCAATCGTACGACGATCCAGCTCCTGCCGGGGACACCCGTTCCGGCCCGGACCGCACCGATCGGTGGATATCCGGCACCGTTGGTCGACCGACGCATGTGGACCGGCGGGTGGCGGTGCTACCCGGACGGGCGGCCGACCCGGGCACGCCCCGATGCTGACGCAACTGGAACCGTGCTGGCCCGGTACCGGTATGCTGCTCGGCCGATGGCCCACCCCGCCCGGCCGGGCGGGGAAGCTGGCCGTCGGGTCCCCGGGGAGGACGAGCACATGCGACGGTGGCTGGCTGCGGTGGCACTCGGTGGGTTGACGGCGCTGACGCTGGGTGGCTGCGCGCTGCCAGCGGGCGTGGACGGCAACCTGACCGACGACTGGGCGGCGATCGGTGAGCCGGTCGCCGTGGTTCCGGCGGTCGGTGCCTGCCACCCCCGGTTCGTGGAGGTCGGCTTCCTGAGCTCCTACCAGCCGGTCGAGTGCGCCGAGCAACACGACGCCGAGACCCTGTACGTGGGCACCTTCACCGGCGCCGAGGCGGACCGGGCGACCCCGCCGCCGGACGGCTCGCCCGCCTGGCGGACGGCGCGGGCGGAGTGCGACACGAAGGTCAACGAGGTGGTCGGCGGCGACTGGCGGGCCGGTCGGCTGACCCTGAGCCTGATCCCGCCATCGAACTACGCGTGGTCCGGTGGCGCCCGCTGGTTCCGGTGCGACGTCGGCGAGATCGACGGCCTGGACAACCGCGACGTGGTGGCCCGTACCGGCAGCCTCAAGGGCGCGATGAGCGGGGCCTCCGCGCTGGCGTACGGCTGCTTCAACCCGAAGCTCGATGCCGACGGCGAAATCCTCGAGATGCAACCGGTGAACTGCACCGCGAAGCACAACACCGAGTTCGCCGGGATCTGGAACGGACCAGACGTCTCGTACGACGCGCTCCTCAAGGACAAGGGCCGGATCGAGCGGGGCTGTCTCGCGGCGATCGCCAGCTTCGCCAAGGTGCCCAACAACGGTGACATGAAGTACCGCAGCGGCTGGATCACCTACTACCCCGGCGAGGCGGAGTGGGACGCCGGCAACCGTGGGGTGCACTGTTTCCTCTGGCTCGACAAGCGCCAGGTGACCCGTTCCCTCAGGGGTGCCGGGTCCGGCGGGCTGCCGATCAACTGACCGGGGTCGGCAGGGTCGTCCCGGAACGGGCCGGCCCTGCCGACAAAGCCACGAAGTGGGGTGTCACGCCGGTCGGACGACCCGCGTGACACCCCACTGGTGCGACAGCCGCTGACGGACCGAGGGCGGCTACTCGCCGCTGCGGCGCAGTACCGCCAGGAACATCGCGTCGGTGCCGTGCCGGTGCGGCCAGAGCTGCACGGTCGGACCGTCGCCGAGGCCGGGCATGCCCGCCGGCAGCAGCGGCCGGGCGTCGACAAAATCGACCGGTACGCCGGAGCGCCGGGCCGCCTCGGTGACCGTCACGTGCGTCTCCACCACATGCGGCGAGCAGGTCACGTAGGCCACCACCCCGCCGGGGCGGACCGCCCGCAGCGCGGCGGTGAGCAGTTCCCGCTGGAGCCGGGTCAGCGGTGGCAGGTCGGAGGGCTGGCGACGCCAACGTGACTCCGGACGCCGCCGCAACGAGCCGAGCCCGGTGCAGGGCGCGTCGACCAGAACCCGGTCGAAGCCACCCGCCGGCAGGTCGGGATCGTTGCCGGCGGTCCGCCCGTCCATGGTGAGCACGGTGACCGGCAGGCCACGGACCGCCTGCGAGACCAGCCGGGCGCGGTGCTCGGCCACCTCCACCGCGGTCAGGGTCGCGCCCCGCTGTGCGGCCAGGGAGCCGAGCAGGCCCGCCTTGCCGCCGGGGCCGGCGCAAAGGTCCAGCCACCGGCTGTCGGTCCCCTCGACCGGGGCCGCGGCGAGCGCCGTCGCGACGAGCTGCGAACCCTCGTCCTGCACGTGTGCCCGGCCCTCGGTCACCGCGGGCAGGTCGCCCGGGGCGCCGCCGCCGAGGTAGACCGCGTACGGCGAGAAGGCGCCGGGCGCCCCGCCCACCGCTTCGGCCAGCTCGACCGGATCGGCGCGGCCGGGCCGGGCGCAGAGGTGCACCGGCGGACGCTCGTTGTCCTCGATCAGCAGCCGGCGGGTCTCGGCCAGATCGCCGCCGAGGGACTCGGCGAAGGACCGGACGATCCACTCCGGGTGGCTGTACGCGACCGCCAGGTGCCCGACCGGGTCGGACTCGTACGACGGGGCCAGCTCGGTGACCCAGGTGTCGAGGTCCTTGCCGGAGATCTCCCGCATGACCGCGTTGGTGAACCCGGTCGCCCCGGGCGCCACCGAACGGACCAGGTCGACCGTTGCGGAGACCGCGGCGTGCGCCGGCACCCGGGTGTAGAGCAGCTGGTAGGCGCCGATCCGCAACGCGTCACGCGGCTGCGGGTCGATCCGCGCCACGTCGCGCCCCGCCGCCGCGGCGAGGATCGCGTCCAGGGTGCCCCGGACCCGCAGGGTGCCGTAGGTCAGTTCGGTGGCGAAGGCGGCGTCGCGGCCGTGCAGCCGCATGTCCCGCAGGAGGCCCGGCAGCACCAGGTTGGCGTACGCGTCGTCGCGGTGCACCGCCGCCACCGCCTCGTACGCCGCCTGGCGGGCGAGGTCGGCCGGTGGCTGGGCGGGTCGGCCACGTGCGGGGCCGGCGAACCGGTCCCGGCCCGGCCGGGTGTCCCGCCCCCGGTCGTCGGTACGGTTCCGGCCGCGCTCGTCCGGGCGGGCCGCCCGATCGCCAGCGGAACGGTCGGGGCCGTTCTCGTCCGGGCGCTCGGTCCGGTCGCGGTTCTCCAGCGGGGCGCTCATGCGGTCACCTCGGCGGGCTGGAAGCTCTCACCCGGTGCGACCCGGACGCCGCGCGCCCAGTCCGCGGCGGACATCGGCTTCTTGCCTGCCGCCCGCACCTCGCCCAGCGCTACAGCGGTGGTGGCGGTGCCGGCCAGTACCTGGTTCCGTTCGACGAGAAGCTCCCCTGGTGTGAGTTCGGGTGGGTTGGCGATCGGGCGGACCGGGCCGAGTTTGATCCGGTCGCCGCGGAAGGTGGTCCAGGCGCCGGGCGCCGGGGTGGCGGCGCGGATCCGCCGGTCGACCGCGAAACCCGGCTCGGTCCAGCGGACCTGGCCGTCGTCGACGGTCAGCTTGGGGGCCAGCGACACGCCGTCGGCCGGCTGCGGCTCGGCCCGCGCGGTGCCTTCCTCGATCGCGTCGAGGACCGCCACGAGCAGCCCGGCACCGGCGGCGGCGAGCCGGGTCAGCAGGTCACCGGAGGTGTCGGTGGGACGGATCTCGTCGGTCACGGTGCCGAAGACCGGGCCGGTGTCGAGCCCGGCTTCGAGCTGGAAGACGCTCGCGCCGGTCAGCTCGTCGCCGTGCAGCACCGCGTGCTGGACCGGAGCGGCGCCCCGCCAGGCGGGCAGGAGCGAGAAGTGCAGGTTGACCCAGCCGTGGGTGGGGATCTCCAGTGCCACCGGCGGCACCAGCGCACCGTAGGCGACCACCGGCACGCAGTCCGGGGCCAGCTCACGGAGCCGGTCGAGGAACTCGGGCTCACGGGGGCGGGCCGGGGTCAACACCTCGATGCCCCGCTCGTCGGCCCAGGCGCCGACCGGCGACCGGACCAGGCCCCGGCCACGACCGGCGGGGGCGTCGGGACGGGTCACCACGGCGAGCAGTTCGTGCCGGGAGGCGGCGACGGCGTCGAGGGCGGGCAGCGCGACGGCCGGCGTACCGGCGAAGACCAGACGCACCCCGGTCACCGACCGAGCCCGAAGGGGCCGCCCGCGCCGTGCGGGCTGACCTTGACCACCGGCGGCGCACCGGCGTCGTACCACTCCGCCGCGCGGATCGCCTTCATCGCCTCCTTGCGCCCCTCGGTGTCGAGTCGGTCGAGGAAGAGCACACCGTCGAGGTGGTCGGTCTCGTGCTGCACGCAGCGGGCCATCAGGCCGGTGCCGACGATCTGGAGCGGGTCTCCGTACGAGTTGAAGCCCTTGGCGACGACGTTCTGCCGGCGTTTGGTGTCGAAGTAGAGGCCGGGGATGGAGAGGCAGCCCTCCGGGCCGTCCTGTTCCTCCTCGTCCGGGAAGGAGAGCACCGGGTTGATCAAGTGCCCGACGACGTCGTCCACGTCGAAGGTGAACACCCGCAGGCCGACGCCGAGCTGCGGGGCGGCCAGTCCGGCACCGCTGCGGTCACGCATGGTGTCGGTCAGGTCGGCGACCAGCTTGCGCAGCTCCCGATCGAAGTCGACCACCGGCTCGGCCGGCGTACGCAGCACCGGATCCCCGAACAGACGGATGGGCTGGACGGTCACGCGGGACGGCTCCTTAACTGGTGGGCGGGACGGCTCGGCTGGTGAGGCTGGGACGGCCACCCGGGGGAACGCCCGCCCGGAGGACAGGGCGGGCGGGATGGATACTGCCGTACCAGTCTACGGCGGCGGTACCGGCAGATTTCAGGCCACCGACACGGGCGACGGCTCGTCGCGCGTGGGGGCTGGGCCGGTCCGCTGGATCTGGCCCACCGGCCGGTACGGGCGCCTGCTGGGCACGCCGGGGGGTGGTGTGTCGCCAGGCGGCGGCCCGGCAGCCGGGTGCCGGGCCGTCTTGGATCGAACCGGTCCGGGCCGGTGGAAGGTGCGGGCCAGTGGAAGATCCGGGTCGGCAGGAGACCGGTTACGAGGAGATGCCGGCCTCGCTGGTCAGCAGCGGGTCCGCCGGGGCGGCCTCGGCCTGGGCGAGCACGTGCTCGGGCAACGGCAGCGAGACGTTGTGCGCGGCGTCCCAGTCGTAGATTGCGCCCAGTCCCACCTCGGCCTGGAAGAACTCGATCGCGGAGCGGCCAGCGACCACGGGCTCGTCGACCTCGGCCACCAGCCGGCCGGGAACGAGCTTGAAGCCGTTGCGCAGGGCGGCGCTGAGCCGACGGTGGCCGTCGACGACGAAGAACTCGGAGCCGGTGTAACCGATGCTCAGCGGTTCCAGCGCCGCCTCGCCGGCCTGGGCGACGTCGGCGACGAAGTCCGATTCCCAGAGCCCGCGCAGGCCCTGGATCTCCTGGCTGGGGTAGATCCGGCCGGGGTCGAGCAGGAGCAGCGGCGGGGAGTCGCGCAGCACCTCCTTGCCGAGGGAGCCCTCGAAGGCGGCGATCACGTGTTCGACCACCTCCATCGCCGAGGCCCGAGTGGTGTCACAGATCAGGTCGTAGTTGCGCAGTTTCGCCTTGTCCACGCCGTACCGGAGGATGAACCGCCCACGCTCGCTCTCGCTGCGCTCGTGCAGCTTGGCCTTCGCCTCCTCGACCGAGGCGTAGCTCTCGGCCGGGCCGGAGGGGCGGGCCAGCACCCGGCGGGCCGCCTCGGTCGGCTCGGTGATCATGTGGATCTTGAGCGCGTCCCGGAAGAAGTGCCAGGCGAGCCGGCTGTCGACGATCAACTGCTCACCGGAGTCGGCGATGTCCTGCTGGAGCTGGTCGACGTAGCCATCCACCGCCTGGTCGAGCTCGGCGTGCAGGTTGAGCTGGAGCGTGGTCATCTGACGCCGCTGCGCCATCTCACGGTAGAGGTCGCCGACGCTGATCCGGCGCAGGCCGAGCCGCTTGCTGAGTTCGATCGACACCGTGCTCTTGCCGCTGCCGAGATCTCCATTCAGAACGATCGATTGACGACCGGTCACGACGCACACACCCCTGATCGCAGACTGACTAGGATCACTCGATTGCACACCGAACCGGTGTGATCACGGCATCGTCACACCAATGGGCGGCGACATGAGGGGCGACTTTACCACGCGTGAACCAGCCTCCCGGCGGACCGCATGTCCGCCGGCACTCCCGGGTGACAGCCGAACCGGTCAGAAAAGGTCCAACGGATCGACCTGGACCCGTACCGCTTCGGCGGCCTTACGAGCGGTCCGTACCCCGGCCGCCTCGTGCAACGCGACCGCCAGCGAGGCGGCCCGCCCCCGGGGCACCCGGACCAGCATCCGCTCCTGCCCCCGCGCCGCCGGCACCGGGCCGAGCAGCTCCGCGCCGTCGGGCAGCCGGGTCGCGGCGAGCAGATCGGCGACGGCCTCCGGCGTTCCGGTCAGGCTCGCCATCCGCGCCGCCGGCGGGAAGCCCAACTCACGCCGCTCGGCCAGCTCACGCCCGGCGAACCAGGCCGGATCCCAACGCAACAGGGCCTGCACCGGAGCCAGCGCACCATCGGCGACCAGCACCACCCGGCCGCCCGAGGCGGCCGGCCGGGCCAGCGCCGCCGCGGTCAGCCACCGCCGCAACGCCTCCTCACCGGCCCGCAGGTCGGCCCGGGCGAGCAGGGCCCACGAGTCGAGCAGCAGCACCGCCCCGTAACCGCCGGTGGCGACCGGCTCCGCACCCGGGGTGGCCACCACCAGCCCCGCCCCCGCCGGGACCGAGGCGAGCACCTCCTCCCGACCAGAGGTCCGCACCGGCACACCAGCGAACGCCCGCCCCAGTTCCTCCGCCGTACGCCGGGCGCCGACCACCGACGCGCGCAGCCGCCGACCGCCGCACTGCGGACAGGCGTACGCCGCCGCCACCCGGCCGCACCAGTGGCAGCTCGGTACGGCGTTCGCCGAACCGAGCGCGAGCGGCCCGGAGCAGTGCGGGCAACGGGCCGGGGCGCGGCAGCTCGCGCAGGCGACCGAGGGCAGGTATCCCCGACGCGGCACCTGCACCAGCACCGGCGCGTCGGCCCGCAGGGCGGCGCGGGCCGCCTCCCAGGCCAGGCTGGGCAGCCGTGCCGTGGCCGCACCCGGATCCCGGGCGAGCTGTGGGTCGTCACCGGTCGGGGTCACCTGCGGCATCCTGGCCCGTACGGTCGCCCGGTCGGCCACGATCTCCTTCGCCCAGCCGGTCTCCACCAACTGCTGCGCCTCGGCGGTACGGGCATGCCCGCCCACCAGCACCGCCGCGTCGGCAAGCTGCGCCCGGGTGAGCAGTACGTCGCGGGCGTGCGGGTACGGGGCCCTCGGCTCGGCGTGCAGATCGTCCCCGTCGTCCCAGATCGCCACCAGTCCCAGCCGCTCCACCGGGGCGAACATCGCCGCCCGGGTGCCGATCACCACCGGCACCTGCCCTCGCCGCGCGGCGAGGAAGGCCCGGTAGCGCTTGGCCGGGCCGAGCGCTGCCGCGAGCATGACGTGCCGGCCAGGGCCGAGTACGGCGGTGAGCGCGGCGTCGAGTCGGTCAAGGTCCCGGGCGTCGGCAACCACCGCGACCACGCCCCGCCCACCTCGTACGGTGGCGGCGGCGGCCTCGGCGAACCGTTCCGCCCACGCCTCTCCGGGTAGCGCCGACCAGACCGCCCGGGGCTGGCGACCATCGGTCAGCGCCCGCAGGAATCCCGGGCCGGCCGGATAGTCGCGCCAGCCCCGCCCGGGGCCGTCGGTCTCCGCCGTCACCACCGGCACGGACCCGTCCGACCCGGCGTTATCCGGCTCGGACCCGTCCGACCCGGCGTTATCCGACTCGGCGGGGTCCGACTCGGCGTTATCCGACTCGGCGGGGTCCGACTCGGCGGGGTCCGACTCGGACCCGTCCGACTCGGCGGGGTCCGGGACGGGTGGGGGCGTTGGCGTGGGTGGTGACTGCGACTCGACCCGGGCGTGCCGGGGCGGCACCGCCAGGCGCAGGACGTCGGCCAGGCCACCGGCGTACCGGTCGGCCACGGCCCGGGCGAGTCGGGCGATCTCCGGGGCGAGCACCGGCTCCGGCGAGACCAGCCGTTCGAGGTAGGTCAGCCGGCCGGTGTGTTCCGAGGACTCCACCCGATCCAACAGCCAGCCGTCGACCAGCTGACCGGCGAAGCGGACCCGGACCCGGGTGCCGGGGCGGGCCGTCTCGGCCAGCTCGGCCGGGACCAGGTAGTCGAACGGGCGGTCCAGGTGGGCCAGCGGCACATCGACACAGACGCGAGCGACCGGCAGCCCTGTCGCGGGCTGCCGGTCGCTGCGCTTCGCGGTGGTCAGGCTCCCGCGGCCGACTTGAGGTCGGCGGCGCGGTCGGTGCCCTCCCAGGTGAGGTCCGGCAGCTCACGGCCGAAGTGGCCGTAGGCGGCGGTCTGCTGGTAGATCGGGCGCAGCAGGTCGAGGTCGCGGATGATCGCGGCCGGCCGCAGGTCGAAGACCTCGCTGACGGCCTTCTCGATCCGCTCGACCGGCACGTTCTCGGTGCCGAACGTCTCGACGAACAGGCTCACCGGGTGCGCCTTGCCGATCGCGTACGCGACCTGCACCTCGCACCGCTCGGCCAGCCCGGCGGCGACCACGTTCTTCGCCACCCAGCGGGTCGCGTACGCGGCCGACCGGTCGACCTTCGACGGGTCCTTGCCGGAGAAGGCCCCGCCACCGTGCCGCGCGTACCCGCCGTAGGTGTCCACAATGATCTTCCGGCCGGTGAGGCCGGCGTCGCCCATCGGGCCACCGATCTCGAACCGCCCGGTCGGGTTCACCAGCAGCCGGTAGCCGTCGGTCTCCAGCCCGAGCTCCTCCAGCTCCGGGGCGATGACGTGCTCGCGTACGTCCGGGGTGAGCAGCGACTCGAGCGAGATGTCGGCGGCGTGCTGGCTGGAGACGACCACCGTGTTGAGCCGGACCGGCCGCAGGCCTTCGTACTCGATGGTGACCTGGGTCTTGCCGTCGGGCCGCAGGTACGGGATCGTGCCGTCCTTGCGGGCCGCGGCGAGCCGGCGGGCCAGCCGGTGGGCCAGCGCGATCGGCAGTGGCATCAGCTCGGGCGTCTCCGAGCAGGCGAAGCCGAACATCATGCCCTGGTCGCCGGCGCCCTGGGCGTCGAGCGCGCTCTCCGAGGAACCGGACCGCAGCTCAAGGGCGCTGTCCACACCCTGCGCGATGTCCGGCGACTGGGAGCCGATGGAGACGCTGACGCCACAGGAGGCGCCGTCGAACCCCTTCTTCGAGGAGTCGTAGCCGATGTTGAGGATCGTGTCGCGCACGATCGTCGGAATGTCGGCGTACGCCTTGGTGGTGACCTCACCCGCGACGTGCACCTGGCCGGTGGTGATGAGGGTTTCGACCGCCACCCGGCTGCGCGGGTCCTGGGTCAGCAGCGCGTCGAGGATGCCGTCGCTGATCTGGTCAGCAATCTTGTCCGGGTGGCCTTCCGTGACCGACTCGGAAGTGAACAGGCGGCGTGCCACGGTGCTCCTAAAGGTGCTCGAAGAGTGTCGGGGCAGTGTAGCGCCGCCGACAATGGACCATTTCCAAGGTGACAGTGTGTTCAGCGGTTAAGACGAAGCGGTTAAGCGCTTTGTTACCAGGTCCCAGACGGCGTCGGCGAGGTCTTCCTTGGATTGCTCCGGGAAAGCCGTCCTTGATCCGTCCGAGCCCAGCACGACCGCGGTGTTGGAGTCGGCGCCGAACACCTTGTCCTGCCCCACCTCGTTGACCACGATCAGGTCCGCCTTCTTCCGGGACAGCTTGCCCCGAGCGTTGGCCTCAGCGTCGCTGGTCTCGGCCGCGAAGGCCACCAACACCTGACCGGCGTGTCGCCGCTCGCCGAGTTCGGCGGCGATGTCGGGGTTCGTCACCAGCTCGATGGTGGGCACCGCACCGTCTTCGGTCTTCTTGATCTTTTGGCTGGCGTAGGTCGCCGGCCGGAAGTCCGCCGGTGCCGCCGCCATCACCACCGCGTCGGCGCCGTCCGCCGCCGCGAGGGTGGCCTTACGCAGCTCTTCGGTGGTGGAGACCCGGACCAGTTCCACCCCGGGCGGGTCGGCGAGGGAGACGTTTGCCGCGATCAGGGTAACCATAGCGCCACGCGCAGTAGCGGTACGGGCGAAAGCGTAACCCTGCTTGCCCGAGGAGCGGTTGCCCAGGAAGCGCACCGGGTCCAGCGGCTCCCGGGTGCCACCAGCCGTGATCACCACTCGGCGCCCGATCAGGTCGCGCGGCGGCACCGAACCCCGGGTCAGCGCCCGTCGGGCGAGCGCGAAGATCTCCGCCGGGTCGGGAAGCCGCCCCTTGCCGGTGTCGGCGCCGGTCAACCGACCGCTGGCGGGCTCGATCACCTGTACGCCACGGGCCCGCAGCGTCGCCACGTTGGCCACCGTCGCCGGGTGCTCCCACATCTCGGTGTGCATCGCCGGCGCCAGCACCACCGGGCAGCGGGCGGTGAGCAGTGTGTTGGTGAGCAGGTCGTCGGCGAGGCCGTGGGCCGCCTTCGCGATCAGGTCGGCGGTGGCCGGTGCGACCACCACGAGATCGGCCTGCTTGCCGAGGCGGACGTGCGGAACGTCCTGCACGTCGGCCCAGACGTCGTCCGCGACCGGCTGGCCGGAGAGCGCCGCCCAGGTCGGTGCCCCGACGAACCGTAGGGCGGAGGCGGTCGGTACGACCCGGACGCTGTGCCCCGACTCGGTGAAGAGTCGAAGCAGCTCACAGGCTTTGTACGCGGCAATGCCCCCGCCTACCCCGAGGACGACCTGAGCGGGCATGAGCGGTCTCGGTCAGCCTTACGGCTGGTCGGTCGGCTCGGCGGTGAGCAGACCGGCGTTGATCTCGCGCATCGCGATCGACAGCGGCTTCTCCTGCGGCGTGGTCTCTACCAGCGGTCCGACGTACTCCAGCAGGCCCTCACCGAGCTGGCTGTAGTAGGCGTTGACCTGGCGGGCCCGCTTGGCCGCGAAGATGACCAGCGCGTACTTGGAGGTGGTCTTCTCCAGCAGCTCGTCGATCGGCGGGTTGGTGATGCCTTCGGGATTGGCGATGGAACCCACGAGATAAACCTCTGTGTCTCTCAACCGCTGGTACGCGGCTGAGCGGGAGTCAGAAAGGATGAACCGAGCAAGCCTACCAGTTCCTCCGCCGCACGCTCGGCGAAGTCGTTGACCACGACCAGGTCGATATCCGACTCGGCGGGTGCTTCGGGGGTCGGCGGAACCACCCCGGGCGGGACGAGGCAGACCAGACGGGACCCTGGCATGGCGGCCCGGACCCGCCGGGCGCCGGCCAGGTCGAGCGCGATCAGGACGGGTTGGCCGGCCCGTAACCGGCTTCGTACCGGCTCACCGGGTGTGCCGTAGAGGTGGTCGGCGTACCGGTCCCACTCCAGCAGTCCGTCGCTGGCGACCAGGGCCTCGAACTCGGCCCGGTCGACGAAGTGGTGGCCCACCCCGTCGACCTCGTGCCGTCGGCGTGGCCTGGTGGTCACCGGGACCGACACCCACAACACGGACGAACGCGCCCGGATCAGCTCGACCACGCCTCCCTTGCCGGCCCCTGCGGGACCGGCAAGGAGCGTGAGACGAGCCGCCGGGCGCGCGTCGTCCGCCGTGCTCACTGCTTGTTTCTACACGCTGCCGAAACTAGTTGGCGGCGAACTCGGCAAGCAGTGCCTTGCGCTGCTGGTCACCCAGGCCGCGCAGACGCCGGCTGTCGGCGATCTTGAGCTTCTCCATGATCTGGGTCGCCCGGATCTTGCCGATCCCCGGCATCGCCTGCAGGACAGCCGAAACCTTCAGCTTGCCGACGACATCGTCGGCCTCCGCCCGGTCGAGGACGGCGGCGAGGGTGGTCTTGCCCTGCTTGAGCTGCTCCTTCAGCTCAGCACGGGCTTTGCGGATCTCCGCAGCCTTCTCCAGCGCGGCTGCACGCTGTTCGGGGCTCAGTTGGGGGAGCGGCACCAGTTCTCCTCAGGTCCCTATCGCGACGGGCGGAACGCACCGCCGCATCTGTGAAACGTGGGGTGGCTGGGAACCAAAGGGGTATGTGGTTCCCAGCGCCGGGAAAACTAGCGGTCAGCGGAGTTTTCGGCAACGTGGACTCGCCATGATCACGATGAGGTGATCGAGCTGTCACTCAACGGTGGTGCCCAGTACGGCCCGGCAGTCGGCCAGCGCACGGTCCGCCGCGGCGCGCAGCGCGGCCCGGTCCGGGCCGTGCCCGAGGACCTCGCGGGAGTACGACGGGAGCACCGTCGAGAGGTCTCGACCGAAGACCGTACGCAGGTCGGCGGCGCTCGCTCCCTGGGCGCCGAGGCCGGGCGCGAGCAGCGGTCCGCGTACGCGGGACAGGTCGTGGCCGGTGTCGCCGATCGTCGCCCCGACCACCAGCCCGAAACTGCCCAGCGGCTCCGCACCCGCGTTGAGCTGGGAAATCTCGTCGATCACGGTCTGCGCGACGGTCCGACCATCGGCCCCGCGCGCGTGCTGGACCGCCGGGCCCTCGGGATTCGAGGTGAGCGCGAGCACGAAGACGCCGCCGCCGTGCGCCGCCGCCGTGTCGAACATCGGCGCGAGCGAGCCGACGCCGAGGTACGGGCTCGCGGTGATCGCATCGACATACAGCGGACTGGATGGATCAAGGTACGCGGCGGCGTACGCGCTCACCGTCGAGCCGATGTCGCCACGCTTGACGTCGAGAAGCACAAGAGCGCCAGCTTCTCTCAACTGTCGGATAGTTGACTCAAGGACCGCGAGCCCACGGGATCCGAAACGTTCGTAGAACGCGGACTGCGGCTTGACCACGGCCACCCGGTCGCCGAGCGCCTCGACCACCGTCTCGCTGAACCGCGCCAGCCCGGTCACGTCGTCAGGCAACCCCCAGCGGTCCAACAGCGCGGCGTGCGGGTCGATCCCCACTGCCAGCGGGCCGCGCTCCGCCATCGCCCGGTGCAACCGGGTCCCGAAGCTCTCCATCGCCTCTCCTCTCGTCGCCCGCCGCGCACCCGCGCCGCGGTCTCCAGCCAAGTCAGTGGGGCAGGGGCCGAAGGGCGTCCCGACGTGCTCAGCCCGCGGCGACGGCGGCGGCCACCCCGGCACCGATCCGGGCCACGTCCTCGTCGTCGGTGACGTACGGCGGCATGGTGTAGACCAGGTCGCGGAACGGACGCAGCCACACTCCCCGCTCGGCCGCGGCGGCGGTCGCGGCGGGCAGGTCCACCTCGTGGTCGAGCTGCACCACCCCGATCGCGCCGAGCACCCGTACGTCGGCCACACCGGGCGCCGCACGCAACGGCTCCAGGCCCGCCCGCAGTCCCGCCTGCACCCTCGCCACCTCGGCCGCCCAGTTTCCCGCCCGCAGCAGCCCGATGGAGGCGTTCGCGACCGCACAGGCGAGCGGGTTGCCCATGAAGGTCGGCCCGTGCGCCAGCACGCCACCGGCACCGATCCCCCGGGCCACCTCCGGCGTGCAGAGCGCCGCCGCGAGGCTCAGGTAGCCGCCGGTGAGCGCCTTGCCGAGGCAGAGCACGTCCGGGGTGACGCCGGCGTGTTCGGCGGCGAAGAACGTACCGGTGCGACCAAAACCAGTAGCGATCTCGTCAAAGATGAGTAGCACGCCGTGGGCCTGGGTCGCCTCGCGCAACACCCGGAGATAGTGCGGGTTGTGGAACCGCATCCCGCCGGCGCCCTGCACGACCGGTTCGACGATGACCGCGGCCAACTCGTGCGCGTGCCGGGCGATCTGGTCCGCGAGCGCCGCCGCGTACGCCTCGTCCACCGGGGCGTCGAAGCCGGCCGGCGGCACCGGCGCGAACACCTGCCGGGGCAGTACGTCGCGCCACAGGTGGTGCATCCCGCCCTCGGGGTCGCAGACGCTCATCGGCTGGAACGTGTCGCCGTGGTAGCCGCCCCGCCAGGTGGCGAGCCGGTGCCGCTCCGGGCGGCCCCGGCCGAGCTGGTACTGCAGGCACATCTTCACCGCGACCTCGACGCTCACCGACCCGGAGTCGCAGAGGAAGACGTGCTCCAGTCCGGGCGGGCTCAGCTCCACCAGGTTGCGGGCCAGTTCGATGGCGGGCTCGTGGGTCAGCCCGCCGAACATCACGTGGCTCATCCGGCCGAGCTGCCCGACCACCGCGGCGTCCAGGGTCGGATGCCGGTAACCGTGGATTGCCGCCCACCACGACGACATGCCGTCGACCAGTTCGCGCCCGTCGGCCAGGCGCAGACGTACGCCCTCGGCCTCGGCGACCAGGTACGGCTCCGTGGTGGCCGGCATCGGCGCGTACGGGTGCCAGACATGGGCCCGGTCGGCGGCGAGCAGTTCGGCGGGGTTCACGGCCGGGCCGCCCGCGCGATCGCTCGGGCCAGACCCGGCCCCCGATAGATGAATCCGGTGTAGAGCTGCACCAGGCTCGCTCCCGCGTCGAAGAGTCGGTTCGCGTCGTCGGGGCGCATGATCCCGCCGACCCCGATCACCGGCAGCCGCCCGCCGGTCTCCCGGTGGACGAAGGAGACGACCTCGCGCGCCCGTACGGTCAGCGGCCCGCCGGAGAGCCCACCGGCCTCCGCCGAGCGGGGTACGTCGACAGCGGCCAGGCCGCCCCGGCCGAGCGTGGTGTTGGTGGCGATGACGCCCGCCGCGCCCCGGTCGAGACAGACCGCCAGCAGTTCGGCGATGGCCGGTTCGGTGAGATCCGGGGCGATCTTCACCAGCACCGGCTTCTCCCCCACCAGCGACCCGAGCAGGGCGTCGAGATGCTCCCGGTCCTGCAACGCCCGCAGACCCGGGGTGTTCGGCGAGGAGACGTTGACCGCGAAGTAGTCACCGTGTTCGCGCAGTGCCCGGTAGGAGGCGAGGTAGTCCGCCACCGCCTCGTCCAGCGGGGTGACCTTCGACTTGCCGAGCGAGATCCCGAGCGGTACGCCGAGCGGCCGGCTGCCGGCCAGCCGATCGGCGAGCGCCTGCGCGCCAGCGTTGTTGAAGCCCATCCGGTTGATCACCGCACTGCTCTCCGGCAGCCGGAACAACCGGGGCCGGGGATTGCCCGGCTGGGCGTGCGCGGTCACCGTGCCGACCTCGACGAAGCCGAAGCCCAACGCCGGCCAGGCCGGCAGCGCAACCCCGTTCTTGTCCATGCCGGCGGCGAGCCCGACCGGGTTGGGGAAGTCGAGGCCGAAGACCCGACGTGGTGCCGCGACCGCGTACGCCGAGCGGAGCGCGGCCAGCGCGGCCGGCCGCCTCGAGAGGCCGGCCAGCCGCCGCAGGGTCCATTCGTGCGCGGTCTCCGCGTCCCCGCCCCCGAGCCGGAACAGCCCGGGGCGGACCACCCGTTCGAAGATCACTCGCCAGCCCGCAGGGCGGCGTGCAGCTGCTGCAACGGCCGCACGGTCATGTCGCCCCGGATCAGCGCCTCGATGCCCATCACCGCCGCCGCCGCACCCGGCACCGTGGTGATGCACGGGATGTCCGCGTTCACCGCCGCGCTGCGGATCTCGTAGCCGTCCGAGCGGGCGCTCGCCCCGGAGCCCTGCGGGGTGTTGATGACCAGGGCCACCTCGCCCGCCGCGATCAGCGAGACCGCGTCCGGGCGGGCACCGGCCTCCTCGTAGTGCTTGCCGATGAACGTGCAGGAGATGCCGTGCCGGCGCAGCACCTCGCCGGTGCCGACCGTGGCGACGATCTCGAAGCCGAGGTCGGCCAGGCGCTTCACCGGGAAGATCATGGCGCGCTTGTCCCGGTTGGCGACCGAGACGAAGACCTTGCCGGTGGTGGGGAGGCTGCCGTACGCGGCGGCCTGGGACTTGGCGAAGGCGTGCCCGAAGGCGACGTCGATGCCCATCACCTCACCGGTGGACTTCATCTCCGGGCCGAGCAGCGAGTCGACGCCCTTGCCGGCCGGGGTACGGAACCGCTTGAACGGCAGCACCGCCTCCTTGACCGCGATCGGGGCGTCGACCGGCAGCGCACCGCCATCCCCGGTCGGCGGGAGCAGCCGCTCCGCGCGCAGGTCGGCGATGGTCGCGCCGAGCATGATCCGGGCCGCCGCCTTGGCCAGCGGCACCGCCGTCGCCTTGGAGACGAACGGCACCGTACGGGAGGCACGCGGGTTGGCCTCCAGCACGTACAGGACGTCGTCCTTGAGCGCGTACTGCACGTTGAGCAGCCCCCGTACGCCAACCCCGCGGGCGATCGCCTCGGTGTAGCGGCGTACCTCGGCCAGGTGCGAGCTGGCCAGGGTGATCGGCGGCAGCGCGCAGGAGGAGTCTCCGGAGTGGATGCCGGCCTCCTCGATGTGCTCCATCACGCCACCGATGTAGACCTCGCCTTCGGCGTCGCAGAGCGCGTCCACGTCGATCTCGATCGCGTCGTCGAGGAAGCGGTCGACCAGCACCGGGTGGTCCGGCGAGATGTCGGTGGCCCGACCGATGTAGTCGCGCAGCGTCGGGTCGTCGTAGACGATCTCCATGCCCCGACCGCCGAGCACGTACGACGGGCGGACCAGCACCGGGTAACCGATCTCGTCGGCGATCGCCTTGGCCTCGTCGTACGAGGTGGCGGTGCCGTGCGCGGGTGCGCGCAGGCCGGCCCGGGCGAGGACGGCGCCGAACGCGCCCCGGTCCTCGGCCAGGTTGATCGACTCCGGCGAGGTGCCGACGATCGGCACGCCGGCGTCCTTGAGCCGCTGGGCCAACCCGAGCGGGGTCTGCCCACCGAGCTGGACGATCACACCGACCACACCGGGACCGCCGGCCGCCCTGCCCGAGCTGTCCTCGGCGTGCCAGACCTCGATCACGTCCTCGAAGGTGAGCGGTTCGAAGTAGAGCCGGTCGGCGGTGTCGTAGTCGGTGGAGACGGTCTCCGGGTTGCAGTTGACCATCACGGTCTCGTACCCGGTCCCCACCCCGACGGCGCCCGGCTCGCCCTGCAACGCCAGTACGGCGTGCACGCAGGAGTAGTCGAACTCGATCCCCTGCCCGATCCGGTTCGGTCCGGAGCCGAGAATCAGCACCTTGGGCCGGTCCGAGCCGACGACCTCGGTCTCCTCGTCGTAGGACGAGTAGTGGTACGGCGTGCTCGCGGCGAACTCGGCCGCGCAGGTGTCGACCGTCTTGTAGACCGGGCGCAGCCCCAGCCGGTGCCGGAGTACGCGTACCCCGTCCTCGGCCGAGAGTTCCGGGCGCAGCGCGGCGAGCTGCCGGTCGGAGAGTCCGGCCCGCTTCGCCCGGCGCAGCAGCGCGCCGTCCAGTACGGGTGCGCCGATGATCTCCTCACGCAGGTCGACCAGCCCGGCGATCTGGTCCAGGAACCACGGGTCGATGCCGCCGGAGGCGGCGGAGACCTGGGCGACCGAGGCACCCAACCGGAGCGCTCGCTCCACTGTGTACAGTCGGCCGTCGTGCGGGGTAGCCAGTGCGGTCAGGGTGGACTCGACGGTCGCCCCGTCGGGATCCGGCACGGTCCAGAAACCGGCCGCCTTCGTCTCCATCGAGCGCATCGCCTTGTTCAGCGCCTCGGTGAAATTGCGGCCCAGGCTCATCGCCTCGCCCACCGACTTCATCGTCGTGGTCAGCTCCGGGTCGGCGCCGGGGAACTTCTCGAACGCGAACCGGGGAATCTTCACCACCACGTAGTCCAACGTCGGCTCGAACGCGGCCGGCGTCTGCAGGGTGATGTCGTTGGGGATCTCGTCGAGGGTGTAGCCGATGGCGAGCTTCGCGGCGATCTTGGCGATCGGGAAGCCGGTGGCCTTGGAGGCCAGCGCCGAGGAGCGGGAGACCCGCGGGTTCATCTCGATCACGACGATCCGGCCGTCGACCGGGTTGACCGCGAACTGGATGTTGCAGCCGCCGGTGTCCACCCCGACCTCACGCAGCACCGCGATGCCGAGGTCACGGAGCTGCTGGTACTCCCGGTCGGTGAGCGTCATGGCCGGCGCCACGGTCACGCTGTCGCCGGTGTGCACACCCATCGGATCGATGTTCTCGATCGAGCAGACCACCACGACGTTGTCGTGCTTGTCGCGCATCAGCTCGAGCTCGTACTCCTTCCAGCCGAGCACGCTCTCCTCGATCAGGACCTCGTGCACCGGGCTGGCGGCGAGCCCTGCCCCGGCGATCCGGGACAGGTCCTCGTCGGTGTGCGCCATGCCGGAACCGAGGCCGCCCATGGTGAACGACGGCCGGATCACCACCGGCAGGCCCAGCTCACCGACGGTCTGCCGGACCTCGTCCATCGAGTGACAGACCCGGGAACGCGGCACCAGTGCGGTCGGGTCGGGCAGCCCGATCCGGGCCCCGGCCTTCGCCACGACCTCCTTGAAGAGCTGCCGGTCCTCACCGCGCCGGATCGCGTCGATGTCGGCGCCGATCAGCTCCACGCCGTATTTCTCCAGTACGCCCGACTCGTGCAGCGCCACCGCCGTGTTCAGCGCGGTCTGGCCGCCGAGGGTGGGCAGCAGCGCGTCCGGCCGCTCCTTGGCGATGACCAGCTCGACGAAGTCCGGGGTGATCGGCTCGACGTAGGTGGCGTCGGCGTACTCCGGGTCGGTCATGATCGTCGCCGGATTGGAGTTGACCAGGCTGACCCGCAGCCCCTCGCTGCGCAGCACCCGGCACGCCTGGGTGCCGGAGTAGTCGAACTCGCACGCCTGGCCGATCACGATCGGGCCGGAACCGATCACCAGAACATGCTGCAAATCGGTCCGCTTAGGCATGCTTTCCGCTCTCGTTCTTGTCGCCCTGGCTCTGTCCGCCCTGCCGTTCGCCCTCGATCAGCTCTGCGAACCGGTCGAAGAGATAGTCGGCGTCGTGCGGGCCGGCAGCGGCCTCCGGGTGGTACTGCACGGTGAACGCGGGCACATCCTTGGCCCGCAGGCCCTCGACCACATTGTCGTTGAGGCAGACGTGACTGACCTCGACCGCGCCGAAGTCCGTCTCGATGTACTGGCCCGTCGGCACCTCCTGGCCGGGTTCACGACCCGGCCAGTCGACCGCGAAGCCATGGTTGTGGGAGGTGACCTCCACCCGACCGGTGACCCGGTCCAGCACCGGCTGGTTGATGCCGCGGTGGCCGTACCCCAGCTTGTAGGTGCCGAAGCCGAGCGCCCGGCCGAGGATCTGGCTGCCGAAGCAGATGCCGAAGAGCGGAATCCGCCGGTTCAGCACCTCACGGGCCAGCGCGACCGGGTGGTCGGCGGTGGCCGGGTCACCCGGGCCGGGCGAGAAGAAGACCGCGTCCGCGCCGGTGGCGAGGAGGTCCTCGATGCTCGACGAGGCGGGCAGGACGTGCGTGGTCACGCCCCGCGCGGCGAGCCGGCGCGGCACGTTCCGCTTGATCCCCAGATCCAGCGCGGCCACCGTGAACCGGTGTGTGCCCTCCGCGGCCACGGTGTACGGCTGCGCGGTGGTCACCTCCGCCGACAGGTCGGCGCCGACCATCTCCGGGGTGGCGCGGACCCGCGCCAGCAACGCCTTCGGGTCGTCGTCGAGGCTGGAGATGCCGACCCGCATGGCACCGGAGTCGCGCAGGTGGCGGGTGAGCGCCCGGGTGTCGATACCCGAGATGCCGACCACGCCCTCGGCGGCGAGCCGGTCCTCCAGGCCGCCGGTGGCGCGCCAGTTGGAGCCGATCCGGGCCGGGTCGCGGACCACATAGCCGGCCACCCAGATCCGGCCGGACTCGTCGTCCTCATGGTTGACCCCGGTGTTGCCGATGTGCGGCGCGGTCTGCACCACCACCTGGCGGTGGTAGGACGGGTCGGTGAGCGTCTCCTGGTAGCCGGTCATACCGGTGTTGAAGACCGCCTCACCGAAGGTCTCCCCCACACTGCCGTACGCCTCACCGTGGAACGTCCGACCATCCTCCAGTACGAGGATCGCGGGCCTGCGTCGCATTATTTAACGGCCTTTCCGTCGAGTACTGTCGGCTCGCCCCGCAGGAACGTGGCCATGATCCGGCCGGGCAGCACGGTGCCGGCGTACGGGGTGTTGCGGCTGCGGCTGGCCAGCTCAGCGGGGTCGACGGTACGGCGCGCGGCCGGATCGACCAGGGTGAGGTTGGCCACGGCCCCCGGCACCGGATCGTGTCCGTGCTCGGTCAGGCCGGCGATCCGCGCCGGAATCCGGGACATCCGCTCGGCGATCAGGTCCCAGCGCTCACCGAGCACCGAGAGCAGCACCGGCAGAGCGGTCTCCAGCCCGAGCATGCCCGGCCGGGCGTACGCCCACTCGCACTCCTTGTCCTCCAGGGCGTGCGGGGCGTGGTCGGTCGCGACCACGTCGATGATCCCCTCGACCAGCGCGGCGCGCAGGGCGGCCACGTCGCTGGCGGTACGCAGCGGTGGGTTGACCTTGAAGACCGGGTCGTAGCTCGCCGCCAGCTCGTCGGTGAGCAGCAGGTGGTGCGGGGTGACCTCGGCGGTCACCCGGACGCCACGCGCCTTGGCCTGGCGGAGCACCTCCACACTGCCGGCGGTGGAGACGTGGCAGACGTGCAGCCGGCTGCCGACGTGCTCGGCCAGGAGCACGTCCCGGGCGATGATCGCCTCCTCGGCGACGGCCGGCCAACCGGTCAGCCCGAGCCGCGTGGAGACCTCACCCTCGTGCAGCTGGGCGCCCTCGGTCAGCCGGGGCTCCTCGGCGTGCTGCGCGATCACCCCGTCGAACGCCTTGACGTACTCCAGCGCCCGGCGCATCAGTCGTGGGTCGGCGACGCAGTGGCCGTCGTCGGAGAAGATCCGGACCCGGGCGGCCGAGTCGGCCATCGCGCCGAGTTCGGCCAGCCGCTCCCCGCCGAGCCCGACGGTGACCGCGCCGATCGGCTGCACGTCGACCAGACCGGCCTCCCGGCCGAGCCGCCAGACCTGCTCGACCACGCCCGCGGTGTCCGCGACCGGCGAGGTGTTCGCCATCGCGCAGACGGCGGTGTAGCCACCGAGCGCGGCGGCCCGGGAGCCGGACTCGACCGTCTCGGCGTCCTCCCGGCCCGGCTCGCGCAGGTGGGTGTGGAGGTCGACCAGGCCGGGCAGGGCCACCAGCCCGTCCGCGTCCACCACCCGGGCGCCGCGCGCGTCGAGGCCACGGCCGGACTCCACCACCACGCCGTCGCGCAGCAGCAGGTCGGTCGGCTCGGCGCCGACCACCCGGGCGCCCTTGATCAGGTACGTGCTCATTGCGGATCTCCCCCCGGAAGTGGACGGTTCACTGGTTCTTTCCCCCCAGGAGCAGGTACAGGACGGCCATCCGGACGGAGACGCCGTTGGCGACCTGTTCGACGATGGTGGAACGGGGTGAGTCGGCGACCTCCGGGGCGATCTCCATGCCCCGGTTCATCGGGCCGGGGTGCATGACGATCGCGTGCTCGGGCAGCCGGCGCATGCGCGGCCCGTCCAGGCCGTAGCGGCGGGCGTACTCGCGCGCGGAGGGGAAGTAGGAGTCGGCCATCCGCTCCCGCTGCACCCTGAGCATCATCACCACGTCGGCGCTGGGCAGAACGCTGTCCAGGTCGTACGAGACGTCGGTGCCGGGGGCCAGCGCGGCGGCGATGTCCACCGGGATCAACGTCGGCGGGCCGACCAGGGTGACCTTGGCCCCGAGGGTGGAGAGCAGCAGCACGTTGGAGCGGGCCACCCGGCTGTGCAGCACGTCGCCGACGACGGCGACGTGGAGGCCGGCCAGCCGGCCGAGCCGGGAGCGCATGGTGTACGCGTCCAGCAGTGCCTGGGTCGGGTGCTCGTGGGTGCCGTCGCCGGCGTTCACCACCACCCCGTCGACCCAGTTCGCCAGCCGGTGCGGGGCACCGGAGGCGGGGTGCCGGACCACCACGGCGTCGGCACCCATGGCCTGAAGGGTCAGCGCGGTGTCCTTCAGGCTCTCGCCCTTGGAGACGCTCGACCCCTTGGCCGAGAAGTTGATCACGTCGGCGGAGAGCCGCTTCGCCGCCGCCTCGAACGAGATCCGGGTCCGGGTGGAGTCCTCGTAGAAGAGGTTGACCACGGTCCGGCCGCGCAGCGCGGGGAGCTTCTTCACCTCGCGCCCGGCCACCGTCGCCATTTCGGCGGCGGTGTCCAGGATCCGGGTGGCGGTGGTGGCGTCCAGGTCGGCCCCGGAGAGCAGGTGCCTGATCACAGCGTTGGCCTCCCGAACAGTTTGACCTCGTCGGCACCGTCGACCTCGGCGAGCGTGACCTTGACGCTCTCGGCCAGCGCGGTGGGGATGTTCTTGCCGACGTAGTCGGCCCGGATGGGTAGTTCCCGGTGCCCTCGGTCGACCAGCACCGCGAGCTGTACCGAACTGGGACGGCCCAGGTCGCTCAGCGCGTCCAGCGCGGCCCGGACCGAGCGGCCGGAGAAAAGGACGTCGTCGACCAGGATCACCCGCTTGCCGTCGATGCCGCCGGGCGGCACGTCGGTCGGGCCGATGGCGCGGGTCGCGTGCCGACGGAGATCGTCCCGGTAGAGCGTGATGTCGAGCACACCGACGGGTACGTCAATGCCCTCGAAGGTGCTGATCCGGGCAGCAAGCCGGCGGGCGAGTGGAACCCCTCGGGTGGGAATGCCGAGCAGCACGGTGTCGGCGGCACCCTGGGTCTTCTCGAGGATCTGGTGTGCGATCCGGTCGACCACACGATGCAGATCGGCGCTGGTCAGGATGACCTTCACAGACGGTGGCGATGCCACCGGAGGTTGGGCGGCCTGCGGGAAGGCCACGGCGGACCTCCTTCCCCGCCTCACTGGACGGGTCGTTAAAGGATGTCGGATCCGACCCGGACCGCATGCGGTCAGGCCGGGGGCTGATCACCACGTTACCAGCGACCGGTCGACGAACCCGGGCGGGGCGCTGACCACCCGGTCAGCGAAGAGATTTCAGCTTCGTGACCACGATCTTGCCAACGGGAAGGTAACGAGCACTTGACCACCCGTCTCAATCCCCGTACCGTCACGCTCCGTAGCGACCGCTGGGGAGATCCCCGAGCCAGCACTGGGAGTGTCCGAATGCCCTCTGAATACGCCAAGTCGTTGGGCGCCCGCCTGCGCTCCATCCGTCAGCAGCAGGGGCTGTCCCTGCAGGGGGTGGAGGAGAAGTCGAACGGGCGTTGGAAGGCCGTCGTCGTCGGGTCGTACGAGCGTGGTGACCGTGCGGTCACCGTCTCGCGCCTCGCCGAGCTGGCGGACTTCTACCGGGTGCCCGTGGCGGAACTGCTGCCGGACGGCAGCGGGGTCCGGCACGAGCCCACGAACAAGATCGTCCTGGACCTGGAGCGCCTCTACGACGAGGCCTCCGAGGAACTCGCGTACGTCGCCCGCTATGCCCGCGCGATCCAGCAGCAGCGTGGCGACTACAACGGTCGGGTGTTGTCGATCCGCGCGGATGACCTGCGCGCGCTCGCCATCGTCTACGACTCGTCCCCCTCCGGGCTGATCGAGCGGCTCACCGAGCACGGCGTACTCGTCGCCGATCCTCGGGCGCTCTTCGCCTCCTGAGCACGACGGCAGGAACGCACCACCGCACCACCGCACCGTGAACAACGAGAAGGGGCGCCCGTCGGGCGCCCCTTCCTCGTACGACGGTGACTGGCCCGCTCAGCGGGTGGCGTACTCGGCGATCCGGCCGAGCACCCCGTTGAGGAACCGGGGCGAGTCGTCGGTCGACATCTGCTTGGCCAACTCGACCGCCTCGCTGATCGCCACCGCGTCGTCGATCTCGTCGACGTAGAGCAACTCGTAGACCGCGATCCGGGCCAGGTTCCGGTCGACCACCGGCATCCGGTCCAGCGTCCAACCCTCGGTGTAGCTGGCGATCAGCTCGTCGATCCGGTCGAGCCGACCGGCCACCCCCTCGACCAGACCGATCGCGTACTCCAGGTGTTCCGGCGGCGGCGGGGTGAGCCGCTGGAGGTACCCGGCGAGCACCTCGACCGGCGGCAGATCCCGCTGATCCGCCTCGTAAAGCACATCCAGTGCCCGTTTGCGTGCCTTGCGGCGCGCGGGCATTTGCGACTTGGGGCCCTCGGCCATCAGCCGCGGCCGAGGTAACGGCCGTCGCGGGTGTCGACCTTGATCTTCTCACCGGTGGTGATGAAGAGCGGCACCTGAACGGTCGCGCCGGTCTCCACCGTCGCCGGCTTGTTGCCGCCGGTGGAACGGTCGCCCTGCAGACCCGGCTCGGTGTACGTGACCTCGAGGATCACGCTGGTCGGCAGCTCGATGTAGAGCGGCACGGCCTCGTGGGTGGCCACGATCGCCTCGGCCTCGGGCAGCAGGTAGTTCGCCGCCTCACCCACGGTGCCGCCAGGCACCTGGATCTGGTCGAAGGTCTCCAGGTCCATGAAGACATAGTCTTCGCCGTCGGCGTAGAGGTACTGCATGGTCCGCTTGTCGACGGTGGCCGTCTCGACCTTGGTGCCCGCGTTGAAGGTCTTGTCGACGACCTTGCCGGACAGCACGTTCTTCAATGTGGTGCGGACGAAAGCACCGCCCTTGCCGGGCTTGACGTGCTGGAACTCCACGACAGCCCAGAGTTCGCCGTCGAGGTTGAGGACCAGACCGTTCTTGAGGTCGTTGGTGGTGGCCATTTCCTGCCTTGATCTTCAATTGGCGGACAGACCCGCCAAGTCTACTTGCCGGGAACCGTTCCGCGCTGGCACGGGTACGGGCGGTTGATCGAGAGCGGACGCGCGGCGGTCACACCCCGGACAACTCACGGCCGAATCCGAGACATCCTTCACTGACAACGTGCACGGGTGCCGCACCCGGTCACCCACCTCTCCGCGCTCGCCCGTTGCCGTGCTCTGGGAGTGGCCGGGGTGCTCCTGCTGGCTCTCGGCGCCGCCGGAACCGGCGCGCTGCCCTCCCGGAACCCCTTCCCCGCCCTGGTCGCCCTGGACGAGGTACGCCACTACCCCGGCCCCGCCCTGGTCTGCGCCTCCTTCGGACTCGCGCTGCTGGTCGCGGCCTGGTGGCGACTGGGCGGCCTGGTCCGGGGCGACCACCCGCCGACCCCGGGCGCGCTCCTCGTCACGCTCACCCTGTGGGCGGCGCCACTGCTGGTCGCACCACCGATGTTCAGCCGTGACGTCTACAGCTACCTGGCGCAGGGGGCGATGGTCGGCGCCGGGCTGGACGTGTACGAGCAGGGCCCGGCCACGCTCGGTGGGCCGCTGGCGGCGGAGGTCCCGGCGATCTGGCAGCACACCACCACCCCGTACGGCCCGGTCTTCCTGCTCCTGGCCACCGCGGTCGCCGCGGTGACCGGCACCCAGCTCGCCCTCGGCGTGATCGGCCTGCGCCTGGTCGCGGCGGCCGGGGTGCTCCTGCTCGCCGCCGTCCTGCCAAGCCTGGCCCGGCGCTGCGGCGTCGACCCGGCCGCCGCCCTCTGGCTCGGGGTGCTCAACCCGCTGGTCCTGATCCACCTGGTCGGCGGGGCACACAACGACGCGCTGATGGTCGGGCTGCTCGGCGCCGGACTGGCCACGGCGATGGCCCGCCACCCCGCGCTCGGCACCGCGCTGCTGACACTGGCCGCGCTGGTCAAGGCGCCGGCCGTGGTCGCCCTGGTCTTCGTGGCACCGCTCTGGGCCGGGCAGCTCGCCGGGCGCTGGCGGACCCCGCGCGCGCTCGCCGGCACCGCCGTGGTGGCGATCGGGACCACCGTCGCGGTGACCGCCCTGGCCGGCACCGGATACGGCTGGATCGCCGCCCTGGACACCCCGGTCTCCGCCGCGAACTGGTCGCTCAGCAGCGCGCTGGGGCGGGCCACCCGGGCGCTGCTGGAGCTGATCGGCGCGGACGTCGCCCCGCACGCGGTCTCGTTCTGGCGCTGGGCCGGCCTGGCCGTCGCGCTCGCCGCCGGACTGCTGCTCTGGCTACGCCGCGACGAACTCGGACCGGTGTACGCCCTCGGCCTCGGCCTCGGCGCGCTGGTCCTCTTCGGCCCGGCGATCCGTCCCTGGTACCTGCTCTGGGGACTGGTCCCGGTCGCCGCCGCCGCGGCCGAGGGCCGGCTGCGCCGCTGGGCGGCGCTCGCCTGCGCCGGGCTGGCCGTGATCATCCTGCCGGACGGGTTCGCCCCCGGAATCGCAGAGCTCGGTCAGGCACTCCTCGGCGGCGGGCTCGCCGCCCTGCTGATCCTCGCCGTACGGCACCGGTCCCGACTCGGGCGCCACCTGACCACCACGTACCTGCTGCTGCTCCGGTTCGCTGCCGGCCTCCTGCTCCGGCCTGCGCCGGCTGCCGCCGCCGATCACCGCCGTGCCGCCGAGCCGCTGACGGTCGAGCACGACGTGGCCCACCGCCCGCGGCCGGCACCCACACCGTCACCGTCGAGAGGAACCCGATGAGCCGACCGTGGACGCCCCGCCGGACCCGGGACCGGGTCCTGCTCGTCGCCGTACTGGTCGCGCTCTGCGCCCTCTTCCTGGCCACCGTCCCGGCGCACCGGGGCTTCTTCGACGTCGGTGTCTACCGGGGGGCGGTGACGTACTGGCTGCGTGACGGCGGCCAGCTCTACGACTACCTGCGCCCCGGCACCCGGTACGGCTTCACCTACCCGCCCTTCGCCGCGCTGGTGATGAGCCCACTGTCGCTGCTGAACTGGCCGGCGGCGATCGCGACCAGCATCGCGGTCAACGTGGCCGCGGCCGCACTCGTCATCTACTGGCTGCTCGACCCGATCGCCCGCCGCCGGGGCTGGCCCCGCTGGTACGCCTTCGCGCTCACCGGCTGCGCCGTGGCGATCTTCGAACCGGTCCGGGACACGGTCAGCTTCGGTCAGGTCAACCTGCTCCTGCTGATGCTCGTCCTGGCCGACGTGATGGTCTCCCGGACCGGTCGGGGACGACTTTCCGGCATCGGCATCGGCCTCGCCTCGGCCATCAAGCTCACCCCGGTGGTCTTCATCGGCTACCTGGTGCTCAGCGGGCGGTGGCGCGCCGCCGCGGTCGCCACCGGCACCGCCGCCACCGCGACCGGCGTCGCCGCCCTGCTCGCGCCCCACTCGTCGTACGTCTTCTGGACCGAAGCGCTATGGAACACCGACCGGGTGGGTGATCTCGGCTACGTGTCGAACCAGTCGTTGCAGGGGGTGCTGACCCGGTGGGACCCGCACCTGGGGCGGGGCACCTGGCTGGCCGTGGTGCTCGTCGTCGGGGTGCTCTGGGCGGTCCGGGTACGCCAGGCCGCCCGCGCCGGCGACCAGCTCGCCGGTGCGGCCCTCACCGGAATCGTCGGCTGCCTGGTCAGTCCGATCACCTGGGTGCACCACCTGGTCTGGCTGCTGCCCGCGCTGGCGGTGCTCGGCGGCGCGGCGGTGGACGCCGGACCGGGCCGGCGGCGGCGACGGCTCGGCACCGCCACCGCCGTGGCGTACGTCCTGCTCTGTAGCAGCGTGGTCTGGCTCTGGTGGAACGACGCGAGCGGGGTGGACGGGCTGATCGGCTCCAACGCCTACGTCTGGATCGGGCTGGCCCTACTCGTCGGCCTGCCGATCGGCCGCCAGGCGGTCGGCGAGGTGGAGCAGCGCCAACCGGTAGCCGTCGACGCCCAACCCGGCGATCACACCGGTGGCGACCGCGGAGACAACCGAGTGGTGCCGGAACTCCTCCCGGGTGTGGATGTTGGAGATGTGCACCTCGACCAGCGGGGCTCGGAGCAGGGCGCAGGCGTCCCGGACCGCGTACGAGTAATGTGACCAGGCGGCCGGGTTGAGCACCACCGCAGCCGCCTCGTCGGCCGCCTCGTGCAGCCAGGCGATCAACTCGTGCTCCGCGTCGGTCTGCCGCACCTCGACGTCGAGACCGAGCTCCCGCCCGGTCCGTTCGCAGAGTTCGACCAGTCCGGCGTAGCTGGTCAGGCCGTACACGTCGACCTGGCGGGTGCCGAGCCGGCCGAGGTTCGGGCCGTTGAGGACGTAAACCTTCGTCACCGGGCCACCGCCTCGTCGTACGCGGCCCGGAGCAGGCCCTCGTCCGGCCCCTCCAGGATGGCCGCCCGGGCCAGCCCGTCCAGTACCACGAAACGCAGCCGCGCCCCCCGGGCCTTCTTGTCCACCCGCATCGTGGCCAACAGCTCCGGCCAGGCGTCGGCCCGGTAGCCGGTCGGCAGGTCGAGCAGTTCGAGCACCCTCCGGTGCCGGTCGGCGGTGAGCGGGTCGAGCCGGCCGGCGAGCCGGGCCAGGGTGGCGGCGTAGACGAGCCCGACGGAGACCGCGTGCCCGTGCCGCCAGCGGTAGCCCTCCGCCTTCTCGATCGCGTGGGCGAGCGTGTGGCCGTAGTTGAGGATCTCGCGTACGCCGGACTCGCGCAGGTCGCCGGAGACGACGTCGGCTTTCACCTGGATCGCCCGCTCGATCAGCTCCCGGACCACCGGCGCGGCCGGACTCCTCGCCGCGACCGGGTCGGCCTCGACCAGGTCGAGGATGACCGGGTCGGCGATGAACCCGCACTTGACCACCTCGGCGAGCCCGGCGACCAGGTCGGCCTGCGGCAGGGTGTCGAGCGTGGACAGGTCGCAGAGCACCCCGGCCGGCGGATGGAAGGCGCCGACCAGGTTCTTCCCGGCCCCGGTGTTGATCCCGGTCTTGCCGCCGACGGCCGCGTCGACCATGCCGAGCAGCGAGGTCGGCACCGCCACCCAGCGCACCCCGCGCAGCCAGCAGGCGGCGACGAAGCCGGCCAGGTCGGTGACGGCGCCGCCGCCCACCCCGACCACCGCATCGGTACGGGTGAAGCCCGCCTCGCCCAGCCGGTCCCAGCAGCGGGCGGCGACGTCGATGCTCTTGCCCGCCTCCGCGTCCGGCACCTCGACCAGCAGCGGGGTACGGCCGTCGGCGCGCACCCGTTCGGCGAGCGCGTCGGCCAACGCCTTCAGCGGTGCCGCGTAGAGCACGGCAACCCGGTCCGCGCCGGGCAGCAGGCCCGGCAACGCGTCAAGCAGGTCACGGCCGACGAGCACGTCGTACGCCCGCTCGCCGCCGATCGATATCTTTCTCAGCTCGTCCATCGCGCCCGAGCCTAATCCGCTACTGCGGTAACCCCTCGCAACCGCCCCGCCCACTGTCCGCATGACGGACGAAGGAAGGGCGTCACGGCTTGAGCAGTTGCAGGATCTCCTCGGCCACCTGTTCCGGTGTACGCCCGTCGGTGATCACGGTGAGCGTGGCGACCTCCTGGTAGAGCGGTCGCCGCTGGTCGAGCAGGTACTTGAGGGTGGCGCGCGGGTTGATCGCGAGCAGCGGCCGACCCGCGCCGAGCCCGACCCGGCGGATCGCGTCGGTCAGCTCCACCGACAGGTGGACCACGGTGTGACCGGCGAGCGCGGCCCGGTTCGCCTCGGCCAGGATCGCGCCGCCGCCGAGGGCGAGCACCCCGTCGAACTCACCCAACGCGGTCACCACGGCGTTGCGTTCGAGGGTACGGAAGTGCTCCTCCCCCTCGTCCACGAAAATCTCCGGGATCGGCTTGCCGGCGGCCGTCTCGATGTCGGCGTCGGTGTCCCGGAAGGCGACACCGAGCGCGGCGGCGAGCACCTGACCGGTGCTGGTCTTGCCGGATCCGGGCGCGCCGACCAGGATGCAGACGGGGGCCATCAGCGGATCACCAGGTTGTCCAGGTAGCCGGCGAGGTTACGCCGGATCTCGGCGATCGAGTCGCCGCCGAACTTCTCGGTCGCCGCCTCGGCCAGCACCAGCGCCACCATCGCCTCGGCGACCACTGCCGCCGCCGGGACCGCACAGACGTCAGAACGCTGGTTGATCGCGGTGGCGGGTTCGCCGGTGGTCACGTCGACCGTGGCGAGGGCCCGGTTCAGCGACGAGATCGGCTTCATCGCGGCGCGTACCCGGAGGGGTTCTCCGGTGGTCATGCCACCCTCCAGGCCGCCGGCCCGGTCGGTGACCCGGCGCACCCCGGTCGCCGTCGGCACGATCTCGTCGTGCGCGACGGAACCCCGGGACCGGGCCTGGAGCCAGGCGTCGCCGATCTCCACACCCTTGATCGCCTGGATCGACATCAGCGCGGTGGCGAGCCGCGCGTCGAGCTTGCGGTCCCACTGCACGTGGCTGCCGAGACCCGGCGGAACGTTGTACGCCAGCACCTCGACGATGCCGCCGAGAGTGTCGGCGTCCTTCTTCGCGGCGTCGACCTCGGCCACCATCCGGGCGCTCGCCTCCGGGTCAAGACAGCGCAGCGGGTCGGCGTCGATCCGCTCGGCGTCCTCGGGGCGGGGTTGCAGGCCGGGCTTGGACGCGACCGAGCCGAGCTCGACCACGTGCGACACGATCTCGATGCCGAGCCCCTGCCGGATCAGCGCCTTGGCGACCGTGCCGACGGCGACCCGGGCGGCGGTCTCCCGTGCGCTGGCCCGCTCCAGGATCGGCCGGGCGTCGGCGTGACCGTACTTCTGCATGCCGGCGAGATCGGCGTGACCGGGGCGGGGGCGGGTCAGCGGGGCGTTTCGCGCCTGGCTGGCCAGTTCGTCCGGGTCGACCGGGTCGGCCGACATCACGGTCTGCCACTTGGGCCACTCGGAGTTGCCGACCCGTACGGCGAACGGGCTGCCCAGGGTCAGACCGTGGCGTACGCCACCGATGATCTCGATTTCGTCCCGCTCGAACGACATCCGCGCGCCCCGGCCGTAGCCGAGCCGGCGGCGGGCCAGCTCCCGGATGATCTCCTCGCTGGTCACCTCGATCCCGGCGGGCACCCCTTCGAGGAGCGCGACCAGTGCCGGGCCATGCGATTCACCCGCGGTCAACCAGCGCAACAAGGCAGAACCTTCCCCTCCCGATGGGGTCGCCCTGGTTCTTCTCCCACCGGACGCCACCCACATGCCAGTTGCCCAGTCTGGCACGTGCCGCCACCCGCTCGGCGTACCGCACCGCCCCCGTCCCGTCGTGCGGACGGCTGTTCTGCGGGGCGGCTCCCGGGCCGGGGTGTGTCGGCCGCCGCGCTGAGGCGAATAAAGCGTTCACCTCGTACATGGAAGAACGTGTAGGCACACGTTCTTCCATGTAGGTCATTCCCGGTCATCTCACCCGCGACGGCGAGCGGCCACGACCCGCGATCGGCGGGTCAGTGACCGGTGGTGTCCGAGTCGGTCGCGGCCTCTTCCCCCTGGTCCAGGGCGGAAAGTGCGGCCACCTCCGACTCGGTGAGGCGGAAGTCGAAGACCTCGATGTTGCTCCGCATCCGCTCCGGCGAGGAGGTCTTCGGAATCGGGATCAGCCCGAGTTCGAGGTGCCAGCGCAGCACGACCTGGGCGGGCGTGCGGCCGTACCGCTGGGCGATCTCGGTGATCGTGGAGTGGGTGAGCAGGTCACCGCCCTGGCCGATCGGCCCCCACGACTGGGTCACGATGCCGTGCTCGCTGTCGTACGCGCGGACCGCGTCCCGGGTCACCCGGGGATTCAGTTCGACCTGGTTGACGTCGGGCGTGACGCCGGTCGCGGCGAGGATCCGGTCGATGTGCGCCGGCTTGAAGTTGGACAGGCCGATGGCGCGTACCCGCCCGTCGGCGAGCAGCTTGGTCAGACCCTCGAACGCCTCGACGTACCGGTCCTGCCACGGCAGCGGCCAGTGGATCAGGAAGAGGTCGAGGTAGTCGACGCCGAGCCGCTCCGCGCTCTGCTCGAACGCCTCCTGGGCCTCGCGTACACCGTGCCACTCACCGTTGAGCTTGCTGGTGACGAAAAGATCTTCCCGACGTACGCCGGAGGCGCGCAGCCCCCGTCCGACGCCCTGCTCGTTGCCGTACTTGTAGGCGGTGTCAACCATGCGGTAACCGATCTCGATCGCCTGCGCGATGGCGACCTCCGCCTCGGCGTTCGACATCGGCCAGGTCCCCAGGCCGAGTTGCGGGATGCTCGCCCCGTTCACCAGTTGTCGGGTCGGTGCGATCGCTGCCGATGACGTCATGCTTCAGTCTCCTCGAGTCGGAATCCGTACGAGGCTACCTCCGACACGACCATTAACCGGCTGGGACCAGAACCGCGGTGCCGGACCAGTCGACCTGCTCCTCGGCCGCCTGCCGAGCCGGCTCACCGTCCGCGTCGAGCACAACGCTCCACCCCAGCCACCTTGAATACCGCTAGACCAACCCTTGGCGGGCAATGGGATGTGGTCGATACTCAGGCGGCAAAACATTCCACATAGCGGTGATGAGCCGCTCCTGTGCTCGCACAAGCGCGTCTGACCCAGCACCCGAAAATGGGTCTTCCTGATCTCGATAAGAAGCCCAGGCACGCCTACATTCCTTCTCAAGTTCCACAATCGGGTCCGTGATTTTATCCCTTTCAACCCCAGGCACCACCCCCAACAACTTCTCGGCATACCAGATATTTATAGCAGCGTTGGCGGCAATCATCTCGCCAGCCAACTGAACATGAGTCAAACCGGCTTTGTCGCTAAGCAAGATCTCCACACCGAAACGACGGGTACCCGAAACGCTCACCACCGTTACCCTCTTCTACCGTAGACATCATTGAGTATCTGCTTCAAATGCGCGGTCATCGCTGCCTTACCCTTCGACAATTACCATTTACGATCCAATAAGGGGGATGTGATTATTGGCCAATGCCTTTCCGGCTTCGTCGAATACTTTGAGGTGCACATGCGACAGACCGGGCCGGTGGGCACCGGCAAGCGACGCAGGATCGATACGGAACCCGCAAGTATTTTTCTTATTCCGGAAAAAACACCCCTGCTGTTACTGATATCGCGCGCCCCGACGCCGACGAATTCATGACCGGTAGCCGTAGCATCCTCCAAGCTCAGCGAGTGTTGACTGACGATACTCGCCTGCCGCTTATGCGCCGCGATGTCAACGTTGCGTTCGTGCGACGGCAACGCTGACGGCAACACGGGCGACCAAGCGCACCCATCGACGCACAACGCCATTACGCAGCAACGCTACGGAATGCCGCCGAGCGTCGTCGGATCCGAAAGGAAGGCGGGCTCAACCGGTATCCGGTCGAGCCCGCTCAAGCTCCGCCCCAGAAGGCGGGACGGCCCCTAATTTGCATGGACTTACATCACGCGACGCGCGATGTTCAACGCCCAGATCAGGAATTCGGCCGACACGCCATCCAATCTCGGATTAATTGAAACGCGCGCGTCACGCCAGTCCGAACCTCGGTTGAATACTGCGACCACCGACTCTGCTGATGACACGGCAGGATCAATGAACTCGACGATACGCTCGTCGCTTGTCGCGTCATCGAAGCTAACAACTTGGATCTTACGACCCTCGTAGTCTTCGCTAGCCATTTGCGCTGCTCCTAGTCGAGGAAACCCGAGAAGTTGCCATTGAGATCAAAGCGTGCTCCTCGGCCACCAGGAAGCCGAACATCGAGTGTGTCTTGCCACTGACCACCCACACGACCATACCCTAGATGGGCGACCGAGTCAGGATTCGTCAGAATATCGTCGAGCATGTCCTGCCCTGCCGAGTTCCATCCTTGAGGGTTTTCTCGTCCGGCGGGTCTCGGCCAATTTGAACCGGTGCCCGCGCGATCTGCATGCTTCTGCAAGGCGCGCCCAGCAACCGAGTAACCGCCCCTTTGAAGAGTTGCGCCAGACGCAGAAGCTGCGTCAAGGTCGATTAGTCCAGACGGGCCAGTTCCGCAGTTGTGTACGAGTACCGGGGTGTCGCCGGCCACCACATAGTACGTGTGGGTGACGTCGACGGTGAGGTCGTACATGACCTCGGCGCCGGCGTAGGAGGCGACCTCGTCCACGATGGCGGGCTTGCGGTCAAGGGTGAGGAGGTGTTCCCCAGTCTCCAGGTCGGCAGCGCCGATCCATGCCTTGCGGGTCTCGCTCCAGATCGGGTGGTGCTGAGTGGTCTTGACCACCTCACTACTGCCGTCGGCGAAGACGATGGTGAGGTCGGTCAGGGCGGTGTCGTTGTTGATGTGGGTCTTGGTGACGGTGCGGGCTTCGGTCTTGCCGGTTTCCGGGTCTGTCGCCAGGACCCGGTCGCCTTCGTCCAGTTCCTCAATCGGCACTTCGTCGCCGTCGGCAGTAACGACCTTGGTACCAGCGGCGAAGCTGTGCAGCGGACAACTACCGAAGGCATCGTCGACCTGTTTGGCGGCGGCTTCAGCGGCATCCTCGGCCCTCTTGAGGGTGTTGGTTGCCCACTTGACCTCTTCGAAGAAGTTCTGGACCGCTCTCGCGGCGCGGGCCAACGTACCGGCGATGCGCTTGCTGTCCTTGATGAGCTTGAACGCCTTGCCCCAGGGGAGCATGCCGGCGACCGCGAACACGCAGTCCATGGCGTTGCCGCCAATACAGCCGAGGATGTCGTTGACCCCGATCAGGTCCAGCAGGATCTGCCCGCCGGCCTTCACGATGATCGAGATGACACTCTCACTCTTGATCTTCTTGGCCCGCTCGACGTCCGCATCGGTGGGGCCGCCCTGGTCCGAGCTGATCAGCGAGGGCTTGCGGACCGGCTCCTTGCGGACGGTGAACTTGCCCTTGCTGCCCATCACGACCCGCTCGCCGGTCTCCCGGTAGTGCTGCGCGTCGCCCTGGGGAGTCTCGGTGATCAGCGGCATCAGACCATCCGGGTCACTCATCGTGACCGGGGTGTTGCTGGCGTAGCTGTAACCCTGCATCTGCTGCGGGTCGGTGTAATCGATGATCGGGTCGAGGCTGATGAACCGGCCGGTGCCGGGGTCGTACTCGCGGGCACCGAGGTGGACCAGACCGGTCGGGTCGTTGTCACCGCCGACGAAGCCCTTCGGCGTGGGCCAGACCGGGTTGGTGCCACGCGGGCCGCCGTAGGGGGTCTGCCGCCGCTGGGTGATGGCCTGGTCGCCAGACTTCACCGCGAGTTGCTGGGTGCCCTGCTGATCGCCGATTACCCAGGTGATGTCGGTGCCGGGCGCACGTGACCCGATCACCTGCCCGGCGTGGCTGTAGTAGCGGGTGGCGGTCGTGGAGCCGCCGCTGGTGGTGTAGTGGACCTCCATGCCCGGCAGGTAGAGCGTCTTGCCGGTGCCGTCGCGGGCGATGAGGCGATTGCCGTCGGCGCCGTAGACGTACTTGTTGGTCGTCGCGCCGTCGACCAGCGTGTCGAGCCGGCCCTCGACGTCCCAGGTCAGCTTCTGGCTACCGGTGCCCGGCGGGCAGGTGTTGTTGACCGCGGTCGGGTTGGGCCGACAGGTGGTGTTGCCGGTGTCGTCGAAGGTGTAGTTCTTCGTACCCGCGCCGGTGCCGGTGGTGACGACCTGGGTGGCGGCGTGCGGGCGATCGGCGCCGGCAGCCGGGTACTTGTACGTCGAAACCGTGTTGGTGGCGGCGTGCTTGGTCTCGGTGACCCGGTTGCCGATGGACTTGCCGACCTCGTCGAAGGTCCAGGAGTGCCAGTAGGGTGCCGGCCCGCCGAGCCCGGCCACGGTCGGTGCGGTCCCGCAGTTGCCGCCGCTGGGCGTCCACGCCTCGGTGAGTCGCCGCTGGTAGTCATAGCCGAAACACTGGGTGTCGGCGGTCCCGCCGGCCGGCGTGTCCGCGATCTTCGTGATGTTGCCGGCTTCGTCGTACTCGTAGTTGACGTCGGCGAGCAACTGCGGGGCGATCTGGCGGTTCGCCTTCGCGCTGTGCAGCCGTCGGGTGCTGTCCTCGTAGACGAAGGAACGTTGCAGGAAGTTCTGCGCGGTCTGCTGGTACTGGACGAACGCCAGCTCACCGAAGGCGGTCCAGTCGGTGTTGGTGACGTACTGGCCGGCACCCGGCCAGTTCGTCTGGACCTGCTCCGGCAGCCCGGTCACGCCGTCGTAGGTGAAGGTGAGCTGCTCACCACCGAGCCCGGCGGTGTTCGGGAAGGACTGGGTGGCGAGGCTGCTGCCGTCGGCCTTGTAACTGCGACCGAAGAAGTACGACCCGCTCAGACCCGTCTCGCTGGCGGGGATGGTGTACTCCTCGCCGGTGGACTGGTACAGCGCCGTGTAACCGGCGATCGCGACCTTGTACTCGTTGACGCCACTGTCGGTCCAACGGCTCGACGAGGCGAGCTGACCCTTCGCGCCACTCGGGTCGTACGCCCAGGTGGCACGCTTGTTGGCGGTCGTTACCGCGTTCTCGTACAGGCCGGTCTTACGACCCAGGCTGTCGTAGGTGTAGACGAGCGTCTTGTCGTTGTCGTCCTTGGTGGAGGTCAGGTCACCGAAATCGTTGTACGAGGAGGTGGTGAGGCCCTTGTCCGGGTCGTCGGCGCTGATCTGGCGACCCAGCAGGTCGAAGCCGTACGTCCACTCGTTGCCGGCCGCGTCGACGACCTTGGAGAGCTGCGCCTTCCGGGTGTAGCTGTACTTCGTCTCGTCGAAGGGGCCGCTGGTGGAGCCACCGGAGTGCCGGCGCAGCTCGACCAGGTTGCCCTGGGCGTCGGTGATGCTGGTGGTGGGCGTGCCGCCCCTCGGCGGGGTGACGTAGGTGCGGTCACCGCCGTAGACCGTCCGGGTCCGCCACTTCTCCTGACCACTGGTCATCAGGATCGAGTCGGTGATCCGGGACGCGCGGTCGTACACGTTGACGTTCTGGCTGTTGAACTGCCAGGGCGCGATCGCGACCAGTTTGGTGCCCGCGGTCAACGCGGGGTCATGGTGGTTGCCCGCGCTGTAGGCGACCCGGCCGGCGCTGTCGTAGTCGGTCTGGGTGAAGACCGTGCCACCGCCGGAGACGGCGGCCGTCTGGGTCTGCCGGCCCCGCAGCAGTCCGTCGGAGAGGGCGTACGAGGTGACGTAATTCCCCTCGGCGTTGATCGTCCGCGTGGTGACCGCGTTGACCCCGCCCGTGTTGCGGATCAGGTAGTCGTACTGCATCGACGGCGAGTCGGGGTTCGCAGCGATCAGTCGGTTCGGCAGCCAGACCTTGGTCAGCCGACCCAGTCCGTCGTACTTCAGGGTGGTGACCTTGCTGTTGACGTCGCTGGTCTCGATCGGCAGGCCGAACGTCGGTTCCAGGGTCTGGCTGGAGACCCAGCCGAGGTGGTTGGTGGTGGCCACCTTGGTCACCGGCCCGCCCGAGGCGGGGGTGTAGGCCGTGCTGGTCTTGTTGTTCCGCGCGTCGTACGCCTCGACCGCCCGGCCGAACACGTCGAACGTGGTGCGGGAGGCGGTCATGAAGGTGGTGCCGGCGGCCGACGTCCAGTCCTTGAGCGTCTCCACCGTGGTGGCGTCGCCCTTGGTCGGCGCCACGCCCGCGGCCTGCTTGTCGTACGAGGTGCGAATGTCGCTGAAGATGTGGTCGGAACTGGTCGGCGCCTGACCACAGGGGAGCGTGAACGTCTGCACCCGCGACGGCAACGAGAGCAGGTTGATGCCGGTGTTGCGGGCGTACGTGTTGTCCGCGCACATCTCGTCGCCGGCAACGGCCAGGTCACCGAAGTCGGTGGTGGTGTCCGGCATGCCGTACGAGTCGAAGGTGTTGTTCTGCCTGGTCACCCGCCAGCCACGCCCACCGTCGAGCTTGACCGCGTTCCAGGTGGCGTCGACACCGGAGTACCGGGCGTACTCGGTGGTGTCGCCCATGTCCCGGGTCGCCGTCGGCGCGGACTGCCACGCCTGGTTGACCGTGGTGGAGATGGGATCGGTGTCGACACCGTTGTACACGATCTGCTGGCGAACCTGTCCGGCGAAGGTGTCCTCGTCGTTGACCTGCGGCGCGTCCTCGGGGTCGGTGGTGTCACCATCGCCGTTGAGGTCGATCGCGGGCATCTGGATGTTACGGGTGCCGCCGGAGGGGGACGCCTTGTCGCCGTGCAGGCCCCGGTAGTAGCGGGACTCGGTCAGGGTCTGCTGCCCGCCGACGGGGTCACCCTGGCGCATCCGTACCCGGCCGTAGCCGCCGTAGTCGGACCAGGTGCGGAACTTGTCCGGGGTCAGTCCGTTGTCGTCGGTGTGCCGCCAGGCCACCCCGTCGAGATACTCGTACGAGCTGGTCACGTCGGTGCCGCCGCCGGTCCAGTCGGACTCGATGACCTGGTTGACGACGTACTTGTGGAAGTACTCGGTCTCGGTCTTCCCGGTGGCGGCGTTCTCGGAGAGGACCGGGTAGCAGCGGAGGGTGTTCGTCTCCGGGGAGGCCGGCATCACCGAGTTCGCGACACACTGCGGGTCCGAATAGACGACGGAGACCTTGCCGCCGGTCTCGGTCCAGATCGTGCCCATCCGCATCCAGTACAGCGGCGGCTTGGTGTCACCGATCGTGTCGACCCGGTTGGGGCGGTGGACGAAGTCAAAGTTGATCTCGGGGGTCGTGGTGGTGCCGCCCGAGTGGGCGACGCTCTCCAGCCACATGCCGTTGCGGGAGGAGTCGCCGTTGTCCGGGAAGGTGTGGTTCAGGGTCCACGACTCGACGTCCGGGGTAACACCCTTCACCCGCGTGGTGATCTTCGCGAGCCGCTTGGTGGTCCAGAAGGTCGGCGAGTACTTGCCCGGACATTCCGTACCAGCGCACTCCTGGTCCCACGGCACGTCCGGCCAGTGCGCCTCGTCGTGGATCGTGCAGTCCGACAGGCAGCGGTCCGCGGCGGTGAAGACCACCGTGGCCGTCGGCGTCACCGAACGGTCGGCGGCGCCACGATCCCAGGTGCCGTACTGGATCTGGTTCAGCGTCGAACCCCGGTGGTAGATCACCGCGTTCGAGTCGGTGTTGTTCGCCGCGTACTTGTTTCCGTCGCGGCTGTACCAGAGCGACATGGTGTTGCCGTGGGTGTCGATGGCGTAGTCCAGGTTCCAGCGCCACGCCTGGTTGCAGTACGCAGATTCGAACGTCGCGTTGTAACAGGGCTCACCGGGGTGGTTGCCGTAAACGCGGACCCAGTTGGTCGAGTTCGTCGTCGAGGTCTGCCCCGGCAGCGCGTGCTGGCCGAAGAAGTACTGCATCCCGTTGGCAGCGGTGATCTTCCAGTACTCGCCGTCGTTGTCGCCGTTGGCGGTCATGCCGGTCAGGTGCTCGACCTTCGAGGCGTCGTCACCCTTGAGTCGCCACTGGCCGGTGGCGGTGTCGCGTACCAGCTCGGCGGAGCGGCCGTTGAGGGACATCACCGCGTTGTCGGTGCCCCAGCAGAGGTCACCGGTCGCCGTGTCGTTCGTCGCCTCCCCGGCCATGTCCTCGCTGCACGGGGTGTATCGGCGCTCCACGTAACCCGGGGTGTACTCGAACCCCTCGCCGATCCACGACGGCTGGTTGTTCGACGCGTCGCTGCGCCCGTCAACCGCGCTCGACGAGTAGGCGAGCGACAGACTCGGCGCCGGGCCGCCCAGCACTGGCGGAACCCGCATCGGGTACGACCACGAGAACTCACCGCCCGAGCCGCCGACCGCCCAGGTCGAGGAGGACTGCAATGGGGTGGCACCATAGTTGCCGGCATCACCCGAGGCTGCCGCCCGCAACGCCAGCAGCTGCCCAGTCGACTGCGTGCCCGACGCGTTGGCGGCGGCGGTGGAGGGAGCTGCGGGCAGCTCCACATCCGCCGACACCCGCTTCGCCGAGACGTCGTTGCGCGACGGCAGTTCCGTACCCCGGCAACCGGCCGCGGACGGGGTGGTCAGCGCGCACTCGGGCAATGCCACCAGTCGCAGCCGGGTCGACCAGTCCGCACCGAAGGCACCGGCGAAGCCGCTGTAGTCCACGCCGAGCTGCACCCGGCCGGCCCCCGTCACCGCGTCGGCGCGACCCACCCGCACCAGCACGCCGTCCTGCCAGCCCGCCGGCACCTTCGCCCGGTCCAGCACCTCTACCCGCGCCCTCGAGACGGCGGCGGTCGCCGTGGTGGCGGCCCGGTTGGTGCCGGCGCTCGCCGTCGCGGGGCCAACCCAGACCGGCAACGAGCCCGCGCGCGCCACCACCGGCAGGGGGTCCCCGCCGTTGGCGCGGGCAGTGCCGGGGGCGCTCTGCCCGATCAGGCTCGCCTCAGCGACGCCCGCCGCCGGCCACACCGTCTTGGCCGAGGCTGCCTTGCCGGCCCCCTGGGTCATGTCCGCCGGCCTCGGCTTCGCCGCGACCGGCTTCGCCGTCACCGCCTTCGGCTGGACCACCGACAGGTTCGTCGGTGCGGCCTGCGCCGGCTGCGGCGTGGCGACCAGGAACCCGGCCACCAGGACCGCGACCATGCCGTACGCGACAGCGACGGTGCCGCGCTCGCCAACCGTTCGTTGCCACCGGGCACGACGCAGCTTACCAGAACGATGGCCAGGGACCGATCGAGCGAACATCAACAACCTCCGCCAACAGGGGGTATGCGGGGATGAACCAGAGCAAGACTGCGCGTGCCGGTCGGGCCCGCCGACACATCGGCGTGGCGGGCCCGGGCCGGCTACGAGTTGTCGTACAAGGCTTTGGCCTCGCGGTCGGACATCGCGCCAGCGAAGAGCTTCAGCTGGTCGATGTCGCCACGCAGGTAGCCCCAGGTAGCGTCACCGGCGCCGACGACCATCGGAGCCGTGAAAGCCTTCCCGGTCGCACCGCTGCCCGTTACCGCCTGCTGCACCCGGTCGACGTAGAGACGCACGATGCCGGTGCTGGCGTCGAACACACCGACCAGGTGCACCCAGTCGTGCAGCTTCGCCGGCGCGTCGGAGAGGGCGGCGGCCCAGGAGGCACCGCCCGAGCCGTCCGGCGAAATGATCGCGAACTGCCATCTGCCGTCCGGTAGGACGTACAACTTCACCGCGCCGTCGCCGCCACCCTGCCGGAGCACCACCTGCTCCTCCGCGGTGACCGCGTTCAGCCGTACCCACACCGACACGCTGAGGGACTGGTCGGTGCGGACGATCGGGCCGGAGGTGGCGGCGTAGCCGGCGCCCGCTGTGCCGTACCCGTCCGGCTGCGCGCTGTTCAGCCACAACGCGTCGTTGTCGTCGTGCGCGTCGCCGGTGTAGCCGACCGACTGCGAACTGGAGTACGGGTCGGTGCAGCCGTACAGGCTCAGCCTCTGCGACCAGTAGCTGGCACTCGTTGCCGCCCCGCACGACGAGGCGAGCCCACCGTTGAAGTCCCAGGAGGCCACCTCGGTCGGCGCCAGGATCCCCTGTGTCGCAGGTGTACCGGCAGCGGCGTTCGCGGCTGTACCCGTCAGGTCATCGGGGACCATCACGCGCTGCCACATCCGTACGTCGGTGATCTGTCCCCGCCAGGCGTCGGAGAGACCCGGCACACCACTGGCCGGGGTCCACCGGATCGCGCCGATCATCACCGGGCCGGTGGCATTCCAGGTGGCGGGCGTACGCGTCGCGGAGGCAGCCAACACCCCGTCCACGTACAGCCGGGCCTCGCGGGTGGCGGAGTCGTACGCGGCGGCAAGATGCACCCACCGGCCCACGTCCCGGACGGTCAGGGCGGCAGGCGACACCACGTGGGTCGTACCGCTGCCCCCCTCGCCCATGTCGATTCCGGGCAGGGCCAGCCCCCAGTGCGGTTGGCCGTCGAGCATCCGGACGCCGAGTGCGAACGCACCAACCTTCGTCCCGGACTGCGAGACGGCAGTCAGGTTCCAATCAGGCAGGTCGATGTCGGGGTCGCTCGGGTCGAAATCGCCGAGCCGGACCCACGTCGCGACGCTGTAGGACTGGGTGGTGTTCACCGCCGGCCCCGACGTCAACAGGTGTACCGAGCGGTCGAACGAAGCGGTGGCCGCGCCGATGATTCGCGAGTCGTTCGCCCAGGAGAGGTTCCCGGTGGGCGTCAGATCGGCGTTGCCGATCTGGTCGGTCAGGTTGTGCGCATCGATGGTGTCCAGCGGCCAGTGCGCCACGGGCGCCGTCGGTGCCTTCACCAGGAAGCTGTACGAGTGCGTATCGCTCTGCTTGTTGGCACCGTCGAGGCTGTAGACGTTCAACGTGTTGGACGAATATCGCGGCGGCGTCAACACCACGCTGTAGGAGGCACCGGGCGACACGTTGACCGTGGTCATCGGCTGTGGGCTGCCGGCCCACCCGTAGACGTAGCGCGTAACGTCCGAGACACCTGCGGTGAAGGTGAAGATCGCCGAAATGCCCGGACCGCCGTGGGCGACTCCGTCGTTCGGGTAACCCGACGACGACACCCCTGGACGCGGTGGTTTCGCCGTGTCCACAGTGAACCGACACCAGGGCGACCAGTCCGGCGACTCCCACCCCGCAGCGTCCCGGGTCTTCACCCGCCACTGGAAGGTCTTGCCCTCGGGGCTGCCCGACCCGAGGCTGGCCAGCACGTAGTCGCCGTAGCTGTTACCCGGCTTGGTCGGCCCGGTTATCCCCACCACCGGCCCGTCCGGCAGCAGTTGGAACTCGAGGTGACCGGTCAGGCTGTCGTTGGCACCGTCAGGGTCGCCGTAGAACGCTCTGAAGGTGGGCGACGAGGTGCCGATAGTCGCGCCACATGCCTGTCCTGTCGTGGTGAGGCTTGTCGGCGTCGCGGGTACGGAGTCGTAGGTCACCTCGAGCCATGCCTTGTCGGTGTAGAACCGCTTCCACCGCTCTTGATTCGACTCCTCCGCGCCATTGGTGTCACACGCACACAACCCGACCGTGTAACCCGTGTAGCCCGAGTCCAGCGCCCACTGAAGGTCACCCTTGATGGACCCGCCGAACTCGGCGTCCATGTCGTCCTGGACCGCACCACATCCACCGGTCTCGTTCGCATGCCCGTCCCAGCCGGCTACGAACACCCCAGGCAGCGGACGCGTCGTCCAGCCCATCCGCCCGGCACTACCAACGGTGATCCCGCTCGTGCGGTACATGCGGACCGGCGTCGAGTCGCAGGAGTAGGAATGATCCAGAACCAACCGCACATTCGCCGTCATGATCTTCTTGCGCAGCAGCGGCGCGGTGTCGAACTCGAAGAACGACCGGTACCGCTCACCGGAACCGGTATCGGCCGGCTCACGACCCACCCGCGCGGAGCTGCCGTCGTTGTTCTCGCCGTTGCTCGTCGCGTACGCCCACCGCGACCGGAACTTCTCGAACGGCGGATCCACGAACACCGGATAGGTCAGTGCCGGGTCGGCCAGCAGCTTGCTGTCCGGCACCACCGTCAACTGCTCGCCGTCCAGCGCCAACCCCACCGGCGCGATCCGCGACGTCACCGCAGGCTCCACCGCCGTAGCCGGCTCACCCACCGGCACCGCAACCCGACCCGACGCCCGCGCAGCCGCCACCGCCGGCAACACCTCACCAGCACGCGCCGGGTCACTCGACGAATCCCACATCCGCGCGGCACCGGATGTAGCCACCACACCGCCACCGGAACCGAGCAGCCGCAGAGTACCGTCACTCGCCCGCTCCACCCGCGTATTGCCGCCGGTGACGTAACGCAACTGCCGAACCGCCGGATTCTTCGCCGCCGCCGGCGTCAACAACTCCACCGAATGCGTATAACCCTCAGCCGTCGCCGTCACATGCAGATTCACCCCGGAAAGCACCGACTCGTACGTCGCCGTCGCACCGCTCACCTTCGGCACCGGCAACGCACCCAACGGCCACGACAACGTGAACGTCGAAACACCCTCCCGCCACGTCACCAACGGACCCGACCCACCGGCGGAAAACGACACATCGGCAAGGGTGGCGGCCGGCTTCAACGAACCGTCGGCCTGACGCACCAGATCCGGCGAAATCGGCGCCCACGACCCATCAGCCCGCCGAACCCGCTGCGGCGCCACCGACGCCTGATACCGGAACCCACCCTCCGCCAACGCCACCACCTGAGTCATCTCCGTCAGAGACGACTCCACCACCACCGGACGACCACACTCGGCAGCAACCAACGCCGCCCGCGCCTCCGACGGCGCACTGTCGACGCAGGAGACAGAGGGAACTGCGGTAGCGCGCGCCGGCTGCGGCAGAGCCACGACAACCGGAGCGACGAGCAGGAGCCCAAGGAGCCCGGCAAGTCTCCGGAAAGAGGAGGTGGATACCAGGTGGGACAGCATCAAGATTCCCTTTGTAGTGGCAGCAAGAAATTGGCCGGCGGACGGTGGACGTTCGTGGGAGAAGCGTCGGCGGTTCACTGCCCAGCACGACCTGCCTGGGGCGATGTCCGACCGGAGTACAGGTTCCGTACCTCCCGGTCGGACATCGCCCCGGCGAAGGCCCTCACCTGGTCGATCGAGCCGGAAAATGGCGCCAGTGTCTGGCCGTAGAAGGCCCGGCCCACACTGAACGGGCCTGTCGCATTCCAGGCCGCTCCGGCGTGAGCGGTGATTCCGGCCAGGACACCATCGACGTAGATGCTCGTGGTGGCTCGGCCGGCGTCGAAAACAAGGGTGAGATGCGTCCACTTGTCGACGACCGCCGTGCTACCACTCACGCCACTGCCCGGACGGCTACCGCCATCCTCGTGGTACATCCAGACGCGCCACCGGCCGTCGGGCTGGTTGTAATAGAGCATGAAGCGCGACAGGTTGTTCCCCTGCTGGGAAAGGACTACCTGGTCACGATCTGTCCGCGCCAGCTTCACCCAGGTCGAGACAGTGAACGACTGGTCGGTACGCACGATCGGCTGGGTCGTGGCGGCGTAACCGTTGCCGTCACCGCTGCCGCCGTACCCATCCGGTTGTTCCTGATTGAGCCACAACGCGTCGTTGTCGTCGTGCGCGTCCCCGGTGTAGCCGGCCGTCTGCTCGGGCGAGTACGGGTCGGTGCACCCGTACAGCCGCAACGACTGCGACCAGTAGCTGTCACTCGTCTCCGTACCGCACCCGGAAAGCAGACCACCGTTGAAGTCCCACGAGGCAACCTCCGTGGGCGCCAGGATCCCGGCAACAGGGTCCGTTCCCGTGGCGTCATCGCCGTCACTGCCCAACAGATCGTCCGGAACGATCACCCGTTGCCAGGCTCGTACCTCGGTGATCTCACCCGGCCACTGACCGATCATGAGCGGAGTGCCGCCGGGTGGGGTGTACTTGGCAGCCCCGATCGTCATCGGGCCATTCGCGTTCCACGGGTTCGCGGACCGGGCCGTGGAGCCTGCCAGGGAACCGTTGACGTAGAGCTGCATCGTGCGGGTGGCCGAGTCGTATGTGGCGGCAAGGTGTACCCATCTGCCCACGTCCGCTGAGGTGACGAGTGCGGACGAATTCGCCGTATCCCAGGTGGTCCCCTGGTCAAGGTCGGCTCCGTGCATCGCGAACGACCACCTGGGTTGGACGCCGTCGGTCCGGTAGCCGAGATAGAACCCGCTCTGCTTCGAGCCGGATTGTCCCAGGACCGTCCGATTGCCGATGTCCAGGTCGACGTCGGGATTGTTGGGGGCGATGTCGGCGAGACGTACCCATGCGGCCACGCTGAACGACTTGGAGGTGTCCAGTACCGGCCCGGCAGTCGTGAGGTACGACGAGGCGTTGAACGAGGCGACGCTCTCGCCGATGATCCGGACGTCCGGTGCCCATGTCACGCTGCCCACCGTGCTGAGGTCGGCATCGCCCTGGGTGTCGGTGAGGTTGTGTGCGTCGATGCTGTCGAGCGGCCAGTTCGCCACGGGGGCGGACGGGGCGTTCACCAGGAAGCTGTAGGCGTTGGTGTCGCTCTGCTTGTCCGCACCGTCGAGGCTGTACACGTTCAAGGTGTTGTAGCCGTGGCGAGGCGGGGTCAACGTCACGGTGTAGGAGGCGCCCCGTGACACGGTCACCGTGGTCATCGGCTGCGGGCTGCCGGACCATCCGTACACGTACCGCGTCACATCCTGGACCCCGGCAGTGAAGGTGAACGCCCCAGAGATGCCCGGTCCGCCACGGGCGACACCGTCGTTCGGGTACGCCGACGAGGACACGCCCGGGCGCGGCGGCTTCGCCGTGTCGACCGTGAAACGACACCACGGTGACCAGTCCGGCGACTCCACCCCGGCCGCGTCCCTGGTCTTCACCCGCCACTGGTAGGACTTGCCCTCTGAAACGGCACCGAGCACGAATGCTCCGGACTCGCCGTAACTGTTGCCCGGCTTGACCTGTCCGGTCCTGCTCACCACCGCACTGGACGGCAGCTCCTGGTACTCGAAGAACCCGGTCAGGCTGTCCCCGGCTCCGTCGGCGTCACCGTAGTACGCCTTGAATACAGGAGACGACGTGCCGATGGTGGCACCGCATGCCTGACCCGAGGTGCTGAGGTTGCTCGGCACGGTGGGAACCGAATCGTAGGTCACCTCGAGCCAGCCCTTGTCGGTGAAGAATCTCTTCCACCGCTGCTGGTTCGATTCCTGGCCGCCGTTCGTGTCACACGCGCACAGCCCGACGGTATAACCCGTGTATCCCGAATCCAGGGCCCATTGCAGATCGCCCTTGATCGTCCCGCTGAACTCGGCGCGCATGTCGTCCTGGAGCGCACCGCACCCGCCGGTCTCGTTCGCGTGGCCCGACCACGACGCCACCGAAACCCCGGGCAACGGGCGGGCTGTCCAACTCATGCGCCCACCGCTGTTGACGGTGATCCCACTCGTGCGGTACATGGTCACCGGCGTCGAATCACACGAGTAAGAGTGGTCCAGGGTCAACGCGACATACGCCGACAGGATTTTCTTGCCCCGCAGCGGCGTCGTGACGAATTCGAAGAATGAACGGTACAGCTCACCGGAACCGGTATCGGCCGGCTCGCGGCCCACCCGGGCCGAGGTGCCGTCGTTGTTCTCCCCGTTGCTCGTCGCGTACGCCCACTTCGACTGGAACTTCTCGAACGGCGGATCCACGAACACCGGGTACGTCACTGCCGGGTCGGCCAGCAGCTTGCTGTCCGGCACCACCGTCAACTGCTCGCCGTCCAGCGCCAACGCCACCGGCGCGATCCGCGACGTCACCGCAGGCTCCACCGCCGTAGCCGGCTCACCCACCGGCACCGCAACCCGACCCGACGCCCACGCAGCCGCCACCGCCGGCAACACCTCACCAGCACGCGCCGGGTCACTCGACGAATCCCACATCCGCGCGGCACCGGATGTAGCCACCACACCGCCACCGGAACCGAGCAGCCGCAGAGTACCGTCACTCGCCCGCTCCACCCGCGTATTGCCGCCGGTGACGTAACGCAACTGCCGAACCGCCGGATTCTTCGCCGCCGCCGGCGTCAACAACTCCACCGAATGCGTATAACCCTCAGCCGTCGCCGTCACATGCAGATTCACCCCGGAAAGCACCGACTCGTACGTCGCCGTCGCACCGCTCACCTTCGGCACCGGCAACGCACCCAACGGCCACGACAACGTGAACGTCGAAACACCCTCCCGCCACGTCACCAACGGACCCGACCCACCGGCGGAAAACGACACATCGGCAAGGGTGGCGGCCGGCTTCAACGAACCGTCGGCCTGACGCACCAGATCCGGCGAAATCGGCGCCCACGACCCATCAGCCCGCCGAACCCGCTGCGGCGCCACCGACGCCTGATACCGGAACCCACCCTCCGCCAACGCCACCACCTGAGTCATCTCCGTCAGAGACGACTCCACCACCACCGGACGACCACACTCGGCAGCAACCAACGCCGCCCGCGCCTCCGACGGCGCACTATCGACACAGGAGACAGAGGGCGCTGCGGGGGCTGCGGCCGTCGCGGGCCCAGCGGCACCGACAATCACGGTTCCAGCTGCCAGCACCAACGCCAGCGGCCAGGCCAGCCTGTAGAAGGGCAGGGCAGAACCCACACCGAACGGCATCCAATTCCCCCGTGCTCGAGCACCTCAAAAGTCAAGGAACGGTAGGGGGGCTCTCAGGAAACTGTCAACAGTCCACTACCGACAGTTGCTCAACGTAGTTTTCCCAGGAAGATGCCAGGCTACGTACCGGTAGCTTTGACGGAACGAACGGAGCGTGCCTTACCAGGGCCCTACCGTTACCCAGACGGTGATCTCGTTCACGCTCGGCAACGACGGTCGATAACCCTCTGAAATGCTCCGGTAACGGCACACTGACCAGCCGAGAACCGGGAGATCGCCACCGTCCGTGATCAACTAGACGATGGCAGCGACGTCCCGGATCAGAGAAGAGACCGCTACGAGGGCGGGAAAGGCTCAGCGGCGGGCGGCGAGCGCGGCCCGCATCGCGGCGACCGGCGCCGGTACGCCGGTGAACTGCTCGAACTGGCCGACCGCCTGGGCCAGCAGCAGATCGAGTCCGGAGACGATCCGGCAGCCGGCGGCCTCTGCGGCGCCGGCCAGCGGGGTCGGCCAGGGGTCGTAGAGCGCGTCGAAGAGGACCGTCGACGGTGCCCAGGTGATCTGCCCGGCGAGCGGATCGGCGACGCCCTTCGGCACGGTGGAGATCACCACGTCCGCGGTGGCATGCTCCGCCGCTCCGGCCCAGGCGCCGGGCACCAGCGCGATCCCGAGCGCGCGGGCCACCGGCAGCAGCTCGTCGACCGCCTCGGGGCGCCGGGCCACCACGGTCACCCGCTTCGCGTCCAGCTGCGCCGCCGCGGCCAGCGCCGCCCGGGCGGTGCCACCGGCGCCGAGCACGGTGACGGTGGCACCCGCCGACACCCCAGCCGCCCGGAGCACGGTGACCATGCCGGGGACGTCGGTGTTGTCGGCGTACCAGGAGCCGTCGGGGCGGCGTACCAGGGTGTTTGCGGCACCGACGGCGGCGGCGACCGGCGAGACCGCACCGGCCACCGCGAGCGCCACCTCTTTCAACGGCATGGTCAGCGACAGCCCGGCCCATTCGGCGCCGAGGCCGACCACCAGGTTCGGTAGCTCGGCCTCGGCGCACTCGATGGCGGTGTACGACCAGCCGGTCAGCCCCGCCGCCACGTAACCCGCGTTATGGATCACAGGGGAGAGCGAGTGCGAGATCGGCTTACCGAGCACTGCGGCCCTGCGGGCGGACTCGGTCAAGAGATGATGCCGGCCTCTCGTGACTTGTCCATGTTCCTCTCATGCTCGGCGTACGTCTCGGCGAATTCCGAGTGGCCCTCCTTGTCGGTCGCGACGAAGAAGTACCAGCCGCCCTTTGGCGGGTCCATCGCCCCCTGCATCGCGAGCTTGCCTGGGTTGTTGATCGGCGTGGGGATGAAGCCCTTGAGCTTGCGGTTGTACGGGTTCTTCGGGTCGTCCATCTCGGCCGCCGTCATGTCCTTCGACGCCTTGGTCGGCTTGCCCTGCACCTCGAGCCAGTAGTTGACCGTCACGTCCATCTCGAAGCACTCGCACGGCACCTCGGCGTTGGGCTTGAACAACCGGTTGTAGGCGACCCGGGAGACCTTGCCGAGGTCGTCGGGGTTACCCGCCTCGGCCTGCGCCAGCGAGGCCACGATCAGCGCCTCGTACGGGCTGATGTCACCGAGCTTTTCCGGCACCGTGTCGGCGAACTTGATCTGCCCGGTGACGGTCAGGAACCCGTCCACCATTTCCTTGAGAATCGTGTCGGCGGTGGCGTTCGGCGGCAGGTCATAGGTGTCCGGGAAGAGGAAACCCTCGATCGACGGGGTGACCTTCTTGTTGTCGCTGCGCTTGAACCACCAGTCCGGGACACCGAGCTTGAGCGGGTCCTTCGCCGCCGCCTCGAAGTCCGCGACCGGAATCTTGGTCGCCTCCGAGAGGAGCTTGTAGACCTGCTTGGCGCTCCGACCCTCCGGGATGGTGATCTTGTTTGTCACCCTGCTCTTGGGGTCGAGCAGCATGTTCAGGGCCGCCGCCGCCGACATTCCCTTGCGCACCTGATAGAAGCCGGGCTGAATCTTCGTGGCGGCGTCGTTGCCGTCCGCGGCATTGACGAACGCCTTGCCGCTCTTGACCACACCGGCGCTGAGCAGGGTGTTGCCGACGTCGGCGAGGTAGTCGCCGTCCTTGATCTCGATCATCACCTGTTCGGTGCCGGTGCCCTCGTAGTCCGGGGCGCCGAACAGGCCCTGGACCCGGTCGAAGCCATACCAGGCACCGCCGCCGAGCACCCCGAGCAGGACGAAGGCGAGCAGCAGGGCGACGACCGTCTTACCCCGGCCGCCCTTGCCTTTCCGCTTCGGATCGCGCGTGCCACCGCGCCGGTGCTGTCCCTTCTCCGTCCGCTCGTCGAACGCGAGCTCCAAGTCGTCGATCATCTGGTCCGCCTCCGCTGCGCGTCTAGCCAGCTCTGCAGGATCTCCACCGCGGCCGCCTGATCGACCACGGCTCGTTGACGCTTTCCCCTGACGCCCCGCTCGGACAGCCTACGGGTAGCCACCACCGTCGACATCCTCTCGTCCGTGAGAGTCACCGGAACGGGGGCGATCACGTCGGCCAGTCGGGCCGCGTACGCCTTGGTGTGAATTGCGGCGGGGCCGTGCACACCGGCGAGGTTCACCGGAAGACCGACCACCACCTCGACACTTCCGTGCAGCTCGACGAGGCGCGCGAGTTCCGCGATGTCCGACGGAACCGCCTCGTCATCCGTGGTGAGATCACGGGCCAGGGTGACCAACGGGGTGGCGAGAATGGCGTCCGGATCGCAGACCGCCACGCCTACCCGCACCTTCCCGACGTCGACACCGAGTCGTACTCCGGGCGAAAAATGCCCCATACCGATTGACCTCCCCTCGCTGCATACGGAAAGCAGACCGCCGCGGTTCACGATCTGACCACGACGATCTGCCTCCGTGCAATCCATCACGCCTCGGCGATCGCCTTTTCCACGGCCCCGAGCAGGGCAGGTGCCTGCTCGGCCGGCACGCCACCGCCCTGGGCCAGGTCGGCGTTGCCGCCACCGCGACCGGAGAGCGCCGCCTTGACCAGGTCACCGGCGGCCAGGCCCCGGGCCTTCGCCGCCGCGTTGAGCGCCACCACCAGCGACGCCTTGCCACCGGAACGGGCGGTCACCGCGACCACCGCCGGACGGGCCGCGTCGATCTTGCCGCGGATCTCCTGGGCCAGGGTGCGTACGTCGTTGCCCGCCGCGCCCTCCGGCGCCTCGATGCCGACGTAGGCCACCCCGCGCACGTCACGGGCCCCGGCCGCGAACGCGGCAGCCCCACCGAGCACCATCTGCGCGCGAAGCTTCTCCAGCTCCTTCTCCGCGTCCCGCAGCTGGGACACCGTCTGCTCGACCCGGTCGGCCACCTGGTCGTTCGGCACCCGGTAGAGATCGGCCAGCCGGGAGACGAGCAGGTGCTCCTTGGCCAGGAACTGGAACGCGTCGATGCCGACCAGCGCCTCGACCCGGCGTACGCCGGAACCGATCGACGACTCGGAGAGGATCTTCACCAGGCCGAGCTGACCGGAACGGGAGACGTGCGTACCGCCACAGAGTTCGCGGGCGTAGTCACCGACCTCGACCACCCGGACCTCGTCGCCGTACTTCTCGCCGAAGAGCGCCATCGCGCCGAGCCGCCGCGCCTCCTCCTGCGAGGTGATGAACGCGTGCACCTCCAGGTCGCCCAGGAGCACCTCGTTGACCTGCTGCTCCACGTCGGCGAGCACGCTCGGCGACACCCCGGTCGGAGTGTTGAAGTCGAACCGCAGCCGCCCCGGCGCGTTGAGCGAACCCGCCTGGGTCGCCGACTCACCGAGGAAGTGCCGCATGGTCTGGTGCACCAGGTGGGTCGCGGTGTGCGAACGGGAGATCGCCTTGCGCCGGGTCACGTCAATCTCGGCCATCCCGGCCTCGCCGGTCCGCACCTCGCCCCGGACCACCCGGGCCCGGTGCACGATCAGTCCCGGCACCGGCTGCTGCACGTCGAGGACCTCGAGCTGCCCCCCGCCGACGGTGATCAGCCCCAGGTCGGGCTGCTGGCCACCGCCCTCGGCGTAGAACGGGGTGGTGTCGAGCACCAGCTCGACGGTCTCCCCCTCGCCCGCCACCTCGACCGGCGTGCCGCCCCCGCCGAGCAGTGCCCGGACCTTGGACTCGCGGCTGACCTCGGTGTATCCGGTGAAGGTGACAGGTCCGCCCTGGTCCAGCACGCCCCGGTACGCGGAGAGGTCGACGTGTCCGGTCTTGCGGGCCTGCGCGTCGGCCTTGGCCCGGGAGCGCTGGTCGGCCATCAGCCGGCGGAAGCCCTCCTCGTCGACCTTCAGCCCCTGCTCCCCCGCGATCTCCAGGGTCAGGTCGATCGGGAAGCCGTACGTGTCGTGCAGCTGGAACGCCCGCTCACCGGTGAGCGCCGGCTTGCCCGCCGCCTTCGACTCGGCGATCGCGGTGTCCAGGATCGTGGTGCCCGCCCGCAGGGTGGAGAGGAAGGCGTCCTCCTCCGCGTACGCGTACTGCGAGATCCGGTCAAAGTCGCTGGCGAGCTCCGGGTACGACGGCGACATGCAGTCCCGGGCCACCGGCAGCAGTTCCGGCAGCGCCCGCTCCTGCCAGCCGAGCAGCCGCACCGCCCGGATCGCCCGACGCATGATTCGCCGCAGCACGTAACCGCGACCCTCGTTCGACGGGGTCACCCCGTCACCGATCAGCATCAACGCGGTCCGGATGTGGTCGGCGACCACCCGCAGCCGTACGTCGTCCGGGTGCGACTCGCTGGCCGCGTGCCCCGAGTGGGCGCCATACCGCTTGCCGGTCAGCTCCGCCGCCCGGTCCAGGATCGGCCGCACCTCGTCGATCTCGTACAGGTTGTCCACACCCTGCAGGATCGAGGCCATCCGCTCCAGGCCCATGCCGGTGTCGATGTTCTGCGCCGGCAGGTCACCAAGGATCGGGAAGTCTTCCTTGCCGGTGCCCGGACCCCGCTCGAACTGCATGAAGACGAGGTTCCAGAACTCCATGTAGCGGTCCTCGTCGACCTCCGGACCGCCCTCGGCGCCGAACTCCGGCCCCCGGTCGTAGAAGATCTCCGAGCACGGCCCGCACGGACCCGGGATGCCCATGGACCAGAAGTTGTCCTTCTTGCCCCGCCGCACGATCCGTTCCGCCGGCACACCGATCTGCCGGTTCCACAGGTCGAACGCCTCGTCGTCGTCGAGGTACACGGTCGGCCAGATCCGCTCCGGGTCCAGCCCGAAACCGCCGTCCGCCTGAGACTTCGTGATCAGGTCCCAGGCCAGGCTGATCGCACCCGACTTGAAATAGTCACCGAACGAGAAGTTCCCGTTCATCTGGAAGAACGTGCCGTGGCGGCTGGTCTTGCCGACCTCGTCGATGTCCGGCGTACGGATGCACTTCTGCACCGACACCGCCCTCGGGTACGGCGCCGCCTGCTGCCCAAGGAAGTACGGCACGAACTGCACCATGCCCGCGTTCACGAACAACAGGTTCGGATCGTTGATGGCCGGCAGCGGAGCGGACGGCACCACGGTATGGCCATTCGCCTCGAAGTGCGCCAGATACCGCCGCTTGATCTCCGCCGTTTTCATCGGGAGCCATCCTCCGGGAAAATCTCGTGATCGCCGATCCGCGGGTCCCCGCGCAGCTCGGCGAATTGGTCGTCGAACGTCTCGCCCGCGGCGAACGCCTCGTGAATCTGCTGCTCACGCTCGGCCATTCCGGCCCGAACGTCGTCGATGAAACTACGGAACGATTCGACCGCGCCACCGGCCGACTCCGTCAGCGACGTGGCGATGCCACCCGGTGTGTACGACTGGGCGGTGCGGGTCACCTTTCGGACGACCAACGCACCGACGGCAAGCCCGATGCCCAGCCAGAGCAAACGCCTCATGGCCCTATCCTCTCTCCCCGGTCCGGCGGTACCGGAACCAGGTCAGCGGCCCTCGCCGCGCTTGGCCGCCCGGCGCTGCTGCTTGAGCGTGGCCCGTACCTCGCGGTCCTCCTCGGCGTTGCGCCGGGCAGCCGCCGCCTTGCGCACGCCGTAGCCGAAGGCGGCGACCTTGACCAGTGGGTTCGCCGCCGCGGCGGAGACGACGGTGGCGAGGTTGGCGACGTTCGCGGTGACGTTCTGCGCGTGGCCGGTCATGGTGTCGATCTTGGCGAGCTGGATGTTGACCCCGTCCAGCGAGGTGTGCACCTGCGTCAACGCGACGTTCACGTTCTCGATCGTGGCGTTCGCGTTGCCGAGCAGGGGCGCCGTACGGTCGTTCAGGTCGTTGATCGCCCTGGTCGCGGCGTCGACCGTGTGCCGCAGTCGCAGGATGGGCACGACCAGCGCACCCACCAGTAGCAGGAACGCCGCCGCAGAGACGAGCGCGGCGATCTGTCCAAGGGAATACACCCGTGTTCTCCTCTACCGAACCGTTTTAGCGGACCGTCTCGTCAGACGCGCCCAATCGGACGCGCCGTACCAGCAGCAAACAAAGCGGCACCGGATACGTAACGCCGCACTCCGTACCAACAGGCAGACCCTACCGTCCGTGACGAATCCCGTCTCACGACGGTGGGGCGGTCAGGTCGGCGAGCGGATCGTCGGTAATGATCGGATCGGGGTCCTCGCCGGTGAGCGAGGGATCCGTACTCGGCTGGGGCTTGACCCGATCGTCGTCAATCGCATTCCGTACCTTGATCGAGACCACCGCGCCCTCGCACTTCGGCGGCTCCCCACCGGGAGAGGCGGGTGCCTCCTCCTCACCGTCCGGCGGATCCACGGTCGGACGGGCGTCGAGCGGGTCGGTCTGGCAGGTCGGTGGGCGAACCCAGAGGTCGAGGGTCAACTCGTCCCGCCGCCAGCAGGTGTAGTGCCCGTCGACCGGCTGCTCCGGGCAGGGCTTGACCTGCCAACTCTTCCAACCGTCAGCGGTGAGCGCCTCCTGGTACGCCTTCGCCGTCTCGTCGGCCCCCTGCTCGGACTCGGCGGTCCGTTCCCGGAACCGGCACTCGATCAGGCACCACCGGCTGCCGTACACGTCGTCCTCGACCTGCGCCGCGGCCCACTGCGGTACGGCGAGCGCGTCGAGCGCACTGAAGACCGGGTCGCGGGTCGCCGCCCGGATGCCGAAGTAGAGCGGAAGCGCACCGAGCACCAGCAGCGTGGCCAGGACCAGTGCGATCACCTTGAGGCGGCGCTTTTCCCGCATCTGCCGCATGATCTCGGAGCGGGGCGTCCGGATCTCGCCGGTCCCGGTCGTCGCGGGCCCGTCGAGCGCGTGGTCGTCGCCGGCCGGGCCGTCGGAGAGCGCCCCCCCGCCGGGTACGGCAGCGGATCGGACGACCGCCGCGGTCCCCGGGGCGACCGCCGCCTTGGCCACGGCCGGCGGGGTGGCCCCGCCCACCGGGTGTCCACCGGTCTGGTTCGGCCCGCCCGTCTGGGGTGGAATCAGCTGGTTCGGCGCGGTCATCGGACGCGGGCCCGGCTGGTTCGGCCCGCCCATCCGCTGTTGACCCGGCTGGTTCGGCCCGCCCATCGGACGCGGACCTGCCGGGTCCGGCCCCGCCGGGCGCGGCCCGCCGGGCATGTTCGGCCCGCCAGCCGGATTCGGTCCGCCCCCGGTGTTCGGTCCACCAAGCGGATTCGGTCCGCCCCCGATGTTCGGTCCACCAACCGGATTCGGTCCACCAACCGGATTCGGTCCGCCAACCGTGTTCGGTGCGGCGACCGACGCCGATCCGGCGACCGGCACGGAGGCGGCGCCTCGGCCCGCCGGTGTGGCACCCGGGTCACGCTTCGGCGGACCGGCCGGCGGCATCGGACCGGCAGGCATTCCACCGGCGGGCGTTCCACCGGTGGGCGGCATCGGACCGGTGGGCATGCCACCCACGGGCATGCCACCGGCGGGCGGCCGTGGACCGGAGCCCGTTGGCCGCGTCTGCGCTGCTCCCGGAGCGGTCGGCGGGGCAACCGGCGGCACCGCGCGGGCTGCCGCGCGTCCACCCCGGTCCGTCGGTTCGGCGACCGGCGGCACGGCGGCGGCGCCACGCGGACCCGCGGACCCCGGTAGCGGAACAGCCGCACCCGGTCCGCCGGGAGGTGCCACCCGGCCGGCACCACGCGGGTCGCCAGGGCCCTCACCCCGGTCCCGGTCAGGTCCGGGACCGGACGGCCCGGCCGGGTGACCCGGCGGATAACCGGGGCCGGGCGGACCGGGCTGGGGTCGGCCGCCGACCGGCGGCGCGTCGGCCGGGGCGGAGCGGCGTGGTCGTGGTTCCGGGCCGGTGGGAGCAACTCCCGGGCCACCGGGCACACGCGCGGCGCCGCCCGGGGCACCGGCCGGACGTACGGTCTGTTCGCCACGGGTGGGCCGCCGGATCCAGTCGGCGGGGCGGGCCGGACGGTTGCCACCCGCCGCCTGCTCCGACGCGTCCGGCGGACGGACCGCTGCCGCACCGGAAGCCCCGGTCGGGGGCAGTGACGGCGCGTTGCCGGACCGGGGCACCCTCGGGTCGTTCTGCTCGCCCACGATCGGCGCCCGGGGATCGGTCGGGTCGACGATCGCCCGACCGCGTGGATCGGTGGGCTCCGGAACACTCCGACCACGCGGGTCCGTGGGTTCCGGCATGCCCCGACCACGCGGGTCCGTGGGTTCCGGCATGCCCCGACCACGCGGATCCGTCGCGTCGGCGGCCCTGCGTCCGCGCGCCTCCGCACTCCTGCGCCCACGCGGCTCGTCCGAATCGACGCTCCGGTGTCCGCGAGGCTCGTCCGGGTCAGCGCTCCGGCGCCCACGGGCATCGGTGTCGTCCCGGGACGGGCCGTACCTGCCGTCGGGTGCCGGTCCGGTCGGGTCGACGGCCGGTTGGCCGGGTCGTCCGATGGCGGGGCCGCCCGGAACCGGTGGCGTCGCGACCGCGCTGCGCCGTCCGGTGGGCGGCTCCTCGGTACGCGGATCGACCGGCCGCCGGGACGCGTCCACCGGCGCCGCACCGTGCCTCGGCTGTGGCTCGCGCCCCTCCGGCGGCGCTGGCGGTCCGGTGTGGCGTCCCGCCTGACCAGGGTCAACGGGCAGGTCCGGCCGGCGGAAGCCGTCGGGCTCTCCCGGCCGACTCTCCCCGTGTCGGCCGGGCGGCGGCGCTTGCCGCTGGTCCGGCGGTTGCCGGTCGAACGGCGGCGGGACCCATCCGGCGGCGGTCGCCGGCGGTTCGGCTGGCGAGGCGGCGCGTCGGCCCGGTCGCTCGCCTATCGGGGCGGCGCCATCGGGCTCCGTCGGCCGTGACCGTCGGGACGGCCCGGCCGGATCATGTTCCTCCGGTTGCCGGGCCTCGGGCGGTACGGGCGTACCCGCCACCGGGCGTTCGGCGCGTACGGACGCGGTGCCGGTCAGCGGGTGTCCGACCGGCGGCACCACGGCGGCACGTCGTACCGGTGGTGCGGCGTCGGCGGCAGCGGGATCAACGCCGTCGGCCGGGCCAACACCGCCGGCCGGGCCGAGACCACGGCCGCCCCGACCCGCGTCGCGGCCACCGGGTGCCGGACCGGCCGGACCGGCCTCGGCACCTCCCGGTCCCAGGTCGGTCTGCTGCTGCTTGGCCGTACGGAGGTCGGCGATCCAGCCGAGCTCCTCGCCGCTGACCTCCGGCTCCTCGGGCACGCTCTCGGACTTGCCCCGGCCCCAGCGACGTCGTGGGGATCGAGGTTCCCGTTGCTCCTCAGTGCCGTCCTCGGGCAGGTCGGAACCGCGCGATTTCACTGGTGATCCTCTCCGGCAGGCACTCTGCCGTCGTCGTCCGCCGCCCGGTCCCGCCCGGTGCCGGTGCTGGTGGCCGTGCTCGTGCTCGCGCTGGCGGCCAGGTTCGTGCCGGCGCCCGCGCTGGTGGTCGTGTTCGTGGTGCTGCCGGCGGCCGGGCCGTTCTTCGCGGCGGGCGGGGCGGGTGTACCCCGGACGATGCCGCGCAGCAACGGGAGGCGGGTGGCGACCGCGCGCTCCGCGCCGTGCCCGGTGGGTCGGTAGTAGTCGACCCCGACCAGGTCGTCCGGGGCGTACTGCTGGGTGACGACGCCGCGCTGGTCGTCGTGCGGGTAGCGGTAGCCGGTGCCGTGTCCGAGGCCGCGCGAGCCCGGGTAGTGGGCGTCGCGCAGCGCCCGGGGCACCGAGCCGCCGCGTCCGGCCCGGACGTCCCCGCTGGCGGCGCCGATCGCCGTGGTGACCGAATTGGACTTCGGTGCGGTCGCCATGTGGATGACCGCCTGGGCCAGGTTGAGCTGTACCTCGGGCAGGCCGACGTACTCGACGGCGTGCGCGGCGGCGGTGGCCACGCTCAACGCGGTCGGGTCGGCCATGCCGATGTCCTCGCTGGCGAAGATGACGATCCGCCGGGCGATGAACCGGGCGTCCTCACCGGCCACCAGCATCCGGGCCAGCCAGTGCAGCGCGGCGTCGACGTCCGAGCCCCGCATGCTCTTGATGAAGGCACTGGTCACGTCGTAGTGGGCGTCGCCGTCCCGGTCGTAGCGGACCGCCGCCACGTCGACCGCCTGCTCGGCGGTGGCCAGGTCGATCTCGGTGCCGCCGAGGGCGGAGGCTGAACCGGCGGCCGCTTCCAGCGCGGTCAGCGCCTTGCGTACGTCGCCGCCGGCGAGGCGTACGAGATGGTCCTCGGCGTCCGGTGCGAGGGTGAGTGCCCCGCCCAGCCCGCGCTCGTCGGTCATCGCCCGGCGCAGCAGTTGGCGTACGGCCGTGTCGTCGAGGGGTTGCAGGGTGAGCAGTACGCAGCGCGAGAGCAGTGGCGAAATGACCGAGAAGTACGGGTTCTCGGTGGTCGCCGCGAGCAGTGTCACCGTCCGGTCCTCGACCGCGGCGAGCAGCGAGTCCTGCTGGGTCTTGCTGAACCGGTGCACCTCGTCGATGAAGAGCACGGTCGGCCGACCACCGCTGCGCCGCTCCCGCCGAGCGGTCTCGATCACCGCCCGGACGTCCTTGACCCCGGCGGAAAGCGCCGACATCGCCACGAACCGTCGTTCGGTCGCCCCGGCGACCAGGTGGGCGATGGTTGTCTTGCCGCTGCCCGGCGGACCCCAGAGGATCACCGACATCGGCGTCGTCCCGGTCACCAGTTGGCGCAGCGGTGCCCCTGGCGCGAGCAGGTGGTCCTGGCCGATCAGTTCGTCGAGGCTCGCCGGGCGCATCCGGACCGGCAGTGGCGCGTCGGCGCCGGGTACGGTGAAGCCATCGGCGGTGCCCGATTCCATGGACGCGGAGCGCGCCCCACCGTCACCGGTGAGGGAGAACAGACCGTCGGGCTCCATCACGAAGACATTACCGGCCCGGCCCCGGACGCTCGAAATGCGCCGATCCCGGGCCGGTTCGCGTCGGTCGACGGCTCAGCCCCGGCCGGGCCGCCGACCGCGCCAGCGTCCGCCGCCACCGCCCGGCGCCCGCCCGACACCGGCCAGGTAGAGGGAGAGGCAGAGCAGGCCGATCAGCAGCAGCGTGTTCCAGTTGAACAGGTCCGGCGCACCAAGATCACTATCGAAGAGGTCGAGCAGGAGCGCAAAGCCGAACACGCCGGCGGCGATGTAGGCGAACATGTCGGTCCTCCGAGGGGGTGGGGGTGGGTCGACCTGGCAATACCCCGTCGTGGCGCGCGTCAATCTCCATCGTGGAACCCGGGCCGGCAGGGCTAGAGTTGCCTTCATGATCACGAGAGCGACCCTGGTCAGGGGGCGGGCGGCGATCCTGGCCGCCGCCGGCGACCACCCGTACGCGCGGTTGTACGCGGGGCGGGACAACGAGCTGAGCGGCTACCTGCTCGACGACGCCACGATCTGGACCGGACCCGGCCCGCACGGACCCACCGGGTACGCGAGCGGCGACGCCGAGCAGGTCGTCGGACTCGCCGCCGACCTGCTCTCCGTCGGAGCCCTCGGCGACCTGCGCTGGCTACACCTGCCCCGGCTCGACGCCGGGGTGCTGGAGACGTACCTGAAGGTGACGCACCGCGACGACTGGGACTTCCGCTGGACGGTCACCCCGCCACCGGTCCAACCCGCCGAGCCACGGGTGGAACGCCTCACCGAGGCCGACCACGACGCGATCACCGACCTCGTCGACAGCTCCTTCCCGACCAGCACCACCCGTCCGGGTGACCCCCGGGTCCGCGCCTGGTACGGCATCCGGTCGGGTGACCGGGTGGTGGCGGCCGGGGCCGACCGGAGCCGGGGCGGCACCGGCTTCCTGGCCGGGATCACGGTCGCGGTCGACGTCCGGGGACAGGGGCTGGGCGCCGCGCTCACCGCCGCGATGACCCGTGCCCTGCTGGACGAGACCGAGGAGGTGACCCTCGGCGTACTGACGGAGAATCTCGGCGCGATCCGGCTCTACGAGCGACTGGGGTTCGCCGGTTCGATGCCGCGTACCTCGGTGGCGTTGGCTCCCTCGGCGCTTCTCGGCGCGGGCACCAGCGCCTGACCCGCTGCCCCGGCATCCGACACCGCCACCGGCCGCCGGCCGGCCCGCCACGCGGGCAGGTAGAGCGGTGCGGCGATGGCCAGCACGACCGCACCGACCAGCATCGCCGTGCTGACCGAGGTGGCGCCGGCCACCCCGGTCAGCACCACCCCGCCGAGCGCCCCGGCGGGCTGGGCGACCATCGAGTTCAGCGAGAGCACGCTGGTCCGGTACGGACCGTCGACCTGCCGGTGCAGCAGCCCCATGTGCAGCGGGTTCGAGGCACCGTGCACCAGGTAGCAGGCGAGGTACGCGGCGATCACCCCGATCGGCCCGGCCAGCAGCCCCATTCCGACCACCGTCGCGCCCTGGAGGATCCGTAGCAGCGCGGCGGTGGGGGCGACCCCGAGCCGCCGGGCGACCACCGGGGCGAGCGCCGCGCCCCCAGCGGAGGCGAGCCAGGCGACCGAGCCGGCGGGGCCGAGCAGCGCCGCCGCCCGATCCGGGTCGCCGATCACCTCGGAGAGGCGTACCGGCAGCAGGGTCTCGAAGGTGGTCATGCCGAAGCCCCAGAAGAGTTCGACCGCGACCAGGGCGAGCAGGATCCGGGACCGGCGCAGCAGCCCGAACGCGCCGCCGATCGCGACCGGCACCCCGCGCAGTGAGTCGCGCAGCGCGGTGACGCCGCGTGCCGGGCGGACCTCCGGCAGGAGCAGGACCAGGGCGACCAGGGCAAGGACCTGGAGCACGAGGGCGACCAGCACCGGTACGGTCATCGCGCTGATCGAACCGATCGGGCCGAGCGCCACCAGGCCACCGCTGAGCAGGGCCCCCGCCCCGATCGCCACGCCGACCACCGCGCCGCCGCCGCCCAGCCCCCGTTCCAGGTCGGCGTCGGAGTCGGCGGCCAGCATCGCGTCGACGTACCAGGATTCGAGGGGGCCGCTGTCCAGCGCCCGGAAGAAGCCCTGCAACACGAAGACGAGCAGGAGCAGGGTGACGCTGTCGGCGAAGGTGAGCAGGGTGAGCGAGGCGAGGCTGAGCAGGCTGGCCAGGATCAGGACCGGTTTGCGGCCGATCGCGTCCGCCAGGCCGCCGGTCGGCAACTCCAGCACCAGGACGACCAGCCCCTGCGCCGCCGTGACCAGCCCGACCTGCGGCAGGGTGAGGCCCCGTTCCAGCAGCAACAGGGCGAAGATCGGAATCAGCAGGCCGGTCGGGAGCCAGCGCAGGCCGAGCAGGACCAGATAGCGCAGTCGCACCTGGCGGACGGTCAACGTGGGCATCAGGACTCTCCCATCCACGGGAAGGCGGTCAGGTAGATCAGCACCTGCTCGGCGCCGGGGTCGTCCGGCACAGACTCGCCCCGGTAACGCTTGACCAGCTGCCAGATCTCCTCGGTGAGCTGACGGAGGCGGTCCGGTGGCAGGGTCACGACCGCGTCGTTGAACCCGGCCGCGCCGCGCCACGCGGCCGGGTAGTCGTGCTGGGCCGAGATCCACCGTTCGGCCTGCTCGGCGAAGAGCCGGAGTTGGTCGCGCTGGATCCAGTCCGAGGCGGCGCTGGCGTCGGGGTCGCCGTCGAAGTCGGTGGACTGCCACTGGCTGACCTCGTGCACCGCCCGCCACCAGCGCTGCCGACCGGTGCCCCGCTCCGGGTCCTCGGCGACGAGACCGACCTCGGCGAGCTGACGCAGGTGGTAGCTGGTGGCCCCGGTGTTCGTGTCGAGCGTCTGGGCCAGGGCGGTCGCGGTTGCCGGGCCACCGATCCGCAACGCGCCGAGCAGCCGCGACCGCAGCGGGTGCGCGAGGGTGCGGATCTGCCGGCTGTCCAGTTTGACGACACGGGGATCGGGCGTCACGCCCGGTTGTTCTCGCTCCACGGATGCACAATAACTGTGCACAGATCCTATGCACAATAGTTGTGCACAGGATCTGTGCGTCAGCGAGAAAGGTGGCCGGGAGGAGAGAGTGCGCCGTCAGGCGGTGAACAGCTCGCGTACGCCGCGCAGCCGGGTCTTCAGCAGGCCGGCGGCGCGGGAGCTGTCCAGCCGCACCTGCGCCGGACGGGTCAGACCGGTGGACGCGATCGTGGTCTCGGTCAGCCGGTCCGGGTCCAGGCCGTACCGCCGGGCCACCAGGCGACCCAGGTCCGCCCGGCTCACCGGATCAGGGCCCGCGACGTTGAGCAGACCGGCGTGGTCCGAGTCGACCAGTTCCAGCACCGCCGACGCCAGGTCGGTCACGTCGACCGGGCAGCGGATCTCGTCGCTGAACAGACGTACACCCGAGTTCGGGTCGAGTGCGTCGAGGCAGAGTTGGATCTGCCTGCTCCGCTCGTCCCCGACGATCAGCGACGTACGCACCAGCGCCGCCGCCGGGGCGATCAGGCGTACGGCGGTCTCGGCCGCCGCCTTCGCCGCGCCGTACGGGTACACCGGGGTGGGCGCCTCGTCGTCGCCGTACGGCTGCGGCCGACCGGCGTGCAGCGCGTCGCTGGAGAGGTGCACCAGCCGAGCGCCGACCGCCACGGCCGACCGGGCCAGGTAACCGGCCCCGTCCGCGCAGAGCGCCCAGTCCCCGTAGACGTAGGCGGTGTTCACCACCGCGTCCGGACGTGTCCGTCGCACCAGGGCGTCCACCGCCGCCGGATCGCGTGCGTCCAACGGCTGCCAGTCGACGCCGTCGACCTCGGCCGGCGCCCGGTGGTAGGTGCCGACGACCCGGGTGCCAGCGGTCACCGCCCGGCGGCACACTTCACCACCGAGATGACCGCTGGCACCGACGACGAGCAGGATCACCGCACCGGGCCGGTCCGGCTCAGACCGGCTCGACCGGCGCGGCCACGCCAGCGGTACCGGCGGTGGCGGGAGTCGGCGGCTTCGGCTTGGCGTCGATGCCGGCCTCGGTCCGCTGCTGGCCGGTGATCGGGGTCGGCGCCCCGGTCAGCGGGTCGTACCCGCCCCGGGTCTTCGGGAACGCGATCACCTCGCGGATCGACTCCGCACCGGCGAGCAGCATGCAGACCCGGTCCCAGCCGAACGCGATGCCGCCGTGCGGCGGCGGGCCGAACTTGAACGCTTCCAGCAGGAATCCGAACTTGTCGGTCGCCTCCTCGGGGCTGATGCCGAGCAGGTCGAAGACCCGGCTCTGCACGTCGCCCCGGTGGATACGGATGGAGCCGCCACCGATCTCGTTGCCGTTGCAGACGATGTCGTACGCGTACGCCAGGGCCCGGTCCGGCGCCTCCTCGAAGCGTCCCTCCCAGTCGGCGTTCGGCGAGGTGAACGGGTGGTGCACGGCGGTCCAGCCGCCCTCGTCCGTGCGCTCGAACATCGGCGCGTCGACCACCCAGCAGAACGCCCAGGCGGATTCGTCGATCAGCCCCGACCGCTTGGCGATCTCGATCCGGGCCGCGCCGAGCAGCTCCTGCGCCTCGCGCTGGTTGGCCGAGGCGGCGAAGAAGACCGCGTCACCGGGCTTGGCACCGACCGCGTCGGCGAGCCCGCCGAGGTGCGCCTCGGAGAGGTTCTTCGCCACCGGGCCCCGGGCCTCGCCGGTCTCCGCGTCGAGCACCACGTACGCCAGGCCACGCGCGCCGCGCGCCTTGGCCCAGTCCTGCCAGCCGTCGAGCTCCTTGCGGGTCTGTCCGGCACCACCGGGCATCACCACCGCGCCGACGTAACCACCGGCGTCGATCGCCCCGGCGAAGACCCGGAACTCGGTGCCGCGCAGGTAGTCGGTGAGCTCGGTCAGCTCGACGCCGTAGCGCAGGTCGGGCTTGTCCGAGCCGTACCGGGACATGGCGTCGTGCCAGGTGATGCGTGGGATCGGCGAGCTGATCTGGTGTCCGGCCAGCTCACTCCAGAGCTTGCGGACGATCGCCTCACCGAGGTCGATCACGTCGTCCTCGGTGACGAAGGACATCTCGATGTCGAGCTGGGTGAACTCCGGCTGCCGGTCGGCGCGGAAGTCCTCGTCCCGGTAGCAGCGGGCGATCTGGTAGTAGCGCTCCATGCCGCCGACCATCAGCAGCTGCTTGAACAGCTGCGGGGACTGCGGCAGCGCGTACCAGGAACCGGGCTGGAGCCGGACCGGCACCAGGAAGTCGCGGGCACCCTCGGGCGTCGACCGGGTCAGGGTCGGGGTCTCGATCTCCAGGAAGTCGCGCTCGTGCAGCACGCTCCGGGCGAGCTGGTTGGCCTTGGAGCGCAGCCGCATGGCGTTCGCCGGGCCGCTGCGACGCAGGTCGAGGTAGCGGTAGCGCAGGCGGATGTCGTCGCCGGCGACGACCTGGTCGTCCACCGGCAGCGGGAGCGGCGCGGCCTCGGAGAGGACCACCAGTTCGGTGGCGGTGACCTCGATCTCACCGGTCGGCAGTTCGGTGTTGTCGTTGCCCTCGGGACGGCGGGTGACCTCACCGGTGACCAGGACGCAGAACTCGTTGCGCAGCGCGTGGGCCGACTCCATGTCCTCGCGGAACACCACCTGCACCACGCCGGAGGCGTCCCGCAGGTCGACGAAGATCACGCCGCCGTGGTCGCGGCGGCGGGCCACCCAGCCGGCGAGCTTCACCGTGCTGCCGGCGTGCGTCGCGCGCAGGCTTCCGGCGTCATGGGTACGGATCACGACAGGGCTCTCCTCATGGGTCCAGGACGTTGCCCCTGCATTCTGTCAGGGCGGCTCGGCGCGTCCCGGGCCCTCCCCCGCACCACCCCGATCGGCCACAGCGACCACGGGGTATCCCGTCGGAACGTGGTCAAGATTACTCCGATCGGTCTGGTAGGGAATTCGGTTCCGCGAGTAGGGTCGGTCCCATGACTGTCGCGTATCCGCCCCAGTGCGCTGGGCCGATGACCGGCGTCGCGCCGGTACGCGGCTGTTGTTGTTGTCGCTGACCGTCTCGTCGTCAGCACCACCGTCCCGCCCCGCTTGACCCCGTACGGCCACAGCCGCCTTTCGGCCGGCCCGGCGCAGCGCGGCGCCGACGCGTAGGACCTCTCGCAGATCCGCCTCACCCCGCGTCATCCATCCCACCCGATGTTGATCTTCGCCATCGTGATCCGCCACTACCTGGAGCCGACAGATGCCCAGCCCCACCCCGGGACGTACGACACCCGGCCGCCATCTCCGCCGCCGACTCAGCCTGCTGACCGCGAGCGCCGCGATCGGTGCCCTGCTGCTGAGCGCCTGCTCCAACTCCGGTGACGGCCCGTCGGGCGGCGCCGCCGGCGCGAACCCGGACGCGACGATCACCATCGGGTCGCTGAACGAACCGACCACGCTGAACACCGTCAAGGGCGGCAACACCGGCCACGCCCAGGTGCTGCTCCGCAACGTGGTCGAGGGACTGACCGTGCTCACCGACGACGGCAAGGTCGAGCCGCTGCTGGCGAAGTCCTGGGACGTCTCGCCGGAGGGCACGACCTACACGTTCCACCTCCAGCCGGGCGTGACCTTCTCCGACGGCACCCCGCTCAAGGCCGCCGACGTGGTCGCCACCCTCAAGCGGGTGACCTCGGACGAGTCGACCAGCGCCCGCAAGAAGGACCTCTCGATCATGAAGACGATCGAGGCGCCGGACGACAGCACGGTGAAGGTCGGGCTCAGCCAGCGGTCGCAGTCGTTCCTCTTCTACCTCACCGCCACCGGGGCCGCGGTGACCAAGGCCGGTGCCGGCAACCCGGAGACGACCGTGGTCGGCACCGGGCCGTACACCGTCGGCGGCTGGAAGCAGGGCGACTCGATCACCCTGACCCGTAACGACAAGTACTGGGGCACGGCGCCGAAGAACAAGGAGGTGGTGTACCGCTTCTTCAAGGACACCACCGCCGAGAACAACGCCCTGCTCGCCGGCCAGCTCGACCTGGTGACCCAGGTGACCTCGCCGGACGTGCTCCCCCAGTTCGAGAACCGGCCGGAGTTCACCGTCGTCGAGGGCACCTCGACCACCAAGGAACTGTTCAACTTCAACGACTCGGTCGCCCCGTTCAACAACGTCGACGTACGCAAGGCGATCCGCCAGGCGACCGACCGCAAGGCGCTGCTGAACGCGGTCTGGGCCGAACGCGGGCAGATCCTCGGCTCGATGGTGCCGCCGACCGACCCCTGGTTCGAGGACCTGACCAGCATCGACGACCACAACGTCGAGAGCGCCAAGGCGCTGCTGGCCAAGGCCGGGTACGCGAACGGGCTCACCTTCACCGTGGACTACGTGCCGTCCGACTCGATCAACATCGTGGCGCAGGGGCTGAAGAGCCAGCTCGCCCAGGCCGGCATCACGATCAACCTGAACCCGATCGACGACGCCACCTGGACCGACAAGGTCTACTCCAACCACAACTTCCAGGCCACGATCATGACCCACGTCAACCAGCGTGACCTGGTCTGGTACGGCGACCCGAGCTTCTACTGGCAGTACGACAACCCGCAGGTCCAGCAGTGGGTGAAGCAGTCCGAGACGGCCGCCACCGAGGCGGAGCAGACCGAGCTGTTGAAGAAGGTGGCCCGGCAGATCTCCGAGGACGCGGCGAGCGACTGGCTCTTCCTCGACCCGGCGATCAAGGTCGCGTCCAGTGCGGTCAGCGGCTACCAGAAGAACCTCACCACGGACAGCTTCTATGTCGCCCCGATCAGCAAGCAGCGCTGAGTCCCCCGTCAGCGCCTCCTGGCCGGCCGGTACCCGCTCCCCCGGGTCACCGGCCGGCCCCCGGCCGTACCCACACCTGGACCGACGCCGGTCCGGGCAGCGCCGGCAGGGGTGGCGGTGACGATGCTCCGCTACCTGCTGCGTCGGCTCGGCTGGCTGGTCGGCTCGCTCTTCCTCGCCGGCTCGGCGGTCTTCTTCCTGCTCCGGGTGCTCCCCGGCGACCCGGCCGTCACCCTGCTCGCGGTCGGCTCGCCACCGGAGCAGATCGAGGCGATCCGGCACCAGCTCGGCACCGACCGCCCCCTGCTCACCCAGTACGGCGACTGGTTCGGCGGGCTGCTCACCGGTCACCTCGGCGACAGCCTCTTCACCCGTACGCCGGTGCTGGACCAGATCCTCGACCGGTTGCCGGTGACGCTGCCGCTGGCACTGAGCGCGTTCGTCGCCTCGATCCTGGTCGCCGTACCGGTCGGGGTCTTCGCCGCGCTGCGCCGCCGTAACGCCACCGGCGTCGCCGTCTCCGGGCTGGCCCAGCTCGGCATCGCGCTGCCGATCTTCTGGGTCGGCATCGTGGTCGTCTGGCTGGTCGCCGTCCAGGGGCGGCTGCTGCCGCCCGGCGGTTTCCCGCGTGCCGGTTGGCAGGAGCCGGGCGCCGCCGTGGAGTCACTGGTCCTGCCGGTGCTCACCCTCACCATCGCGCAGGCGTCACTGCTGGTCCGGTACGTCCGCTCGGCCACCCTCGACGTACTCGGCCAGGAATATCTGCGTACCGCCCGGTCGCTCGGCTACAGCCTGCCGAGGGCGTTGTGGCGGCACGGGTTGCGCAACGGCGCCGCCCCGGTGGTGAACGTACTCGGGGTGCTGC